>PBHR01000001.1 GCA_002720275.1 Methanobacteriota archaeon
ATTTTGATATTGTTCCAGATCTCTTAGATGAAGACGATGATGGTGATTATATTCTTGATATTTTTGACAATTGCCCTTTTTCACCTTTAGGTTTTGAATCAATCTCGGCATTTGATCATGATTCTGATGGTTGCCGTGATTATGATGAGGATGACGATGATGATGGTGATATGTTAAATGATACTGAAGATAATTGCCCTAAGGGAATGACTGGTTGGGTTACTTCTAATATCACAGATATTGATGGTGACGGATGTATGGATTCATTGGAGGATTTTGATGATGATGCAGACGGATTTGAGGATTATGAAGATTTATGTCCTAGAGATGCAGGCAATTCTACATTTGAATTTGAAAAAGGATGTCCTGATAAGGATGGAGATGGGCGTCCTGATATTAGAGATCCATTCCCTGGTGATGATACAGAATGGTCTGATTTAGATAGCGATGGAACTGGAGATAATTCTGATGAATATCCCTTTGACTCTACACAGAATAGCGACTTTGATAGGGATGGTTTTGGTGATCAAGAATTTGGAAATAATGGAGATAATTGCCCATTAATCTATGGTAATTCAACAATTGATAGAAGAGGTTGTATAGATTCAGACGGAGATGGATGGAGTGATGAAGGAGATGATTTCCCAGATAATCCAAATGAATATCTAGATACAGATGGAGATACTGTTCCAGATCATTTAGATATGTTCCCATTTGATCCAACTCAAAAACAAGATACAGATGGAGATGGTTATGGTGACAATGCAGATGGAAATTTAGGTGATGCTTTCCCTAATGATCCTACTAGACATGCAGACTCAGATAGAGATTCATACGATGATGATAATGATGCATTCCCCTTTGACTCCACACAATGGTCTGATGCAGATGGAGATGGTTATGGAGACAATCCACTTGGATTAAGACCAGATGCATTCCCATTAGAACCATCTCAATGGTCAGATGTAGATGGTGATGGTTGGGGTGATAATGAAACGGGTTACCGTGCAGATGCTTACCCTACAGATATTACTCAATGGTCTGATNTAGATGGNGATGGATATGGNGATAATCAATNTGGAATNAATCCNGATGNATNTCCAAAAGATCCNACNCANTGGGCTGATTNNGANCAAGATGGNTNNGGAGATAATCCAAATGGTACNAANCCAGACCCATTTGTAAANGATACNGATAATGATGGTTATAACAATAGTATTGATCCATTACCTAATATTCCAACACCTGGAGATTTAGATGGNGATNNNTGTNNNGATGAGGAAGATGCATTNCCAAGTAATCCAAATGAATGTAAAGATTCAGATGGTGATGGTTGGGGNGATAATCAAGATTCAGATGATGATAATGATGGAATTAATGACATTACTGAAGCACAAGAAGGAACANATNCNANGGATNCNTNTTCAGTNCCTGTAGAATCTTTNGAANTNAGAGTTCCAGGTACTGTAATNGGATTAGGNGCTTGGGATTTAATTGGANTATTTGGTGGTGTNCCATTTTTCTCATGGATTTTGTTTTGTTTAATTACAAGAGGGGCAAGATCTAGNAAATTTGAAAAATTATTATTTGAATCAAAATCAGAAGAAGAATTATCNGAAATTTCAAGAAGATATGAATTTGCTTTGATGTTAANANTANTNGGTTCTCATCAAGCTTTACGNCTAGAAAGAGTACGTTCTAATTTAGAGGTACATTTCAATGAAATAGAAAGAAAGATAGCAGAAGATCCNGATTTTNATTTNCCAAATGANGAACATGTAATGCCTCCATCTATAGATGTTCAAGGTATGATNCATACNGATGGATATGAGTGGACAGATCANATGGGATTCAAATGGTATAGNGTGCCAGATACNGNNTCAGATTGGAGTAGGTGGCAATAATGAGGGCAATTATNTTAGCAATTATTATNATATTAGTCCCATTTTCAACTATTTTNTCATTTGAAGAANATGATATGTTGGAAGATATTCNAAGCAAGAGTAGNAATTCTGGAATGTCTAATTCATTAGGTTCATTCAATGGAACAATACCTTATCCNTTGAATACAGAATATTTGGATTTTGATACATTTCCTGATATGACATATGGGGCTAATCTTGAGCCGCGAGTTCAAGATTTTCTTCAACTCAAAAATGGAAGTTATATGATATTGGTTACTACGGACAGTTCTGGAACATTTACTAATGGTGAGAGTTTTTATGATGGAGATAATGCATTGATTATGCTNAACCCTGATGGCGAGATGATTAATGTTAAGACTTATTCAAATCATGNTGGAAGCTCATTAAGTGGCTTGTTTGGATTAACAGGGATTGGGTTTTTCCATGCTTATGGAGCACATACCCTGATAAATCTGGATGAGGAGTATGTTGTACTTGCAGGAACGTTAGGATATCAAAACTACCAATACCAATCATTTGGGGGAGTAATAAATTCATCAACAANGGGCGAACATATTTTTGTTGCCAAGGTGAATTTGTCAACATTTGAGATTGATTCACATACGATTTTTTATACCGTTGGAGGTAATAGTAACCAGCATTNTAAGGTAGCGGTATTTGAGGAAAGTTTTGTTGATTCTACTACATTCAAGATNGTTGTCACNTCATATGTTGAATCAACTAATCCGCGCTGCAACAGTATTTCCATTGGGGGGACTTCTTATTCGGCGNNTTCTATANTATCGACAAATATTCTTGTGACTATGGACCACAATCTTTCGGTGATAAATTCAATTGAAGTCCCATCTGNTGACAACGCACAGTCAACTCCGATACTGCTGGAAAATGGATATGCTGTGCTGAGAGAATATTGGGTTAATGGCGACGACAAATTGCGTGTTTTAGCCCCAGGTTCAAATTCATGGTCAACAGTCAACACTAATTGCGAAANNATACGTNATATTGTTGCTTTGAATAATGAATCGATATTTTTCCTCTGTGCTTATTTAGATGGCAGTATTTCTGGCTCNCCTACAATATATCCCNTATATTTTCATGCCTATAACACAACATCTGGTNCAATGTCTGANCAACATATTGGGTATACAGACGCATGGGCNTCCTATANTTTCANNTCAGGATATATTGCCATTGANAGTGATCGGATNTTNGTCACATTCNNANATATGGCCTTTACNACATTAACNAACATTCGATTTTATGAAACCTCCACGATTGAAGTTAATTTGACAAGTAATGTATCGACAATTTTTCAGCAAGGATATGTTCCATTTGTTAGTGGTGCANNTGATGAGGCTCCAAGGAGAGTAGACGATTTACTACTTCGTAGGCCAATGTTTCGCGGCGAATCAAGTTTGATGATTTTAAAAGGTANTNNGTNTGCTGCTAAGTATGAAAATTTAAAGATATTAGAGATTGATACTGATATTGATGGATACGCAGATCGAATTGATGCATTTCCCTTCGAACAATCCCAATGGTCAGATGTTGATGGNGATGGATATGGAGATAATCCAGTTGGAATTCTAGCAGACGATTGTCCTAGTCAAGCAGGTAATTCAACCCTTGATTTTCTTGGGTGTGTAGATACAGACGGNGATGGACAATCCAATCAAGGAGACCTATTCCCAATNGANGCNACTCAAATTTCTGATCTAGATTCAGATGGATATGGCGACAATATGTCGGGACTTAGAGGTGATTCTTGCCCNCATCAATATGGCGAATCAAATCGTAACGGTACATATGGTTGCCCTGATACAGATTTCGACGGATGGGCCGATAATCAGGATTATTTCCCAGCAGAATCTAGTCAATGGTTAGATACAGATGGAGATGGATTTGGTGACCAATACAATGGATTTGAAGGTGATGCTTGTCCAACTATCAGTGGGACAAGTAATCAAGATACCTTCGGATGTCCAGATTCAGATGGAGATGGGTGGTCGGATAATGGCGACGACTTACCAACTGAGGTTACTCAATGGAAAGATGCAGATGGGGATGGTTATGGNGATAACCAATCCTCAGGTGCAAACCTAGTTGATCAGTTTCCTAATGATGCCACACAATGGAATGATACTGATGGTGATGGGTACGGGGATAACAAATATGGTTCTCAAGGCGACAAATTTCCATTGGATCCTAATCGCTGGAAAGATACGGATGATGATGGGTATGCTGATGAGGACGATGCATTTCCAAACGATAGGACTCAATGGAATGATACTGATGGAGATGGTCATGGTGACAATCCATTTGGGATTGAAGCNGATAAATTTCCAAATGATGCAGGAAATTGGTCCGATATTGATGACGATGGTTATGCAGATGATTATGATGCGTTCCCATCAGATATGACTCAGTGGAATGATACAGATAGTGACGGATATGGAGATGAATTATTTGGAAATAGAGGGGATGCTTGTCCTNATGAGTATGGGAATTCTACTGCAGATATGTTTGGATGTATAGATACTGATGGAGATGGTGTAAGTGATGCAAACGACGCATTCGATGATGACCCCTCCAGATGGCAAGATACTGATGGTGATGGATACGGAGACCTAGAAGATCCATTCCCCTTTGATCCGACACAATGGGCNGATNCAGATGGAGATGGTATGGGAGATAATCCGATGGGAATAGGNGCAGATAAATTCCCAGATGATCCTACACAATGGGGAGATATTGATGGAGATGGATATGGAGATAACTNAACAGGAAATAATGCAGATGCATTCATTACNGATCCAACACAATGGTCAGATGTTGATGGAGATGGATATGGAGATAATCTTGCAGGAAGATTACCTGATTTATTCCCCAATAATCCGACACAATGGGAAGATTTGGATGGAGATGGTTTGGGAGATAACCAAAATGGAACAGATGCAGATCCTTATCTAAATGATTTTGATAATGATGGATATAATGATTCAATAGATATTCTTCCAAAATTAGCTAGTCCAAATGATTTAGATAATGATGGGTGTTTAGATGATGTAGATTTATTTCCAGATAATTTCAATGAATGTTTTGACAACGATGGTGATGGGATTGGTGACAATTCAGATACAGATGATGATAATGATGGTTGGTCNGATATGGATGAAGACAGGTTAGGGACGGATNTATACAGTGGAGATTCAGTACCTGTNGAATCATTTGAAATTGTATTGCCTGGAACAACAATTGGATTAGGTGCCTGGGATTTAATTGGTATCTTTGGTGGTGTGCCCTTCTTCACTTGGTTAGCATTTTGTTTAGTTACAAGAGGAGCAAGATCTAGGAAATTAGAAAGAAGTTTATTCGAAGCAAGAAGTGAATTAGAACTTTCTGAAATATCTGATAAATATGAATGGGCTTTGCTATGGAAATTAATAGGGCCACATCAAGCACTAAGGTTAGAAAGGATAAGATCTAATTTAGAATTTAATATGAATAAGATANAAGAAGAGATGAAAGAAGAAGGATTTGTNCCTGTTTCTGATGTNATAATNCCTCCCTCAATAGATGCTCAAGGNGTAGTTAATACAGATGGATATGAATGGATTAAACACGANGGAGTAAATTGGTATAGGGTGCCTAATTCAAATGCAGATTGGATTAAATGGCAATAATCAATTTGCATACAAAGTTTCGCTAAGATATTTTAATCCNGAATCACAAGCTATTGCAACAACTGTTTTCCCNGGACCTAATTCCTTNGCCAACTCNATTGCTCCTGCAACATTCATACCAGTGGATGTTCCTCCAAAGATTCCTTCTTCTCTAGCTAATTTAACAGCAATTTCCCTTGCAATTTTTTCATCAACCACTCTTGCTTCATCGTAAAAATCCTTATCTAATAATTCTGGAACAAAACCTAGTCCNATTCCTTCCACAGTNTGAGAGCCTGATTTTCCAGTAGTAATAATTGGTGANGTAGAAGGTTCTAGTACGACAATTTTGGTTTTTTGATTGGCTTTTTTTAGTGCTNTTGAAACTCCCATTAGTGATCCTGCAGTACCCACAGAGTCGCAAAAGCCATCTATAGGAACATCTAATTGTTCAANAATTTCTTTTCCAAGGATTTCAAAACCATCAATNAAATCANTATTTTTTAATTGATTTGTAAAAAATATGTTTTCATCTAGAGCAATTTCATTTGTATGTTCAACCATTTTCTCGATTAAATCTCTTGTAATCTTACCGCCATCACTTTCAATAATATCTAATTCTGCTCCTAAAGCAGTCATTGTATCTAGTTTTTCTTTAGAGAATGCATCTGAAGAAACTACATGGAATTTGTAACCTTTAACAGAACAAACGAATGCTAAACCAGCTCCTGTAGATCCNCCAGATAATTCTACAACTTTCATTCCTGGTTTAAGCAGGCCNTTTTTTTCAGCACCTTCTATCATTGCAAGTGCCATTCTATCTTTTTTTGAACCNGTGGGATTAAAATATTCTAATTTTACAAAAATGTCAGCACAGTTTTCTGGAACAATTTTATTGAGTTTTACTAAAGGAGTATTTCCAATACAATCTAATGTATTCTTNGATTTTTGTCGNACATCATCTTTTTCAAAATACATTTGAAAAACACCTGGCATCAAGTTAAAACTTCTAGAAGTCTATCTTGTTCTGCAGCTAACCTAATTTCTTGAGCAATTCTTCTGCCTGTTGACATTGGTTTTCTCCATAATGAATTTCCATAAGGATGTCCAACTGAAACATGTACATTTGTTCCNCCACCTATTCTTGGAGCAACATCATAAATGTAGTAATTCATATCTTTATCAATACANGTTTGTAAGCAGAANGGACCAACAATTCCTGGNGAGTAATGTTTCTTAGATGCTTCAATAAANTTCTCACCNAANTCGAATGCACTTTCTAGTAATGATTCTCTNATTGTTGCTGTATTATGCCCNACAACAGTCATTTCAGGGATCTTTTGAGATTCNGGNAGNGTCATTTGNTGTGGNGCNGGAAGTCTNACATGACCATCTAGACTTGATTCAAATCTCCAATCAACACCTAATAATTCCAATTTAGGTAAATCATCTTCAAGTGGACTGTAAAAGAAGTTNAGATTGAANACNGGNCCAACTACATATCTTTCAATTCTAGCACCNGCNAGGCTTTCTTTGTCAATTACTCCTTGTCTAATNAATGCTNCAGATTTTTCTTCAAATTCTCCAGGAGATGCACAAGTAAAGAANCCTCTTTCNANTTTCTTTTCTGCGTGATGTAATTTTACAATTGATAAACAATCAATTTCTTCATATCCATTTATTTTTTCAGGGAATGGAAGNCCTGCTTCTTCAAGTAACCAATAGTAATCCTGNTCTTCTTCTCTATCTTCCATTCTAAGCATATTCCTGCTTCCAAATAACGGTACTTTGAAATCATTTTCAATTTCAGTCATTCCACAATATGANGTAAANGATCTGTTTGGNATGAANACAACGTTTCTATCTCTCATTTGTTGTTGAAAATCAGGNGCAAGAATNTCNCTAAATTTATCNAATGCAATTGTTTTNTCAACCATTCCTCTTGTTACTCTTCCNGATTTACTTCTTGNAGTTTTNAAATATTGAGAATANGTTTTTTCTCTTCCTTTTTGNGCNTAGGCAACAGTTGGNAATCCTTCTTCGATTGCNCCNTCACAAATATCTAGTGCAGAATGGCTTGCNACCATNCCNACNCGTAATTTTAATGGATCGTAATCCTCTANGATTTCTTTNATATTCTCGCGGTCGAGCATTATATTCTCACCGTCANTCCATGCTTTGAAGTTGCATTAATTCTTCTGTNGTNAATGTTTCACCNGAAAGCAATTTACCCATTAAATTATCAACACTTAATTGNGGTTCACTAGNNGTTGTTTTATCGCGNCTTTCTGTTTGCATTGTTTTGAAGATATTATTTATGCTATGCAAACATCTTAATGCCACAATATATCTGTGATGCGCTAAATCTGCCTCTTTCTTTGTATTTCTCAATGTTTTATGTGCTTCTTCTGCTTTGGCTCTTCTTGAATCTACTTCACTGTTCCATTCAAGCATTAATTCGTGAGCAGCTTGTGCTTGTGATGCTGCTTCAGTAACGTCTTGATGCGCATTCTCTTGTTCTTTAAGAGCAGCATCATAAGCTGCTTGTGCTTCTGGTGTGGCTTCTATTTTTACTTTTATTGGAGTATGTGCTTTAATTTGTTGAGTCAGGAACTTGGCCCTCTTCATAGCCTCATCTTCTTTTTTTCCTCGATGCCTTCCTTCATCTATTTCTCTTTCTAATCTACTGAATTCTCTCTTTAGTTGCTCAAGTTGTTTTCGATTCTTATGCATTTTCTTTTTTTCCTCGATAGGCTGGCTACCCTCAATATCTTTCTTTGCATCACGGACTTTTTTATTGCATTCATCCCTAACTTTTTTCATATCTCTAACTCTTTCATTTTCAGCATCTCTGATTGTACGCTGTTTTTTAACTTCTTGAATTAATTCTCTAACGGCTAAATTTAATGAATTTCTTGTTTGTTGAAACTCTCTTGTTTTTGAATTCCAATCATCTCTTTTTATTCTAAAATCAGTGGCTTTAGTATCCATTGCCGCTCTTCTGACTTCAAGTACTTTCTTTAATTCGTTCATATGTTAGCCAACTCCTTGTTCTGTAACGGCATTGGGATTGGAACGTTCCATATAACCGCATTGATTAGGCAAGTCTGTTTATCAGCCTAAATAATAGAATTATTGCGAGAGGATTAAGTGTGAAAAGTTTTAGCAAGATTCAGTGATGAGATGTTTTTAGGGAATCTTCCTGGAATTGAGCGCGTAATGTTTAATGATGTACAACCACCATATATTAGTTTGATAACTGGACCTCCTGGTGCGTTAAAAACAGGAACAGCGTTAACAATTGTTTCAAATTATTTGAGACAATCTGGCGAATTTGGACTTTATTGCACAATTGAAGAAACTGTGGATTCATTAATGAGAGGAGCAAGTTCTCTTGGTTTGTCTCTCCCTCAAAATTTGCAAATTACGGATTTTACGGAGTTAAGAAGAGATAATGATGCAATGGATTATTTAAAATTTACAAGAAGAATGATTGAGCATTTTAAAAGAGAGAGGGGAGATCAATTTACTGTTTTTTTTTTAGATTCTTTAGGTGCTATTTACAGTTTAACTAATGTTGATGAAAAAATGAGAAGAACTATGTTTAATTTCTTTGATTTTATTAGGTCCCAAAATTTGAAATGTATTTGTTTAACCGAAAGACAAGTTGGAGAATTTGCTGAACTCGATGGAAATGAAGGTTTCTTGGCAGATGCAATTATTTCAATGGGTTTGGATAGAAGAAATGGAAAATTAGTTCGGACATTTCAATTAGAGAAAATGAGGCATGTAAGGCATACAATGGAAAAACAAGCAATTGATGTAGGCCCCAATGGCCCTGTCCTTCTTGGACCTTTGTTTGATTAAATCAAACTTTCAATTCTTGGAATTAACTCGCTAATTTGTTTCCGAATCATTCCTAGATTTCCTTCCCCATCAATTTTCAAAACTAAAGCAGAAGATTCTTTTAATGGCCAAAATAAGGTAATTCCTTTTTCACCAATTAAAGTAATACAATTTATTGGTTCAACATCTAATGAATGAAATTGTTTAGAATTTTCATCTAAAATTCTATGCATTGAATTTGAAATTTTATCTAAATGGTCTTTATTACCGCTTGAAACAATTAAAAGACCATTTAAATCAAAAATACCGCAGGACTCTACAGAGGAATTATTTGAGATTTGTTCCAATAAATCCTCAATCATGATAGTTCTGTAATATATCTAGTGAAAAGAGATTCCGCATGAAATCGGGTCATCTGTCTTGTTTTAACGAAGTATCTCTGGGGCCAGCCCTTCTTCTACCTCTACTGGTCTGGATTCTTCTTTTTGGAGTATTTTTTATTTCCTTCTTGGCATTTTTTGATTTTTGTACAGTTTCTTCTATTTCTTGAATTCCTTTCCCGTGTTTAAGTAATGCACCTAAATCATCTAATGATAAACTTCCACCTTCAGAAATTCTATCTTGAATCGAACTTAAATTGGGTACATTATATTTTTTCTTCCTATTCCCCTTTCTCCCAAGCTTCGCCTCAATTTGAGATCTTTCTTTTTTCAATTGACCAATCTTACGTTTGTGTGATGCGATTTTCTTATTTATTTTAAATATTTTAAAACCGATTGGGTTTTTACTATCTATTTTTTTGGATACATTAATTTTTGAGTTACCACTTTTTTTCCTTATTTTGTTTAATTTTTCAATTGTTGAAAATTGTTCATTCATTAATTCTTGAAACTCATTGTGGTATTGTGTGCTTTTTACTTTTTGAATGAACATTTGTTGTAATTCTAAAAATCTACTAAACATTTCTGCTTCCTTTTTTAGACTAGGATATCTTAAATCTGATTCTTCACCAGTTAATCTGTAATAATACAGGTATAAATTTTCTAAAATAGCCTGTTCTGGAAGAATAATGTTTGAATTTATTTCGTCTCTCATACTTCTTAATTCATTTGCTTCCTTCTGTCTATTTTGAACTTCAACTAGTATTTCTTGCTGTTCTTCTGGTAACCCCTTGATGTTTTCTAAGTGGTTATTCATTGCTAAGCTCATCAAATTTAATGATTTTCTTTCATCATATAATTTATTGATGTCTTGTGAAATATTTGTTATTGAAACATTTAAATCTGAAAGTTTAGATTCTAATTTTTCTTTATCTTTATTTTCTTTTTTGCTGGATTTGGGAGTCATTCTTCTTCACCACCCTCGTCACTATTTGCTGATTTTTTCCTTAGTGCCCAACTGCTTGCACCTCCGTTTTCAACTCTTTTACTATCCTCCAAAAGTTCTTCAAAACCAAACTCTAATTTTCCTTCCCAAAATGAAATAATTTCTTCAGAGTTTTTGAAAATATTTTCTGCTCTATTTAATCTACCTATGGCTGAATTAAATTCTTCACGTAATTTTTTGAGTTCATTTAAGTTTCCTACAGTTTTATTTTGGTTTCCAGATGTAAGGTTTTCATGGTATTTTATCGCATCTTCTGCTTCCCTGACTTCTTTATTGGCCTTTTTGATTATTTCTGGCAATTGGTCCATTAAATGTTGTCTTCGATGAATAATTGCTTTAGCCAATAATTCTGGCTTTAATTGTAATAGCGTCTTCGGCTCCATCTCTAACGTTCGCTCGACTTTGATTTCTTCAATAAATGTTAGTAATCCTTGAAAGTTACACAATGTATCTTAATTAGTCATTGATTCCGCTATGTGAATGAGGACCAAAAGGGCACTTCCAATTGTTGTTTTAACTGTGTTATTAATCTCAATAATTCCTGCTAATTCCGCGGATTCAGTTTCTCAATCAGGAGATCTGATATTAAGAAATGGACCTTGGCACGTAGGTGATGAAATTGAGTTTTCAATCTTAGTTCATAATGGTGGTTCCGAACCAATAAGTAATTTTTTACAAGTGGAAATTAATGGAGATTATTCTAATGGTTCAATTGTAAGTATTGATTCAGGAAATAGTATGGAGTTAAAGTCAAATTTTATAGCGCAAACCTCTGGAACATTTGTAGTCAATTGGACTGTTTACAACGAAAATGGCTCTTCCGAAAGTTTTTCTGGAACTTCTGAAGTACTCATATCAGATCAACAATCTTTGTTTGCAGAAATATATTCGTTATCTTATGACTATGAGGATGGTTACTCGATTAATTGGGGTGCTAACCTTACAGAGGGGAATTCTAGATTGGTAGTTTCTAAAATATATTTTGTAACTAATGAAGAAGCGATTATTGCAAGTGAATTAGAAATTCATTTAGAACCAGGATTAAGGACTACAAATACAATGATAGGGATTGCACCAAAAGGAACTTACAAGGTTGAATTGATTTTACAGCCATTAGATTGGATACCCTCGAATTCCGCAGCAGATGAACAAAATGTAGATTCTGGTATCGCAAATTTATTTTTACAAATAGTTTCAGGACCATCTCCAGAAAATCCTACTTTGGATGATACAGTTACGATTTTATTGGAATTGCAGAATAATGGCCCTCTAGATACAGGTACAGGTAAATTAATTGCAGTTGACGGCCAAAAAAGATTGTTAGCAGAGAAGGACGTTCCAGGGGTTAATGCAGAATCAGAAAAACAAATTGAATTAAAAATTAATGAATGGATGTCCACATCAACAACAACTTTAGAACTTATTTGGATTATGGACGAATACATCGCTAAAACAAATGTAGAGGTGGTTTCTAGTAATGCAGAAATAATATTGGAAGAATCAGATTTTTCTATAAATTGGGCTGGTTTAATTGTAGGTGTTATGATTGCTTTGTTGATAATTTTTGGTGTCAGAATCGTTTCAGCCAAGAATCAAATTGAAAATTTAGAAACTCGGACTTTCAGTGAAAAAAATAAGAAGGTGGAAGAAAAACCTGAAACAGAAAAGAGAACTATTGATTGTCCTTCTTGTCCAAAACAATTACAAGTGCCTTTAGGATATTCAGGCCAAGTAAAATGCCCCTCTTGTTTAACTCAATTTAGTGCTAATGGGGAGTCTGAAAAAGATGATGAAGAAATAGAAGAGGAATTATTTGCAAGTTCGGATGATGATGTAATTGGTTGCCCAAAATGCGACCAAGTTTTGAGAGTTCCTTACGAAAAGAGACCAGCTAAAGCGAGATGTCCAGCTTGTAAATGTATTTTCAATGCGATAGCAGATTAATGGAGAGATAACTTTGTCAGACGAGGAAGATGAATTTTCAATAGACATCGATAAAATTTCAGAGCGTTTAAAAATTTTTAGAATTATTGAAGATTTACTATCTAAATTTGATAAGTTATTGCTTAGTAAAGGAGCAAGTTTAATGCTAGTTTTACCACCATTAATTGCCTTAGTCGTTGGTATTGGAGTTTGGAAAGAACATAGAACACCAGAATGGTGGGGCGCATTTAGCCCGGTCGTTTTTGATTTGGAATTAACGCCATTTATGGATTGGCTTAGCATTATGTTTTTGTTGGCAATGCTTCTAATGTTAACAGCAAATACTGCACAGGCAATGATCTCTAGAATGATTGTGAGATATAATGCATTAATTCATTTGCATTCAGGCTACAATATTGAAAAATCACACGGTTTTGAACAAATAACTCAAATGGCTAATGATGCAATTAATAAAAGATTAGTCTCAACAATGATTACATTATTAGCTTTATTATTGCAGATTATAATAATTTCATTAGGTAGTTTTAGTGAGGTTTCAGAAATATTAAGGGAGTTTTCTTTATCTTGTGTATTGATTAATTTTAGTTTTCTAATTAAAAGGAAAAATGTTGAATTTAATACATCAGAAGAATGGGGATTAGTGGGCGCGTATAAACCAGTGTTTCATCCATCAATACTTAATTATCCATTAACAGAAATACTATTGACAATCTGTGATCCATTTTTAAGATATAAAATCGAACAGATTATTGAAGAGATTAATACGAAAAGAAGGGTAAAATTAGATAATTATAAATTTTTTGAAAAAATAGTATTACTTCATTATCTTCATGATGAAGGGCGTATGACAACTACAGACTTAATTAAAAAAATTGAATCTGAGTATAAGATTAAACAACCATCTATAATTTATGATCTTCAGTTGTGGTCTGAATTAATAAGGCATCTTCACAATACTTGTGACCCTTTTAATAGATTAATGACTAGAACATTACAGAAAAATATTGAAGATTTGGAAAAAATTAGAAAAACTGGTTATTATTTTGATGTAGATATTGACGATATTTTTGATGAAAAAGGCTCAATGTTTGTTCAATTGATAAATGCATCTCATAAAAAAAGAACAGTATTGTTAAAGACTCAGTCTGCGCATACTGATCCTGAGATAATTACACATTCTATTGAATTAAATCCACAAGGTAAGGCGATGATGGAATTAGGTAACAGGCCATGGGATTCTGATTTAGAAAGAAGAGAAGTAATTTTAGCGGCTGCAGATGAATCTTCTGCTTGGATTTGGATGAACCCTAAATCTAAATCAAGCGGTGAATTAGTAATTAATGTAAGATTGGAAGATTCAGAAGGACATTTAATTGATGGAAGAACATTGATTTCATTAAGCAGGACACCAATGTTGAGAAGGTTTAGTTTAATGACCAGTAGATTTGCCTTTTCATTAGGAATAATTATTCCAACAATTAGATTAAGTTGGTGGATTTTTTCACTAATTTGAAATGGTGGGTTTCAAATCCTATTGGGTCTACCCATTACTGTGGCCGGATTAAATGAGCGTCAACCCGACGCCGAAAAAGACGATCTTAAAGATACGTTAAACACAATGGAGTCAAAGATAAGACGTATGCGTGATCAAAGATCTAATCATAATAAATCCGCAAGAAGATTTGCAGATCAAAGAGATACAATTCAGGCAGAATATAAAGAGTTGAAATCAAAACTAGATGAAGGCTTGAATAAAATCAAAGCAAAGAAAAAAGAAGCAAATTCATTTAGAGTTCGTAGGGATACTGCACAAGAACAGTTGAGAGTATTATTTGCTAGAGCTAAGAGTGGGCATAGCGATAAGCGAAAATCAAAAAGTGTTACCGCCGAATTTAATAAATTAAATAGCACCATTGCTGAACTAGAAAAACAAATTGAAACAAAATATCATCCATTAGACAAAGAAAATAAAATATTAAAACAAATTAAATCTCACAAAGAAAACATTCAAGATTTAGAACCATTAATTGATGAAAATGCTAAATTAGAAGTAGATTTGTCTAATACGGAATCAGCGATTACAGAACTAAAATCAGTTGCAGATGAGTCACATAAATTAATGGTTGATGCTTTGAAAGAAGCTAGGAAGATGTCTGAAGAATTAAACTCATTATTTAAAGAAAGAAATTTCCTTAAATCTGAAGGAGACAGGTTTCATAATTCATTTGTCGAAGAGAAAAAGAAGGCTGATGAAGTACACAAAGAAATAGGTGAGTTGATGAAAAAGATTACCGAAGTAAAGGATCAAATCAAGTCTTTAGTGAAAGAAAGAAAATCTTGGGTTTCAGATCATAATGATTCGGTTAGAAATGAATTAAAATCTCCCCACGATGACGAGACTCTTGCAGATTCTTTAATTGATCATTTATTAGAAAGCGGAAGTTTGGAATTTGGTGGGACGTTAGGAAAAGATTCTGATGGAAGAGGCCAAAATAAAAAGAAAAGGTCTGTGAGGAAAAAATCAGTTTCAACAGCTAGAGGAAGAAGATCTAGTACAAAGAGAGAATAATTTACCATCCTCTATTTTCTAATTTAACATCTAATTTTTCAATTTCTAAGCCTGGCATTGCTTCACCTACCATTGATGAAGCTTCGGCAACCTTTTCTGCATCATCAAAATGGTGTGTAGAATAAACGATTGCTTCGGCTGTTTGAGTTGGATTTTCACTTTTGAAAATTCCTGAACCCACAAATATTCCATCCATTCCCATATTCATCATTAATGCAGCATCTGCAGGAGTTGCAATTCCACCTGCTGAAAATGTAACAACAGGCAACCTTCCTAATTTCATAATTTCCTTTGCCACATTATGCACACCTTCCCTACAATCATCCATACTGCCAAATGGAATTTTACTAATCCCACTGCTTAATTCAGATGTATTGCCTAAATTCATAAATCTCTCAGAAATTAATTTTATGGAATTATTAAATGTGTCGTCATCAGCATCTTGTAAAAATTTAATTTCATCATCAATTAGTCTTGCATGTTTTACAGCAGAAACAATGTTCCCCGTTCCTGCTTCACCTTTTGTACGAATCATTGCAGCACCTTCAAAGATTCTTCGAACGGCTTCACCTAAATTCGTTGCACCACAAACAAAGGGAATAGTAAACTCATTTTTTGGAATGTGGTAAAATGGATCTGCGGGAGTTAATACTTCACTTTCATCTACCATATCAACACCTAATGTTTCTAGTACACGAGCTTCTTGTGAATGTCCAATTCTAGCCTTAGCCATTACAGGTATAGATGTAGTTTCAATAATTTCCTTAATTAGGTCTGGATGACTCATTCTTGCAACACCACCATCTTTACGAATGTCTGCAGGGACTCTTTCAAGTGCCATTACGGAACAAGCACCAGCATCCTCTGCGATATGTGCTTGTTCTGCATTAACTACATCCATGACAACACCTCCTTGTTGCATTCTTGCAAAACCGCGTTTTAACAATTCAGTGCCGTAGCGCATAGAACTTAAATCAAATTTTTGAACCAAATAATCACCTTTTATATCACTCATCTGCCAGAATTGGGGACTCTCCAGTTGCCACTTCTAATCTAGAGGCTTCATTTTCATTTCTCTCAATCCAGTATTCTTCTATTTCTGGAACATCGTAGTCTGCATAAATCGCATCAACAGGACATTCAGGGACACAAGCAGCACAATCAATGCATTCATCGGGATCAATTACGAGATATGTTTCAGCTTCCCTAAACGCTTCCACAGGACAAACTGAGACACATTCCTGATACTTGCAACTGACGCATCCACTTACTACAACATGTGTCATATTATTACATCTCCAAAATTATGTTTATTATAAATAGTTGTATTTTAATCTGCTATTTTTTAATTTTTAATTTTTAAATTATTGTTGAGGGTGGAGAATCTAACCAACCTCTTCTACTACATCTTTCTAAAGATTCATTTAGTAATTTTAATAAAACGTCTTGAGGTTTTTCACCGGGATAAACTTCAATTTTAGCAACCATCTTGATAATGTCTTCATTATTGTTTCCTAAAACAATCTTACCTTTAACAAGTTCATTCTGACTCAATCTGAAATGTAATCTATTTTCATCATCAAGCCTTTCATTTTTTTCATTAATTAATAAATTAAGCAAATCTCCACCTAATCTTGAAAATGTTAATCTTGATTGACTTCTTGTTAGTTTAACCTTGATTAAAGTTATTGGTGATCCAAAAAAGGAGGTGCTTTTTTCTAAGTAAACTATATCCTTTTTGTCACACAACCATTCTAAACTTTTTGTGATTAAATCAACATCATGTAATCCTGATGCAGTAGTGGAACATGACAATGAATGTATGGGCATGTTGTCCACTAGGAGGTGCAGTGAATATATGATTCTATTTTAGTTTGGAGCCACATTTTTTAATAATTTATGTAATTCAATATACCATGCAATTCATATATGCGTCTTAGGTCGCAGAGGCGCTACACTGAGTGAGATACCTATGGCTGTAAGAACTAGCGCACAATCTCGAAATCTGGCTAGAAAGCAGAGAGATAAGTGGAAAGCAAAAAGAATTTTTTCAATTAGGGCACCAAGAAACCCTTGGCAGTATAAGAAAATTGGAGAAACTTTTGGTGAAAGTGAGCAATTTATTGAAGGTAGAATTTTTCAAACAACACAACAAGAGTTTGATGGTGATTTTACTAAAATGCACGTCAAATTAAATTTCAGGATTGTTGAAGTGATTAATCAGGATGCAATTACAGAATTTGTAGGACACGCTCATCAAAATGATCACATCAGAAGGCAAATAAGACGCTATAGAGGAAAAGTAGATGGTGTAGTTGACGTAGTTACTAATGATGGTTATTTGGTTCGATTGAAACCATTGATTGTAACAGAAGGAAGAGTTACAAGCAGTATGAAGAAAGTAATGAGGAGAACAGTTTCCGAAATTATTACTACATTTGGTTCATCGTGTACATATCCAAATTTGCAAAAAGCAATTTTAGGTTCTGATATTGAAACAAGCATGGTTAAAGCATTAAATCCAATTGCAAAAGTTCGTTCTGCGGTAATTGCAAAAAGCCAATTATTAAAATCAGGAGTAGTGAGTTCAGAAGGTCCAACATTGGATGAAATTCATGCTGCGGAAGTTAAAGCTGAAGCAGAATTGAAGGCTAAAAAGCAGGCAACAGAATCTGAAGTTGACGAAGCACCTACGATTCTTGAAGCAGCAGAGGCTATGGAATCAATCAGTGAAAAAGTTTCACAAACATCCTCTGAAGAAATTTCAGATGAGAAAGAAGGAATTGCTAACCCAGAAGAAGGAACAGTAAGTGAAGATGTTGATTATCAATCTATGACAGTACCTCAATTAAAAGAATTATTAAAGGCTGCAGGAAAACCTGTTTCTGGCAAGAAGTCGGATTTGATTGAAAGACTTACTGGAGAGTGAGTAAGTATCTGAGGGGGGACCTCATGAAGAGAATTGGATTAATTGGTGGAACCGGTCTATTTGGTTTAAATTCAGAATTAATATCTTCTTGGAATTTAATTGATACTACAGATTTGGCTGTAGAAACACCTTACGGGGAAGTTCCAATAACTGTTTTTGATTTTCAAAAAGAAGATCAAAATTGTAAGATATTTTTTCTTCAAAGACACCATAATATTGGTGGAAAAACAAAAACACCCCACAAAATAAATCATCTTGCAAATATTTCTGCAATTTTATCTTGTAATGTTGAATTCACAGTAGCAGTTTGCTCTGTAGGGGCAATTAATGAGGATTTTGTTCCAGGAATGGTTGGTTTAGCTGAACAATATATTGATTTTAGCGGCATCCCAATTAGTTTTCAAAATAATGATGCTGAATTTACTTCTATGACATCTCCTTTTGATGCAGATTTAAATGATAAGTTGTTGAAGTCTTTAAGAGAATCACAGCCTCAATTTTCTGATTTGGGAGATGAAAAATTCCGATTTACATATTGGTTTAGTCCTGGTCCACAATTTGAAACACCTGCTGAAATTAGAGCAATTTCAAAATTAGGAGGGGATTGTGTTGGAATGACTTTAGCCCCAGAAGCAAAATTAATGGCAGAAAAAGGACATAAATTTTCAGCAATTTTAATTGCTGGAAATTATGCTGCTGGATTAGATCCTTCAAATCCACTTGCAAAATTAGATCATGAAAAAATTTCATCAAAGGCAACATCACGCTCGGACCCTGTTTTATTTTCCTTGAGTAAATTATTTGGTTAATTTTTCAAAAGTCTTAATTTTATATGAAAAGTCATCATTTTCTTCTTTAATACTCTTGGTAGTATCTATTATTTTCCAACATTCTTTGTCAAATTCAGGAAAAAATGCATCAGCAGAATTAACCTCTGTTTCGACAAAACTTAGAATCATTTTAGTTGCAATTTTCAAAAAGGACTTATAAATTTCTGCACCCCCTATTATGAAAATTTCATTTTCATTAATACAAATAGAATTAATATCATTAGGATCGTTAATTGTTATAACTCCTTCTTTTTCCCAATTTTTATTTCTAGTTAGCACTACATTTTTCCTATTAGGGAGTGCCTTGCCAATAGAATCAAAGGTTTTTCTACCCATTACAATCGTACTTCCTGTTGTAATTTTTTTGAAATGTTTCAAATCCGAACTTAGGTGCCATGGTAAATCGCCTTGTTTACCAATTGCTTGGTTTTTATCAAAGGCTGCTATCAAAGTAATATCCATATAATCACTTATATCGAGATTGGAGCTTTGATGTGTGGGTGATGTTCATAATCTAAAATTATAAAATCATCAAATTTAAATTCATCAATATTTGTTATGTTTTTATTAATTTCAATTTTTGGTAATTTCTTTGGAGTTCTACTTAATTGTATCTTAGTTTGTTCTATATGGTTTTTGTATAGGTGTGCATCTCCAAGAGTATGTACGAATTCTCCAGGCTTTAGATTGGTAATTTGAGCCATCATTAATGTCAATAGACTATATGATGCAATATTGAATGGGACTCCAAGAAAAACATCTGCACTTCTTTGGTAAAGTTGACAAGATAATTTCCCATCAGCGACATAAAACTGGAAAAATGCATGACAAGGCATCAAGGCCATTTCATCTAATTCTCCAACATTCCAAGCACTAACAATAATTCTTCTTGAATTTGGATTGTTTTTAATTGCCTCAATTGCATTTTCTACTTGGTCAATTATTTCACCCTCTTTTGATTCCCATTTCCTCCATTGTTGACCATAAACGGGTCCTAGGTCGCCTTCTTCATCAGCCCATTCATTCCAAATACGCACGCCATTTTCTTGGAGATATTCAACATTCGTGTCGCCTTTTAGAAACCATAATAATTCATGAATAATCGATTTCAAATGAAGTTTTTTAGTTGTAACCATTGGAAATCCTTTTGACAAATCAAACCTCATTTGGTGTCCAAAAACGGAAATAGTCCCCGTCCCTGTACGGTCTTCTTTAGCAATTCCTTCGTCAAGAATACGCTGCATTAGTTCGAGATACTGCTCCATGTTCTTGCAGTGTTAGTTGTCCGAAGTCAATTAAGTATTTCGTCAAACGGCACCCATATTTTTCAAAGTATTCATGAATTGATCTGTAAATCTTCTATACAAACCGCTTAATTTTTGTTTCTGCTTTTCAGGACTTTGATTCACTAGTTCATTTAGTTCATCTTCATTTAAATTACCACCTTTTTCGTGAAAAATCCATTCTTTCCATGTAATTCCTTTTCCAAAGTGAAATGTTACAGGTTTCCAAAATCTAGGGAATTTATGTGCTTTAGGTTGCATAAAATCTCTTGTGCCCTCACAAACTACGGGCACAATTAATACATCTGGGTAAGATGCTGCTAATCTCGCAATTCCTGTTTTTCCTTTTCCTAGAAATGGTGGCTCAGTATTTCTAGATCTTGTTCCTTCTGGGAAAATACCCATACATTTCCCTCTTTCTAGAATACCACTTGCTGTAGATAATGCTTCACCTCCACCTTTTTCTCTAACAGTCTTTATTTGTCCTGTTGAAGATACTACAAAACGAGTTAGGAATCTTTCAAAATGTTCATGCTTAGCTAAAAAATGAAGTTTTCTTCTTGAGCCCGCAATCATGAAAAGAGGGTCAACATGTGAGAGGTGATTTGAAGCAAAAATAACAGGGCCCTTTTTTGGAATATTATTAATTCCAGTAAAATTTGCAGGGAAGAGTGAACGAAATACTTGACCTAAAACTAATCTTAGAAATGAGTATATTGGCGTGCTTAGGTTTTTGAAATTATAGGGTTTTATTTTTATCATTTTTGTTAATTTTTTTAATGCTGAATTCTCGATATTTTCAGAACCCATATTTGTTCTTTATAATCATAGGTTTTTACCTTTTTTGTGATTGTCATACATAGATACAATTTTCATACTATTTTCAGTAGAAGGCACATGGCAGAATCATCACAACCTTCCCGGGTGGTTGCAATTGTTGTTTTATGCCTATTATTGTTACCAATTACCTTACCTTTGGCGGGCGCTTCCTCTGAATGGGAAGAAGATGGATGGTTAGATGCAGATTGGTTTACTAAAGATGGAAGGATTGCTTCTGGAGATGAATTAGGTTGTCAAGGTATGCCCGCATTAAATCTTGAATTAATGCCAAAAACTACTGCAATGGAATGTAGGCAATACTTGATGGAAAGAACAAATGCATCACGTTGGGGAGATTCACCACTTTCTTTTGGCGTAGATATGCTTGAGAATCCAAATTTTGATTCAAGCGATCATGAGGCCTTATTTGAAGAAGGTTTTGCAGTACACGGTTTGGATACTAATTTTGAAAATACAGTTTGGCATCATGCAACAGATTTCCCTAAGAATAATTCAGACTGGTGGAATTTAGGTTCGAGTGGTAGTTTGGAGCAAAAAATCACTCCATTAGATGAGATTATTGAATTGGCAAATCAGGGTGCTATGGTAAATTTACAATGGCAGGCACAAATTGCTGATTTGAAAGTGCGTACAAATGGTGAACTTGTATCTTGGCTAGAATCTCAAAATGCTTGGTATACTGCCTGGGGAGAAGCATATTCGTATGAATTTCATAGGATGAATGATGATTTTAAGTTATTTTCTAGCACAGCAAAAGAATGGAATGTTGTTAATGAGGGCAGTTTGATTGAAACAGCGGCTTGGGATGTTCCTATTACTAGAGGGGTAGACATTAGGAATAATTCGGTAGAGGAAATAACGATTGACGGTTTTGAATTAAAAGAGTTAAGTCTGATTAACAAGACACTTGAACAAGGTTGGAGACAAGAGGAAGGGATTTTATGGATTACTTTACAAAGTGGTCAAAATGCTACAATATTAATGGAGAATGACTCTGAAATAGATCTATTCGGGTTTAATGTATGTGAAAATGGTGCGAATTTTGATTTTGACGATTGTGCTTTACTGGTAAAGCCAAGATATTTCAATAATCATTCATGGGCTTTAACAATTTCAGGACATCATACAATTGATTTGTTTAAATGGTCAATGAAGTTTGATGAATCACCATTAGTTTTTACTTGGTTAGTAGAACCTCAAGAGGTTGAAGATTTTAGTTGGATTTTGATTGTTATCGCTGCTGGGGCGGGAATTGGAGCAGTAACATATTCTCGACATTTAATTTTAAGAGATCAAAGTGAACAAAATTTAGAAGAATCAGAATGATTCAGTAATCTTGACACCTTCGTCAGTTAGCTTTTTTGTGATTCTATTGGTTAATCCCTCTATTTTATGCAATTCTTCAGGGGCAAAAACACCATCTGGAATATTACCCTCTAGTATTTCATCTATAAAGCCAAGAGTGACTAATCCTGTTGTTCTAGCCATGGATGATGCATTTTTAGATCCATTATCAAAAACAATCCATCTCTTTTTTGTTGTATTGTTTTCTGTAATGACGTCCAATATTGTAAACTCAGGTTTTTCTTTAAGATATTTCCATTCAGTAATTAGTTTGGAAATCGTCTCAGCACGTTTATCTCCTTTCAACAACCCCTGTTTTTGAATTTCAACAAATTTTTCAATATGTCCAGGCCATCTAAGCGTATATTCTGACATGTTTTTACATGATCCATAATCTAACAAACTTCTCAATCCGTCAGTCATAAATGCTTGTAGTGTGGTTATTCCCCCATTAACGATATTTTCGTAATCGATAGTATGTAGGTCTGAAATTGCAGGAACTTCTACATATCCAAAATTTTTAATTATTCTTGCGGGTCTTTCATATTCCTCAATTACATCTGAAGGACTAAATGGCGCCATATAAGACCAATTATCATCAGGTTTAGATGGAATCCCGCCAACTCTAATTTTACAAGTTTCTAAATCCCCTATTTCTTCAATGGCTTTTGCAATTAATAGATTAGAATAACCTGGGGCAATACCAACGTCATAAACTAACTTACAATTGTTGTTTTTAGCCAAAGTATCATATTTTCTTGGGTCTTCAATTGTAAATGCCAAATCTACAACATCTAGTTTTTTATTTAGCAAAATTTCTCTAACTGAATTTCCTATTTGGCCAGGTAGCATATTAATAATAAGTGGACTTCCTTCAATCTTTTTTACAAATTCTAGAGCATCAGTAATTTTTGTAATACATTTCCCTTGAAGGCTTTCAGGAATTTCTAAACCGATTACGGTTAAATCGTGATCATCATCAATTAATTTGGAGATGACGTATTCTCCCACTAAACCACATCCTAGTGCGACGATTTCTGCCATAACAAGAATTGTAAAGCACTTGTTTATTGACTTATGTATTTTGGAAATTAAATAACTTCTAGAAATTCAAATTTACTACATAATAGTACATTTTATTATTTTTCGCGTAGAAGTCTTGATTTCCTATAACGTTGGCGGAGGGTTGAGAATATGGGCGAAAACATTCGAATTGATCCTTGGTCATCATCCCAATCAACGGATTACCAAAGGATAATAGATCAATTTGGTTTAGAATCTATTGATTCTAGAAGTCTTCCTAATCCCTCTATGCTTCATCGTAGAAAAATTGTATTTGCTCATAGAGATTTGGATGTAATACTTAGGGCTAATTCAAAAGGTAATTCTTTTGGAGTTTTGACTGGATTAATGCCTTCTGGGAAGATGCATTTAGGTCACAAAATGGTCATTGATCAAGTTAGATGGTTTCAAGACTTAGGTGCAGATGTTACAATTGCAGTTGCAGATTTAGAAGCCCATGCAACAAGAGGACTATCGCTTGAAGAGTGTAGGAAAAATGCTTTGGAAGAATATGTTTCTAATTATGCAGCAATGGGGTTAGATCCCGAGAAAACAAAAATATATTTTCAATCCAAAAGACCCATAGTTCAAAGGATAGGATTTACTCTTGGTAAAAAAACAAATTTGTCAGAAATGGAGGCTATTTATGGATTTAATGGAGAAACTAATCTTGCCCATGTTCAAGCACCATTGGTTCAGGTTGGGGATATTGTTCATCCAATGTTAGATGAGTACGGTGGTTTAAGACCAATTGTTGTTCCAGTTGGAATAGATCAAGACCCACATATTAGATTGACAAGGGGTTTAACCTCAAAGTCAAATTGGTTTAATCTAAAATATGGAAAAAAAGGAGGAATTAACATCTCTTTATCCATTCAAGATGAAAATTCAGGATTGATGGGTATTTCCCCGGACGGTAAATTAAATAGAGGAGTAAGGGAGGAATTATTTTCAGAAATCTCAACAAATTTGTCAGGTATTGGTTTTTCTGATTTAATCAAAAACCCAAAACATGGAACTTTAGGAATTCCTTCTGCAACAATAGCTGACTACGATGATGTAAAATCAGTATTACTAAAATTAGAACGCAAAATGGGGGGTTTGGGGTTATTGCAGCCTGCTAGCACATATCACAAATTTGCAGTTGGTATGACTGGGGATAAAATGAGTTCAAGTAAGCCGAATACTACTATATTCCTTACAGATGATTTTAAGACTATTGAAAAGAAAATAAAATCTGCATTTTCAGGAGGCAAATCTACAATTGAAGAACATCGACTACATGGAGGGAATCCAGATATAGATGTTGCTTATCAGTATTTGATGTATTTTTTTGAAGAAGACGATGAGACTCTAAAGGAATTAAATGAAGGTTATCGTTCGGGTAAAATTTTGGCAGGAGAAATGAAACAAATTTGTGTTGAAAGAGCTACTGAATGGATGAAAGAACATCAAGAATTAAAACAACAAAATGCACATATGGTTGATGCATACTTGTCTTAATTACTGTAGATATGATTAAGTCATTCATATAATAACGTGTAACTATGCAAATGAACTATTTACGAAGCAAACACAAAGCAATTTTGATTACGACTCTTTTTGTATTAGTTAGTCTTTCTACAGTTGTTGGAAGCCACGTTAATTCTGAAGAAAGCCGTTCTATAGGAAATGAGAACATTATGGTGACTGTACTTAGTGATCATTATGATGAATTATCCTCAATTACAGTTGGTGCTGCTTTAACAGGATTAAATCCAAGTATTGATTATGATGTTGAATTAACAATTTGTTATGATATGGCAAATATTGGTAATTGGGAGAGCCCTTCCAATGGATTCACATACGATGATTATGATTGTGATGAACATATGATTGATTCTGAAATATATGATGCTGAAACGGATGAATATCAAAATTATTTGTGGGGAGATGTAGTAGATGTTCCTGCAGGAGTTAATAGTTATGTTATTGCTAAAGCAATAGAATTTCAAAGAGATTCAGACCTTCATCCTGACGATCTTGGAGAATTTACTTGTAATGATTCTTCAATAATTAATGATTGGTGGATGGTAAATGATGGGAATGCTGATTGTGTAGATGCTTCAGATGAAGGCTTTGATTATGATAATTGGCCAAGTGAAGTTATAGACGCATCGTATCACTATAATTGCACGGATTGGGAGTATTATGGCTGGGATCAACCTTCATTACAATGGACTTGGTATCACTATGATGCTTGTGGAAGAGGTTACTATGTAATCGCCGAATTATTAGTTGGCGATTTCGAATTGGCTGATTCTTATTCTAATTCTTTTGCAATCGGATATAGGGGTCACGTTGAATTCGATTCCTTAAGAGAATCAGCAATATTGTCCGGTATGGATTATGAATTTTCATTTGGAGCTTGTAAGCTGTTTTATTATATCACTGATTTAGTTGAATATGATTTAGATTATAGTGTGCAAAATTTAGATGACATGTCAATAACACATTCAGGAACACATTCACAAATTGACTCAAGATCTAAAACTACAAATTGTGTTTCTGATGAGTCAGTTGTCTTATCGGGACTTTCGGATGGCAACTATAGTTTAACAATTAGTTTAACACAAGAAGGTGTTTTATTAGAACAGTTTGTTCAGGATTTTTCTGTAGTTGATATTTACATATCTGGAACAGAGGAGTTGAGTATTTCAACACCTTGGGGACATCATTATAATTCAGAACTTCAGACATGGCCAGGGAGCACTTTTGGAGCGATGATTATACAAATAGATACAGAGAATCTTGAGTATTGGGGGTCATGGCTTGGTCATCCAATTACTCTTGATTTAAGATTATGTAAATATAGATCTTCATTCAGTTTTCCTTTAGCATCTTCAGGAACTACTTATGATGATTATGGGCGATATTGTAATGATGCACAAAGGCCATTAATTTATGATGCTCAAAATGATACTTATGTTGAGGAGCCAGTATTCAATACTTATGAATTAACCGTGGGTGATATTATTAATGGTTGGTTTTGGTTACCTTTGTATTCAGAATATAATTCCTCCATTCACCCAAATAATCTTGGACAATTTACTTGTGATGATTCTTCAACAATTAATAATTGGTGGATGGTAAATGATGGGAATGCTGATTGTGTAGATGGTTCAGATGAAGGGTTTGATTATGCTGATTGGCCAAATGAAACAATTTCTGCAAATCTCAATACTTATCAATCAGGTTATTGGATAGAAGGAACATTAAAATCAGGACCTTATGTTTTAGTTGATGCATTCTCAAATTCATTTGCAGTAGGAGATCAAGGTAGTATTCAATATCGTGCTTTACATCCTAATGGAGTCTTAAATGGGATGGATTATGAATTTGATATGAGAGCACGTTGGTTGTTTAGGTATATCGATACTTTAGTTAATTATGATTTGAACTATAGCGTTACAGATTCTAATTCCAATGTGGTTGCTAATGGAACACATTCTCAAATGGATTCAAGAGCTCTAACGACATGGGCTTCTGATTGGGAGACTTATTCCATTTCAGGACTAACTCCTGGTGATTATACTCTTGAAATTAATTTGATTGAAGAAGGTGATGAAATACATACTTTCGAGCAGGATTTCTCAATAATTGATGAGATGCTTTCCAATGAGGAAGTAATTACCGTTTCAGTAGATTCTAATCATTATGGTGAAAATGAGGATATTGAATTGACAGTATCATTGGATAATTTATATCCTGGAACAAATTATGATGTAAATTGGAATGTTTGTAGAGATGCGTTTGAGTTAGATGAATTCCCAAATCCTGCTAATGGTACAATATTTGAGAGGTATGATTGTCCTAACTTTATAGGTAGTGGGCCTCAGATATATGATGCTTCAACAGATTCATATTCCAATGCATGGGACATTTTACCTCCAGTTCCTGCTGGTTCTACATCTTATTCAGAAACAGTTACGATTCAATCAGAATATATTTCTCAAATTGATCCTTGGAATTTAGGTGATTATGAGTGTAATTCTGGGGATATGGTATCTATGGGTTGGACTTTAATTAATGATGGCGTTGCTGATTGTGCTGATGGTTCAGATGAAGGATTTGATTATGCAAATTGGCCAACAGAAAACATCCAAAATCCATTCTCTAATTATATTGAGCAAGAAGGTTTCTACATTGTAGCAGAAATTACTGTTGCTGGTTTTGAAGTTGTGGATGCATATACAGAATCATTTGCTGTAGGAGATATTGGATATATTGATGTTAGTTCAGATCACGAATCAGGAGTGCTTGCTGGAATGGATTACAAATTTTACTTCAGAGGTTGTGAGTTATTCCGTTACATCACAGTACCTGTTGATTATAACTTAGATTACTGGGTTTTTGATGATGTGAATGGTTTGGTTACATCTGGTTCAAATCAGTTAATTGATTTAAGGTCAATTGATGATTATTGCTCTGATGGTGAATTGATTTCTATTTCAGGTTTAACAGTTGATCAAGGTAAAAGAAATAAGCATTATAGTTTGAAAATTATGCTAACCTCTGGAGGTAATGTAATTGATGAATTAAATCATGATTTTACAATTACAGATCCAATGGCCCCTAATGATGATGCAACATTAGATGTAATGGCTGTTACTGGTTTAAATGGCGTAGGTGTTGTGGATATATTAGTTGACGAAATGACTGCAGGTCAATTTTATGAGGTAGTTTATACAATTGGAATTGCAGGAGTACAGCCTGAGGTTGGTAATTATATCTTGATAGCTCCACCTACAACAGATGTTGAAACAATTTCATTCCCTCATCTCTCTGATGGATATTATTGTATTAACGTAAAATTGATGATAAATAATTGGGAATTAAAATCAACATCTACCTGTTTTAGTCAGCAATCTACAATTGATTCAGATAATGATGGAATAAGAGATTTAGATGACAATTGCCCTGATGAAGATGCATCAATGGGCCCTGATGTAGATGGCGATGGTTGTATTGAGCACCCTGATTCAGATTTTGATGGATGGGATGATGTTGATGAGATTGAATGTGGAACAGATCCATTGTGGGAAGAAGAGTATCCATTTGACTTAGATGGCGATGGTATTTGTGATACTCTTGATACAGACACTGATGGAGACGGCGTTCCAGATTTAATTGAGATTAATGAGGGGACAGATCCTAATGATGACCAAAGTAAACCAAATGCTCCACCAATTTGTGATATTTATTATGCATTTGAAACATCAGGAATTGTTGTAGCAAACAATAATTTATTGGTTTCCGCAATTCCTTCAGGGATTCCAACAGTACCAACAAATTTAACAATCACATTACCAGAAGGAAATTATTACCTAATTGCAATGTGTAGTGATCCTGATGGAGATGTTGTTTCAGTTAACTTAAATGGACAAATGATTAATGCAACAGAGGCTACAGTTGGAGCTTTGGTGATTATGGCTCCAGATACTTCAGAAACTGTTGATTTAATGCTTTCTTATGGAGATGGTGCTAATTTCTTAGCCGCAATGATTACAGTAAATTTGGATGCGGGTTCTATAGTTCCTACTGTAACTGATGAAACTACAGGACAAGGAGTCCCTGGATTTACTGGTTTTATTGGAATTATTGCATTAATTGGAGCAACAATTTTTGGTAATCGAAAAAACGAGTAAAATAATTGATATTACAGATTAAATATTATTAATTTTTAGAATTAATAATGGTGTTCGAATGGCCAATGAATGTTGCCCATTGTGACATTTGTGGAGAAGACAATGTTAGAAAAATTTCTAAAAAGGGTCAATTCAATGAAGAAGTGAACGTAGTATTGTGTAAAAATGATGGATTTGTTTATCTTTCACCAAGATGGGATGAGGAAGGATATAAGCAATATTATAGCCAAAAGTATAGTGCAATATTTCCCCAATTTGACAACCAAGAGGATTTGATCGAGGAGCCGTATAAAAGGGTAGTGAGTCGTATCAGTCCCCACTTGAAAAATACACCATCTAATGTATTGAGTATTGGTGCTGGTAAAGGATGTGTACTTCGTTTATTGAAAAGAAAATTTGAGAATATAGACTGTTCTGCAATTGAGCCATCAGAAGAGTGTAGGAAATATCTTTCTGAAAATTTTGGATATTCTATTTTAGCAGATGATATTGGTAGTAATTGGGAAGATGGACTTGAAGATTTTTTTGACATAATTGTTATGAGGCATGTTTTAGAACATTTGTTGAATCCTATTGATTCTTTAAAAAAAGTACGTAATTCGTTAAATGATTCAGGAATTGCTTACATTGCCGTTCCGGATATGATGTCCCCTAAAGGAAGTTTGAAAAGATATTTTTTTAGAGCACCTCATGTATCTTATTTTTCAAAATCAACTTTAAGTTATTTTCTTAACAAAGCATGTTTGGAAATTATTGAAATTAAAGAACAAGATGGTGAATTGTGGTGCGTTGTGAAGCCAGGGGACGAAGATAAAACGAAAACCATCCCTTCTGATAATTTTTCAATACAATTAAATCTAATTAGAAAATATAAAAAAAGTCAAAGAATTCCTGAATTTAAATCCTTTATTGCTAGATTAATTGGTAGGGAATAGTAGTTTGGAAAACTTGTATTTAATTTGCGCTAATTCTAAGGCCCTCCTTTATTAGCACAGGTTATGCGCTTTGAATGTGATATGCTAGAGGATTTTAATGAAGCATTTGAAATACCCTATTCTCAAACTCCAACTTTGGGTGAAAAAGAATTAGGTGAATTAAGAATAAGACTACTTGAAGAAGAAGTTCAAGAATATGCTGATGCTGTAAGAAGTGGGGATTTATTGGAAATTTTAGATGCTCTTGGGGACATCGCATATATTTTAGCAGGAAGTGTCTTGAATCATGGTTTACAACATGTGATTGATGATGCTTTTACTGAAATACATCGTTCAAATATGGCTAAATTAGTTGACGGGAAAGTTTTGAAAAGAGCTGATGGAAAGGTTGTAAAACCAGACGATTGGAAACCTCCAAATCTAAAACAGTTTTTAGAGTAAATTTTCAATCTCTTCCTCAGATAATTCTCGGAATGTTGCATTTTCATGCAATATTTTAGAATGCCCCATGGGGTCTAAAAATTTCAAAGTTAATTTAATCGGAATTTCTCCATTTAGCATTTTGTTTATCTTTTCTAAAAGTAAATTACATTTTTCTAAATCATCTTTGTCTTCTTCAATTAATTGATTCCTTGTAATATTTATGGCATCAATAAACCTGTTTATTACTCCTTCAACATTTGAAACATATCCAGAGGAGTGAATTCCTGGATATACTGCTAATTCTAATTCTGGAATTTCTACAGTGCAGTTTGAACCTCTTACAACCCTTGCATTCAATTCATCAATAGATTTGATTTCCAATACCCAACTGCCAGGAATTTTACCTTCGGCTGGAATGAAATCTGTTTGTTTTAATCCACAACTAGAGCAGGAAAGTGTAATTTGAGTGTGTTCTCCAAAATATGCTATTTGAGTTGTATGTGCAATCATTTTCAAACTATTTTCATCACCACAAACGGGGCAAGAAGTTTCTAGTGGTGACTCCATTAATATCGCCTTAGTGTACAAATGCTTCGTCTTCAAGACCCTTCATGCCTTTACAAGAGGGTGGTAAAATCAGTAATCTAGTTTCAGATAATTGCAGAATTTCCCCTCCTAGATCTTCAATTATGAATTGATTTAGTTTTATAACAATTTCAGAAAGTATTTCGTCTTCTGATAAAATATCCTTTAAATCTACTATACTAACGTCTCCATCAGAGGCCCAATTGAATAATTGAAAAATTCCATTTTTTCCTAATAAATTAGCTCTGTGGATAATAAAACCATCTTTATTTGAAACATTTGCATTTGGGTAAAGTAATCCTAAATCATGATAAATGATATTTGTTTTTTTAACGGGTTTAACAACATTGTTTAAACTAGGCATTATAACACCCTTTAAAGGCTCTTTTGAAAATGGTTTAACACTTCGTTTCTCAGTCACATCTTCAGCATCAAATAGTGCGTTAATGTCTTCTTCACCGAATGGAAGTTTAGTCTGTTTGTCATCATCCACGACATGTCTGTTTAATTGTGGGTCTTCAAGTCTTTTGTTGAAATTGGTAATAAATTTGACTTTTTTAGTGTACTTTATTCGTCGGGTTGATAAACCACCTCTGTACAGGGGTGGGTAAGAGCATCCTCATATTAGTGACCCGTTCTGGTGATAATAATGGAATCAACAATGGATAAATTGAAGACAGGAACTAGTACATTGGGAATTTGTTATGATGGTGGTGTAGTTGTTGGTGCAGATCATAGGGCAACTATGGGACATTTTATCGCAAACAAAAGTGTTCAAAAATTATTCAAAATTGGGCCTAATTTAGCCCTAACTACAGCAGGTCTTGTTGGGCATGCTCAAAGTTTATCTAGGACATTAAATGCTGAAACTACACTTTATCAATTGAAAAGAGGCCATTCAATGACAGTAAAGGGAGCAGCAACTTTAACAGCAAATATTTTGCTAGGCAGACCCTATTGGGTTCAATTACTAATCGTTGGTGTTGATGATTCGGGACCAAGTGTATACAGTATAGATGGTGCTGGTGGCTCAATTCCTGATGTTTATTGTGCAACTGGTTCCGGTTCTCCATATATGTATGGTGTTTTAGAAGATGGGTTTCGTGAAGGAATGCAAAAAAATGATGCTATTAAATTGGCTGCGAGAGCATTACTTGCATCCGGACAGCGTGATGCTGCTTCTGGAAACGGAATGGATTTAGCATATATTACGCAATCTGAAGGTTTTGTGTTACTTTCTAATGATGAAGTGGATAAGATAATTGCATCTTTGAAATAATTTTCCCGGCTGGCCCGCCTTTAGGGCAACTCATTGAGTGGGTTTAGATTTGGGAGAAGGTGATGAAATGAGGCTTAGTTTTCATGAAGTAAAAAGTAAGATATCAAGTATGGTTCCTAAAGATTTGGAATATAAAGTAGATTTAGAGGCTGCAACTGTTGCACTTGTTACCAATCAACCCGAAAGATTTGGTTCTGGTAGTGGTTTAACTGGTGAGATTGCAAAGGCAATAAAAAGAAGAGTAGTTATTAGACCCGATAAAAGTATTTTATTGTCTGAAAAAGATTCAGTAACTGAGATAGAATCTATAATTCCCGAGGAGGCTGGACTAAATGATTATTATTTCGATCCTTGTTTTTCTGAATTAACTTTGACATGTGATGACCCTGGAACTGCAGTTGGTAGAAGAGGGGAAAATATCAATAAACTAAGAGATAAAATCGGTTGGATTGTAAAAGTTGAGAGGACTCCTTCATTGAAGAGTAAAACTGTTGTTGACATCAGAGGTTTTAGAAAATCTCATGCAGAAGAAAGGAGAAAACTATTACGAGATTTTGGTAGAAATATCTTCAGGCCCAAATTATCAGGTGGTTCGTGGGCTAGATTGACAGCTTTAGGATCTTATAGGGAAGTTGGAAGGGCATGTCATTTAATTACAACTAATGAGTCTAGAGTTATGATTGATGTTGGAGTTAATATTGCTTCGACTACAGACCCGTTGCCTTACTTTAATGCTCCTGAGGCATTACCTTTAGAAAAGATAGATGCAGTGGTGCTTACTCATGCTCACTTAGATCATGCAGGCATGTTGCCCGTGTTGTTTAAATATGGTTACAAAGGACCTGTTTATTGTACTCCACCAACTAGAGATATGATGTTGATATTACAATCTGATTACCTTAAAGTAGCGGGTGTAGAGGGTAAGTCGCCACCTTATGAGATGGAACATGTTAGAGAAGCTATGAAACATGTCATTGATGTTAATTGGAAAGAAACAACAGATATTACACCGGACATAAAAATGACAATGTCTAATTCTGGGCATATTCTAGGTTCATCGGCATGCCATTTCCATATTGGTGAAGGAAAACACAATATTGTTTTTACAGGGGATTCAAAATTCGAAAAGAGTTGGTTGTTTGATGCGGCAAATGTAAAATTCCCAAGGTGTGAAACATTAGTAATTGAATCTACCTATGGCGCACAAGGTGATTTTCAACCCTCACGTCTAGAAGCAACTTCGGAATTGCAAGAAATTATTAAAAGAACTATTGGAAGAAATGGAAAAATGATTTTGCCTGTATTTGCAGTAGGTAGAAGTCAAGAAGTGATGATTGCTATTGATGAATTGTTCCGCAGTGGTGATTTTAAACCTTGCACTGTATATTTGGATGGAATGATTCAGGAAGCAACAGCAATCCATGCTTCACATCCTGATTTTTTAACAAGGGATCTGAAAAACTCTATTCAAAAAGACTCTGATAGTAATCCTTTCAGCGCCCCTTGGTTCCGTAAAGTACAGGGTAGGGAAATGAGAGAATCTATCTTAGTTGATCCAAATCCATGCATTGTTTTAGCAACAAGTGGAATGTTGAATGGTGGACCTGTAATGACTTATTTTAGGCATTGGGCTGCAAATGAGAGAAATGCTTTATGTTTTGTTGGCTATCAAGCAGAGGGAACTATTGGAAGGAGACTTCAAAAAGGATTTAAACAAGTTCAAATGTTTTATGATGGTGAAACAATAAATTTAGAAGTTAATTGTGAATATATCACAATCGATGGATTTAGTGGTCATTCTGATAGGAAACAACTATTGGATTTTGTAGACCAATTAAATCCAAAACCGAATGCGATTATTTGCCATCATGGAGATTATAGGAAATGCAGTGAATTGGGTAGGGCTCTTAGAGAAAAATACAAGGTTAGGTCTTATTCTCCACAAAATCTTGAAACAATAAGGTTGTTCTAATTACAAAGGTAAATCCCATCCTTCTTCTAAAACATCAGGTATATTTTCATTTGAAGACTCATGATTTTTATGTGTGTTTAAATCACTTTTTAAGTTAATAGTCTTTGATTTTTGAGTCATTGTTGTCTCTGAATTAAGTTGTGGAAATAACTTATTATGATCTGTTTTTTTAGTTGTAAACATAGAGATGATGAAAATGAATATTAAAGATGAGAGTACAATAACTAAAACCCAATATTTTTCACTTGGTTCATGAATTATTTTGTATAGTGATACAACGAGGATGAGAATTTGAGTAACTAAAATAAAATATCTTATCTGCGTTTTTTCAAACTCCATGGATGGTCTGAAGGAGGGTGCATTCATGAACCCCTTACATTACCCGCTATACATGAGGGGTCCACAGATCTCAAGTTGTCCAGGTTGGTTAATGACTGCTGTAGCACCTTGGGGTGAGAATAAAGAGGATGCTTATGATCAAGGACTTGTTGAATTGGGACTTGGAGATGCAAGATTAATTCGTGTAGAAGGTGCAATGTTGCCTATGGGTTTTGAACCTATAGCACCAGAATCTCTGCCTATGGGTAGTTTAGTAGAATGTCACTTAGCCATTGCTTATTCATTTGATAGTGGTATTGCTTCAGCAGGTGTTGCTTGGGCACATTGTAAAACACCAGAAGGAGATGAATGCTCAATTACGGCTTCTATTTCTACACAAAAAGACTCAATTACTACTGATGAATTGTTAAGGAAAAATTTTAGAAATAAATTAGCGAGTAGGGATTTAGAAGTAATAGAATTTGACATTGCAGTAGATGAGGTTACTGCAGGACCTGGGCATCATGGTGTTGCTTTGGCAGCATTAATATTGCCTGAAACAATGTCTTTTCAACATTCAGATCAATTGGGAAGAGTGCGTAGTGGTTTGACTAGATCCGTAAATGAGGTTAGAAATTTAAATATGAAAGAATCAAAATCACCGGTTCCAAGAGGGCCTAAAAGGGATGATGAAATAGATTTCAACATATGAGTTGTAATAATGTCAAAAAAAACACCCTCATATCTTGTAATTCTTTGTAATGAGTGTAATTATTATTTTGGAAAGCATAAAAAATCAAAACTTAATTGTCCTAGGTGCGGTTCTTTACAAAATTCACCACAAATCTATGGTAGGGTTGATGATTCAAACTCATTACATGATTTAGTTTCAGAATTGAATATTCCTGAAGAATTAAGAAGTGATTTTAAAAATTTAAACCAAAATAATGAAGATATAAACGAACCTAATAATTTAATCGATTTAATACCTATGATGTTTAATGAAACAACTAATTCTGAAGGAGAATTGACATTAGTTGATGTAGAAAAATATGTTAAAAAAAAGAATCTAAAAATAACCCCGAGAGAACTTTTGGAAGTTTGTGAATTTGAAGGTTTATTGATTAGGTTACATGGTGAAAAGTGGAAAGTAATATCTGAATCCTTATGACTGTAAATAATGTCGGCTGTCTGTTAGGGCCCGTGGGTTAGTTTGGCTATGCTTGGAGCTTTGGGAGCTTTAGACCCCGGTTCAAATCCGGGCGGGCCCATCTTTTTTCTATTTTCTATCTATAATTCCTTCTCTTTTAGTAAAACTTATTGAATTTTCTTCCTGCTTATTTTCATTTAAAAAATCATGAGGGTTATTTACAATAATTGTGATTATTAATCCGGATAAAGCGAAAGACAAGGCAAAAATAGCAATAATTATCGTTCTGTTTCTTTTTTCTTCTTCAGAATCATTGACGTCAGAATTGCTCATCATATTGCCTACAGGAATTAATAACGAAAATCCAACTAAAATTATGATTGGTATTAAGAATTTTCTTGGCAGTAATTCAGACTCCATTATTATGCTTCGAAAACAATCTAGCGTTTAAATTATGTACATATTTTAGTCTTAATAGTATTTAGAAAGTAATTAAATTACTAAACAAGGTTTGAAATAGAGAACCATTTACAAATGTTTGATGGGTGAAATCATTATTGCAATTACTGGTGCTTCTGGTGCAGCATATGGTTTAAGATTAATTGAAGTTCTTTCAGAACTTGGAATTGAAATGAGAGTAATAGTTACGGAATCTGCAAAATTGACATTAAAACATGAATGCGATTTCAATATCGATCAATTTAAATCTATAGAAGGCGTTCTATTAGAGGATAATGAAGACATTGCAGCAAAATCTGCAAGTGGTTCTGCAAAAATAGATGCCATGGTCATAGTTCCTTGTAGTGGAACAACTTTAGGTAAATTGGCAGCAGGTATTGGAGATAATTTGGTAACTAGAAGTGCCATAGTTTCAATGAAAGAAAGAAGAAAATTAATCATTGTTCCAAGAGAATCACCTCTGGCAACAGTCCATATAGAAAATATGTTGAAATTATCTTCCTGGGATACTGTAATTTTGCCAGCAAGTCCTGGTTTTTACAATCATCCAAAATCTATTGATGATTTAATTGATTTTATTGTTTCAAGAATTTTAGATCAATTAAAAATTGAAAATACTATTTCAAAAAGATGGACTGGTAATGAAATCTAAATTTTTCAGTTTAACTTTAGGATGAGTTCTTAATAATGAATTTTTAGCATCTCTTTATGGCAGAGGATATGGAGTCACTTTCAGTCCCTGAACTCAAAAAAATTTTAAAAAATAAAAATTTACCAGTTTCTGGAAGAAAAAGTGATTTGATTAAGAGGCTGGCGGAAGAAAACGCAAAAGATATTCAAATTTCAATACCTTTGTATAGTGAAAATAATCTTTGGAGGAGACTAAGAAATAAGAAATGGGAACTTCGTAATGGTTATGTAATTTCAGCCGTTCATGTTTTTGTTAGTTTAATGGTTATTTTATCTACAGCAGGACTTGGTGCATATGCAGTGTCCCAATTTAATTCAAAAACACCAGATTATAATTTAATTCAATTCGATAGTTCCAAGGCAAGAGAATATACTCAGATGTTAGTTGATTTAGGTCATCCAGAATGGAACGGTAGGATGAGTGGATCAGTTGAAGAGCAAGCCACAGTAGACGCCATACAACAGAACTTTACAGAAATGGGTCTTATGTTGCAATATGAAACTTTCAATGTCCCTATGTTTGAAATCCGTTCTGAACCAGAACTTTCTATGTGTATACCAGGGGAGTACCCTTTTAGTCTTCAGAGTCCAACTCCTTGTGGCACCACAGATATTAACGCAGAAATTATAAATTTTAATCATTTAACTGATTTTGTTTTACAAGGTTATTCCGGCACTAGAGAAATTCAGTTCTGGCAGGATGAATTTACAATTGCAAATCTTTCTGATGGAAGCGATGATTCCCTTTGGGATAATGCAAGTGGTCAAGTAGGTATATTGTGGTTAGATTCAGTGGGAGTTACAAGTAATACTGAATTTTATGCTAAAGCTAGAGATTCAAGTTTAGCGGGATTAATTATTGCAATTAATAAAGGAAATACTTGCAAACTCCCTTCATTAGAGGGAACTTGTGTTCCATTTTTCAAAACTGTTGATGTGACTGAGTTAGGGACAATGCCAACAGATATTGCATTTATTATGGTTTCAAATGATGTTGGTAAAACGTTAAGTGATACTTTTGGAAATAAAGATCAAAATGATGTACGATTGAATTTAGTTACTGATGTTTATAATGATGGAACAATGGATGTTAGAGTACCTTGTGGAGTTTTACCTGGACAAACAGATGAATTAATCATAATTGGTGGTCATCATGATACAACATATAATGCGCCAGGGGCAGTTGATGATTCAAGTGGAGTTGCTAACGTATTAGAATTAGCAAGGCAATTTAGCCTTTTATCAAATGAAATAGGCCCCTCCTATTATACCATTAAGTTTTGTACTTGGGGGGGTGAAGAAGAAGGTTTACATGGTTCAACAGCGTATGTAGATATGCATTCTATAGAATTATCCGAGATGCTCAGGCTCTATGTTAATTTTGACATGCCTCATGTAGATATTGATTTAGAAACTAGAGGTAATAGCATTTCATTTTATGGTAATGGGATAGAAGATTTAGAGCATATATCAAACATTATTGAAGTTTTTAATAAAGAACAACCTGAAATTTCATCAAAATACGATTTAAGTTATTTCTATCAAAATGATGATGAGATCGCATGTAGTTCAGATCATTGTCCCTTTGTTAAAAAAATAAGTAAAGACATTGTTGGTAGTTATGGCGGTGGCTCTTGGGAATATCATACTTACTTAGACGACATGTCTCGTTTTAATGAAGAAAGTTTATTTGTTACTGGAACTATCTTAGGTTCATATGTATTATATCTGGGATGGGGTGAATGAAATTGGATGACATGAAATTTGTATTTGTTCCTTCAATTGTTAATATTGAGGGTGTTCTTGAAGGGCTTGGAATTTATTCTAAAGAATCTCTTGCTCTTGACAAATTGAAGAAGAAAATAAGTGAAAACTGGTCTTCTGGGTTTAAAGAAGCACAATTAGTTATGTGGACTTTAGATTCTGATGAATCAGAGGCGATTCCATTAAAACATATGTATGCTCAAGTTTGCCCCATTTGTGATGAAAGGACTTTTTGGACCGATGTTGTTGAGATGAATGCATTATGTTATTTGCCTGCATGCCAAGCATGGATTGAAAGTAGTGACATTGAAGAAGGAAAAGTTGATTGTGGTTGGCCTCCAATTGGGTTTACATCACAAGTAGATAGTTTAGAAGATGCACTATCTTCATTAAGGAATTATGGAGCAAAAATAAGAGCTTCTACATCTGATGATTCTGATATATTTACTCATAGAACTCTTTTGGAAGAATATGAAAAATCTCTTGAAGAAGACTCTACATAGATTCTAGAGGAATTATACCTAAAGCATTACATCCTCTAAAAAGAAGTTTGCGTGAGTATTCACTTACTTTGTAATTGAACAAATTAATTTTGGAATCATTAATAATTGGGCAATCCCTGTAAAATAAATTATATGCTGTGGATAATTCAAGCATATAATAGCAGAAATGATTTGGTTTATTTTCTGAAACACTTTTTTCTATTGCTTCTTCGTACCTGAACATTGTTCGTAATAGTTTTGAAATGGAATTGTTAATTTCTATTTCTGAAAGTTCTAAGAGTTCATCTTTTAATCCTAAACGTTTCACTTTTTCATTTATTGAGCAAGATCTTGCATGTGAATACATTATGAATGGGGCGGAATCAGAATCAAAAGATAACGCGTCATCCCATTTGAATGTGAATCCTTTTTCAGGTGAAACTTTTAGTATATTAAATCTAATTGCGGATGAGGCAACTGCTTTTGCAATTTTTAATTTTTCTATTTCTTCAATCTTAATTTTTCTTTCAGAAAGAAGTTTTAATGCAATCTCCTCTGCTTCAAATATTAAATCATCCATGAAAACTACATTTCCTTTACGGGTAGACATTTTACCTTCTGGTAGTTTGATAAATGCGTAAAATACAACATCTGGAGGTTTTATCTTTAGTTCATTTAATGCTACAGAAACTTGTTTTGATTGTAATCTATGATCTTCTCCGAGTACATTAATTAGTTTCTCAGCTTTCTTCCATTTCCATTGGTGGTATGCTAAATCTCTAGTAGCATAAAGGCTTGAACCGTCACCTCTACGGAAGAAAAATTTAGTTGATTTGCCACTGACTCCCTTTTCTGCAAGCTCTAAATACTTGGCTCCATTTTCGGCTTCTCCATAAAGTTCAGAGTTTTCTAAATCTTTCATTATTTTATTTACGGAACCATCGATGATGAATTGAGATTCATTAGTAAATGAATCATAATTAATACCTAATTTCGATAGTGTTTCTAGCATTCCATCAAGAATTGGTTGGAAAGCATTATTGAATTTTGTAAGGACTTCTTCATCACCTTCTTCTGATTTATTTATTATGTCAGTTAGTTCATTTTCAATTTTTTGATTATCTTTTCTAATAATATTTGCTGCTTGATACCAACGTACTCTTATGTGGTCTTCTTTATTTTTCCACATCGGGTTTAAATCATCTATTTGGTTGTTTTTTAGTATTCTTTCAACCTCATCTACAGAAATATTTTCAATTGCCCAAGATAAAATACCTACTTGTTTCCCCATATCGTCTACATAATATTCGGCAATTACTTCATTTCCTAAATCTCTATTTAATCTGACAAGACAATCACCTAAAATAGCGTTTCTTGCTCTTCCAACGTGAAAAGGGCCATTTGGATTTGCAGATGTATGTTCAATTAAAATATTCTTTTTGTCAACGTTCTCAAAAAATTCATAGTTTTCTAAAAATAGTTTATTAGCAAGCCATTTGGGATTTGATGAAAAATTTACATAACCATTTAATGATTTTACTTCTATGTCTTCATTACTAAATTCATTTATTTTTTTTGAAATATTCTCTGCTATTTTAACTGGGTTTTCTTTCAAAACTTTAGCTAATGAAAAACAGGGTATACAAAGATCACATACACTTCTATCTCTTGGGTCTTGAATTAAATCTTCATAATTTTCAATTTCTAAACCATAATGTTGGAGCGCTTTCCCAATGATTGGTTTAATTTTCTTTTTTAGAACTTTCATTAAAATCAACTCATTGGATATCTTAGCATTGCGGCAATTCCCCCAAAACCTCTATAGAGTGTTGCACCTTCTTCAGTATCTGTTGAAATTAATATTGTTTTCCCAGAAGATCTTGAAGCAATTTCTGTTAATTCATCAACTAGTGATTTAGAACTTATTTCATTAATATTTTCACCATCATTGTTACATGATGGACATGAGGGAAGTGGTTCCATTCTATTTATGCTGGCTTCCCATTTATGTTTACACTCTTTGCACTCAAGGACTAGTATTTGTTTTCTTAAATTTTCAGATAATAATAGGGTATTTACTGCTCCTTGATTTAAAGCCTCAATAACTAATTTTTCTCCATAAGTGGCTTTTGGGTAGGGTTTTATAACTTCCATCAAGAATTTTTCAACAACTCTTCTTTCTCCATCAAGTTCAATTTCTTCCATTACTGAGCCAGCATTTTCAACTAGTTCTCTAAGTCCACTTTCATTACTATAACCTACATCAAACCTCGTTGAGATAATCTTTTTTTGTATTTCATGATGAAAATAATTCCTATTTACAACATAATCTTTTGTTGCCCCAGGACCACCTACAATAATTCCCTTAATGTCTGTGATTAATGGTAACCAGTAATTACAAGCTCTCTCAGCAGATTTCTTGAAAAAATTATGCGCTGCTTCTTCAATTAATCTTTCAAACCTTTGTGCAGATTGTCCGCCCCTGCCATGTTTTGAAGGAACTTGTGATGGCAAGTATTCTTGAACGTGTATTTTTTTTCCACTTGCAATCCCATAGCAAGATTCAGATCTGTCAATCACAAAAAGTCCATAAGAGGCTTTTTCAATTAACATGTCTTCAAGTTGGTCTAATTCAAATGTAGAATCACACCTATATCTTACAGATTGAATTTCATCGGGTGGATCATCAATTGTGATGTTAATCATTCTAGTTTTATTATTTCCAACAATTATTGCACCTACGAAGATAGCTAAACCCCTTTCACCAGCATTTTTGTAATTATTTAGTGTTGAAAGAGCAGATTCAATAGCACCTTGTACATTTTTTTTAGTGCTTTTTGATTTAATATTGGCAGCTTGACCATGCTCATTTTGTAATAATTGTCTAACATCAGAAATTTGTCTGTCAGGGGGAAGGTAAACTGTAACAAGTTCAGTTCCTGAACCTTTCATATTTCTTAGTTCTTCTAAATTGAACTTTAGTTTTAGGCGTCTATTTTGCTTATCATCATCGTCAGCCATACTACGCCCTCAACCTTGGTCGTGTAATACCCCTTGTGAATATGTCGGCTAAGTGCGACATAATCTATTAATTCGGCTTATAGGGATTAATTAACAGATAAAGCAATAACCTCTATACTAAGTGTTTAAGGTTGAATGTCATGCAGGATACAATTGTAATTGCTTTAGGGGGTAGCCTTCTTTCTAGTGATGAAAGTGATAAAATTGATTTGTGGAAAATTGATTTTGTTAATTTAATTGGTTCTGTTTTGGATTCAGGTATGAAAATATTTATTGTTGTAGGAGGAGGTAAGTTGGCAAGAATAAATATTTCTAAAGCCAAAAAAGAGGGGGTGGATGATGAGTTTAAGTTGGATTTAATTGGGATTGATGCTACTAGAGAAAATGCTAGAGAAATAATAGAATTGTTCCAAAATGTTCAAAATTTAAATAAAAATGTACCCCAATCTATTGAGGAGGTCTCAAAGTCTTTTGAAAATTATGATTTGACAATAATGGGCGGTACGGTTCCAGGGCATACCACAGATACTGTTGCAATAAAATTAGCCAAAGAAATAAAATCTAAATTAGTTGTAATTGCAACTAATGTTAGCCACGTTTATACTGGAGATCCAAGGAAAGATAGAAATGCAACTCCAATTGAAAAATTATCACTAAAAGAGTTAGGGGAGCTTTCAGGTGTTGGGAAATCAATACAGCCAGGATCTTCTTTTGCAGTAGATCCTATTGGTGTAAGTTTAGCAATGGATAATAATTTACCACTTGTTATATTAAATGGTCATGATGTGGAGAATTTGAGAAAAGCAATTTATGGCGAACCTTTCAAAGGTACAATAGTTTATGGTGATGATTAATGGTAAGTGGTAAAAGTCTAAAGGACGCTGTTAAGAAATCTGCTGATAAATTAGCAAAAAATGCTGCTAAGGGTGCCGAAACAATGAAAAAAGCAACAGTTGGCAAGTATTCTAATTCTAAAAACTTGAAAGACCATAAACATTGTAGAGAATGTGGGAAAATGATATCTCCATCTACTGACGGTTTGTTGTGTAAGTCTCAAGAGTGTATTGATAAATTCGAGAAGAATTTGAAAGTTAAGAAGCAGTTAAGGTTGTGGATGATTGTTTTGGTTATAGCAATTCTTGGTGGAAACCTATTTCAAATGGGGATAATTTAATTTAAAAGGTGAACATTATGAGGATAGCTCCATTAATCATTGGAATCATTTTGATGCTGGTTACGATTGCAGGTATAATTGGTTATAGTGGTAATGGTGATCAAGAAATACCTGTAATTCCATGCCCTACAAACCCGCCACAAATGGATAAATGTTATGCTGGAATGACTTTGTCTGATTTGGAAATACCTACACAATTCTCAATATTGTCTATAAAAATTTCAATTGAGTGGTCACAATCTGAATCTACTTGGGTTGGAGTTATCCCAGCAAGTGATGCAGTTGAATGCCCCCCAGATGACATTGGTTTAACTTCCTGTGAAGCAGAACAGTTAAATTTTCAAGCAGGTGGTGCAGATTCTGTTGGTTCTGATGGGTTAGAATGGGATGTAGACCCTGGAAAATATAGATTAGCAACAGGAAGTATTAGTTCACAAGCAAATCCTTCTGTTGCAAATATAGTAAGTTATGATTATGATGTTAGATTAAACCTTCTTGTGGCACTTGCTACCTTTTTATTTAGTAGTGCGATGCTGGTTGCTGGCATAGAATTTTAATTATCTTTATCTGATCTATACCAACCATCTGGTAATTCAAGAGGGTTACTATTTTCAGATTGTTTTATTTTATTGATGATATAATATTTTATTGATTCTAATCCAAAATTTTCTTTCGTACTAATCATGATGTTATTGGTTTCTTTGTTTCTTAAAAATGTAATATTTGAATATTCTGCATCTTCAAAATCTATGTTAGTTTCTGCTGACTTAAACTCATCTAACTCTTTTTCATCTATTTCAACCAAGTCCGCTTTAGTTTCTATTATTAATATCTCTTTTTGTTTAAGTAATTTTTTAACATCATCTAATAAATTATTTTGTTCTTTAATCGTGGTTCCACATTCTTCAGTATAATCCATTACAAATAATACAATACTTCCTATATGTTCTAATGCTGCTATTGCTTGAAGCTCAATATTGTTTCTTTCTTTCATAGGTCTATCTAGTAAACCAGGAGTATCTACAATTTGGTATTTCAATCTCCTATGTTCAAAATGACCTAGGTGTAATTGTTTGGTAGTAAATGGGTAGGATGCTACTTCTGGTTTTCCTGTTGATAAAGATGAAATTAAAGCAGATTTTCCAACATTAGGAGCACCAGTTACGACAATGCAAGGATTATTGTAATCTATAGATGGCAATTTTTTCAAGGTTTCTCTTGCTGAATTAAGCCATTTAAGGCTATTTGAAGTTTGATTAACTATGCTACTGATTCTGCCATATGCTTCTCTTCTTGTTTTATGCATGAATTCTATATTTCCCGTTTTTGTAATCTTTTCTATGTTCTGTTTTGCTACAGATCTAATCTGTTTTGAACACCATTGTAACATGCTTAAATTATGTTTATATTCGTCTAGTCCTACTGCAGCATCAATTAATGCGATATCAAATAGTTCAATATGATCTAAACTTGGCCAACTTTGAACATGACTCATTAATTGTTCAGCAATTGTGTCAACAGATGCTTGAATCATTCTAGTCATTTGTTTTTTAACTCTAAATGTTTTATTTGGATCATATACATTCTCTGATGCTTTTCTACCATTTGAAAAACCTTTATCCAAAATTTCTTCTGAGAAAGGAATTGTAGCTAGTTTTTTCCATGGTATGGCAGTCATTTGCTCCCCTCTTGAACATACGTGGTTGTGCTTTGTTTTTAGCGAGATAGTACAATTTTCAAAATAGAGTTGTTTTTACAGGATGAACTTTTCCACTGGTTAAGTGATATGGTGACAGGTCGAAGAAAACGTCGTTCAGAAGTGAAATTACCAGATTGGGCTATTCCATTATGGGAAGAATTGGGATGTCCCGATATCGAAGCAAATTCTGATGTTCTTGAAGGTTCATTATTGAATCGTAGGCATGGATTGAGGATGGATGATATTATTGAAATTGAATTAGATGCAAGAGCATATCCAAAAGATAGTGAGTTGAAAATTAAGGGTAGATTGATGTCCAGTGGTAAAAATATGATTGAAATTAAAAGTGATGAGGGTGATGTAAGTTATGTTGCTAAAGATGTAATCGTTCGAATGAAATTAGTTGCACATATGAGGCCACCATATATTGATGACGAGGAATTAATTGCGTACGAAAAAGAAGATCAAAAAAGACGTACAAAATTGCATGAACGAATAGAAAAGAAAACACAAGGTGCTAATGACAGTCATTTATGGGGATAATATGGGGCTTTACAAAAAAAAATGCATCCCTTGTGAAGGAAACACTCCTCCTTTAAATGATGATGAAATAAAACCTCTGATGTTAGAGATTGATAGTGATTGGAGAGTATTAAATTCTCATCATCTAAAGAGGGAATTTAAATTTGACGATTTTCAAAAAGCATTGGATTTTGTAAATGTTGTTGGGGAAATCTGTGAAAATACGGGTCATCATGCTAATTTTGAATTTGGTTGGGGTTTTGTAATTATATTAATTTGGACTCATAAGATTGATGGTTTGACAGAGTCAGATTTCATTTTAGCATCAATAATTGACCAATCACTTAAGGATTGATTTTTCATGTCTGATGTGCAAAAAAATATTGTCGGTAGGAGAACAATATACCGGTTTATAGAAAAAGAAGTTGAAAATAAACATCTGGAAATTGCATTTGAAGCTGCACGCTTTGCACCATCACATAAACATACAAATCCTTGGAAGTTTTATGTAATGGGACCAGAAACTAGAAATTTATTAATGCCCGTTGTAGAGCAATTATCTAGGAAAAAATGTATTGATAATAATTTGGAAATTAATGATGAAATACTCAAAAGAGCTAGAAATAAAATTCTTAAGGCGCCTGCTTTAGTTGCGGTAACAACTTCATTATCTCCTAATGATCTATTTAGAGAAGAAGAAGATTATGCTGCAAGTGTGTGTGCAATTCATAATTTCATACTATCTTTGTGGGGGCAAGGAATTGGGTGTCAATGGAGCACTGGGTCGATTACTAGACATCAAATAATATACGATTCTTTAGGAATTTCTCATGAAAAAGAACGTATTATTGGTTTGTTAAAGATTGGTTATCCTGAAAAAATACCTGAACCTAAAAAGAAAGAACTTTCACAAATAAGATTTTATTTAGATTAATAATTGTATTTCAAGTATCAAGGCCCACCTGCTGCAAAAATGATACCATAATATTCGAATAGTCTAATCAGAGAAATTAATGCAGATGTGTACATTATGGTATAGGCCATTGTTGAAACTGCTTTATCAGTCAACTCTATTTTCAGATACTTCTTTGATAAACCACCAATAAATGTCCCTTCTTTTTCTTCATTATTTCTTAACCTCTTTTCAATATTTGTAAGTTCACACTTACCATTATTTGTTTTCCAGTGAATATGGAATAGAGGAGCCATTATCACAATTGAGTATAAGATAAATAAGTTGTTTGTAATCCAACCAAAAGTCATGTATAAAATAAGTAATATGTGTAAAATTTTAACAATTTCGGCCAAAAAATTATTATTCATTTATGTAACACTCCTGCCTATATTTCTCTTCGTTAACTGATGGTAAAAGGTTGTATGGGTGATTTAACCAATTAATGGTGATTTAGTTTGACTTAATCTTCTTTCTGACTCTTTAACGTCTAATTTCCTTACAATTGAAAATCCAATTATTGAATAAATCAACAAAAACATCCAATATTTCCCAAATAAAAATATGCAAGCAAATGTGGATATTGAACTAAACCAAAATGCACTTACGGTGATTCTCAATGCATTCGATTCAATTCCTTTACCTAAAACATACCATTGCCAACCCCTTTTCCATAGTTTTTTAAAAATTAGTAATGAAACATTCGGCAAAAATTTCCGTATCTTTAATTTTGATTTTTCTCCTTTGTAAATGCTTTTGACAGGCACCTCTTTTAATTTGAAACTTCGCCTTCCTGATTCTAATAGCCACCAATTGGTATATCCATAATCATCCCATGTATTACTAAAATCCCAAAGTTTAATCATTTCTAAATCAATTGCTCTATAGCCGCATTGAGTATCATTTATGAATGGGTATCCACTTGCAAGTCTCATTAATTTCTTAAGTAAATAACTTCCGAATTTTCTTATTTTAGGCATTCCTTCTAGTCCAATTCGATTTCCTTTAACGTGGTCTGCAGTGTTATTAATAATTGGTTTTGTTAGATTAGGAATGTCATTTGGATCCATTTGGCCATCAGAATCCATAATTAGGACAACCCATTTTTCTTTATCTGGGAAGTATTTTTCTAATTTTTTATTTTTTTCAAGTATTATTAGTTCTTTTAATCCATTAAATACCGCAGATCCAACTCCAAGGTTTTCTTGATTTAAAATTTTGAAACTTAATTTAGATTTTGAATTTCCTAGTTCTTTTCTTCCACTTTTAATTAAACATTTTTGGGCAATTTTTAATGTTGAGTCCGTAGAACCATCATTTATGAATAAAACAAAGTCTATTGCGTTAGGTATTGATGAAATTGTATCTTCTACATAACGTTCTTCGTTATGGGCAGGCATTATTAATGCTATTCCGTGTTGTTCTGACACAACTTCCGGATTAGTTATTTACTTTCAATTTAGTTGGTAAATGTCACATCTTTTCAAAAATTGTATAACCATTTACAGTTAGGGTGTAAATATTAGCATGCACGTCTCATTTATTTGCTCAAATCAAATCTTTAAGATAAGTTCATTTGTATTGTATGCAAAAAAATTTGTTGAGAGTGTTAGTGTAATAGCTTTTGAATCTAGTGAGATATATTCAAAATATTGTGAAAAATTGGGCGTGGATTTTCATTTTTCAAATATTGAGGATGATTTTTACAGTACAATCTCCTCTAAAAATTCTGATGAAGAATTCATATTTATTAATATAGAAGATATCAGTTTTAAAAAATTAGAGCATATTTTTAGTTTGGATTTTAAAACTTTCAAAGATGTTGAAGTAAATCTTTCAAACAACAAAAATAATCGAAAAATTATCGGGAATCGAGAAAAATGTTTAAAAAACTCAAAAAATTTAAAAAATATTACATGGATTTATTTTAATAAAAACGGTTTAGAAAAATTCGGTTCGGGGGCCACTTTAAACGATCTCCCCTCTATTAATTTTAATTTAGATTATTTTGAAAATTCTAATTATTCTAAGGTTGCTAAAAAAGTAGAAATCAATATTTTCAAATTAAATAAACCATTGTTATTTTTTGGAGTTCCAGGAATTTTATTGATTCTTTCATCATTTATTTTAGTTTCAAATGTCGTTTCAAAGTATGAATCTATAGATTCTGTATCTCTTGGAACTGCAATAATTACAATTGGTACTACTGTGATTGGAATTTTGTCGTTAATGTCTGCAATAATTTCTTATGTTTTAGGGAAACAAACAGAATTTTTATTGACCAACTATTCCGAATGAGGTGAAATAATGTCAAAAGGCTTAGTCTGTTTTGATATGGATGGTGTTTTAGTAGATTATCTTTCTACATGGGAATGGGTATATAATAAATTGAATTTATCTAACGAGGAAGCATATGAAGCCTTTCAATTGGGTTTAATTACAGAATGGGATTGGATTAAATATGATTTGAATTTAATTAGGGGTGCTTTAAAAGAAAAAATGAACAATTTGACATTGTATGAATTATTGCATGATTGTCCTTTAATGAAAAATTTAAAAAAATCCATTCATGAACTTCTTGATTTTGGTTTAGATGTATCAATTATTTCTGGTGGCATGCATCCTGTTGCGCATAGGATTGCTTCAAATTTCCTTACTGATGAAAAATGGAGACCTAGATTTGGCGGAATTGACAAAGTTAGTTCTGAACTTTTTTGTAATGGTTTTGATACTAAATTATATGTTTTCACGAATGGTTGGAATTATGATTCACGAGGGGAAATACCCGAAAAAGGCCGATATCAAGTACAACTTATTGCAAAAGGTTCGATAGTAAATATCCTTCAAAGAAGACTTTCTATTGAGAAATCTAGGACTGTTGCAATTGGAGATAGTAAGCAAGATTCGAGTATGTTTGATTTTTCAGGTTTTAATATTGCATTTAATACTAGGCATGAGGAGTTAATTCAAAAGTCCGATCAAGTAATACAAGAAAGAGATTTAAAGATAGTAAGTGAAAACATACTTAATTATTTTAAATCATTAGATTCCTAATTTAAGGGGTCACTCTTCTAGAATCTCGTGGAAATGGTATTACTTCCCTAATGTGATCAGCTCCTGAAAGCCAACTACATACACGTTCAACTCCCATTCCGAAACCACCATGTGGAACTCCGCCATAACGTCTAATGTCTATGTAAAATTCATATGGTTCTCTCGGAGTTCCTTCTTCGTCTATTCTTTCTAGGATTTCTTTTTCAGACCAAGTTCTTTCTCCACCACCAATGATTTCTCCATACCCTTCAGGGGCTAATAAGTCATGACAAAGAACATATTTTTCATCATCAGGATCAGGTCTGTGATAAAATGGTTTAGCAATTTTTGGATAGTGTGTTAAGAAATGAGGAACATCAAAATCTTTTGTAAGTACCTTTTCTTTCGAATAATCTAAATCTTGTCCCCATTCAATCTCTACCCCCATTCCTTGCAGAGTTTCCACAGCTTCGTCATACCTCATTCTTGGATATGGTGAATCGGCATATCTTGAAATTAAGTTAAGATCTCTTCCTAGACTTTCTAATTCATCACTTCTTTCATTCAAAATTGTTTTTGCAATAGACCTTACTAGTGCTTCACCATGTTCCATTACTTCTTCATTTCCACCCCATGCTATCTCCATTTCAGCATGCCAAAATTCGGTAAGGTGTCTCCTTGTTCTTGATTTCTCTGCTCTGAATGAAGGTGCAATCGTGTAAAGCCTTTCTAATGCGGGCATTGCTGCTTCTGCATATAATTGCCATGATTGTGTAAGATACGCCTTTCTTCCAAAATATGGAACTTCAAAAAGTGTTGAACCACCTTCTACAGCCCCTGCGACAAATGATGGTGCTTGATATTCAATAAAATCACGTTTTCTGAAATATTCGTGAATAGAACCAAAAATTGTTGAGCGTATTTTTAACATTGTAGTCATTCTACTTGTTCTAAGGTAAAGATGTCGATTATCTAGTAAGAATTCAGTTTCTCCTCCTTCTGTTTGTTCCATGGCAGATTCTGTAATTGGAAATGGATTTTGGGCATTTACAGCACCTATAATCAAACCTGCGCTAATTGTTAATTCATGCCCGCCTGGTGCTCTATCATCAGATTTCACTAATCCTGTTAGTTTTACACTAGATTCAATTAGTGCATTCTTTAATGAGTCAAAATTTTCTTCATTCATGTCTGCTTTTTTAGCCACGCATTGAATTTCTCCTGTGGAATCTCTAATTGTCATAAATATTATTTTTCCACTACTTCTGTGTCTTTTAATCCATCCCTGTAGTTCAATAACTTCACCAGTAAATGAACCTGATTGAATGTCTGAAATCCAAAGAGTCTTTGCCATACATCCGGTGCGAACTCAATCATTCATTTGAAACAGACGCATAAATGCTATTGGGACAAATATGCTAAATTTACAAATTAAATAGAAAAAGGTCAAGAGAGACTATTCATTGAGGCATTCAAGGTAGAACGTATGGCAGTTGTTGGTGTTGGTTCTGATTATTCTAAAAAATTAGCATTATATTCAATTGGAGGGAATGCGTTAAGTGATCCTTCAAAACCTAAGCATTTACAAGAAGATAAAGCTTTAAAATTAGTTTTAGAAGATGTAATTGATTTACTTGAGGCAGGCTTTAATGTTGTTTTAACTCATGGAAATGGTCCTCAAGTTGGAGATTTATTGGCACTTGAAGAATCGGGAATAAATACGAAAAGAATTCGTACAGACTTGTCTACTTGGGTGGCTGCAACACAAGGGATGATTGGTCATGAACTATCTATGGAATTAGATTCTTTATTAGATCTAAAGTCTAGGCCCGAAAGAACAGCAGTTGTGTTAACAAGAGTCCTTGTAGATGAAAATGATTTTGCATTTGTTAAACCAACTAAGCCCGTTGGACCTGTGCTAGATGAAGAAAATATGACGATTAATGAATTAGATGTTGCAGAAACGGAAAAAGGTTTGCGAAGAGTGGTAGCATCACCTCATCCAATAGAAGTTTTAGACCTTGAAGTAATTTCAAAATTAGTTGAATTAGATGCTGTAGTAATTTGCGGTGGCGGTGGTGGAATTCCTATTGTAATTGATGGAACTTGGAAAGGAGTTCCTTCTGTAATCGATAAGGATAGATTTTCAGCATTATTGGCAATTAGTTTGGAGGCAGATGTATTCATAACATCCACTGCAGTAGATCAAATAGAAACAGGATTTGGAACTAAAAATTCAAAAAAACTTTCTGAAATAAATTTGAATGAATTAAAAATGTTGCTTAAAAAGGGGGAATTTCCTGAAGGTTCAATGGGCCCTAAAGTTGAAGCAATGTTGTCTGTTGTTGAAAAATTAGAGAAAACTAAGGTTGTTTTATGTTCCCCGGGAAATGCATTAAAATCTCTTAGAGGAGATTCGGGAACTAATATTATTAGGGGATAACCTAAAGAATCGTTTGTTTACGGATAAATGGGCCTGTAGCTTAGTCAGGTAGAGCGACGGACTCTTAATCCGTAGGCCGCGGGTTCGAACCCCGTCAGGCCCGTATTTAATTTTCAATAATCTCTAAACCGTTTAAACTCGCTAAAACTACTTTATTTGCGATATTGCAAAAAAGCCCACAATCTAAAACTCCTGCTAAACTATTCAAATTAGATTCTAATTTTTCTGGTTCTTCTATTTTTTCAAGATGTAAATCTAAAATATAATTACCATTATCTGTGATAAAAGTTTTATCATTTGTAATTCTTTTAATTATTTTCGATTCTGAGATACCAGTAATTTTTGAAATTTGTCTTCTTGTTTCTTTCCAAGAGAATTGAATTACTTCTACTGGTAGTGGGAATTTCCCTAGTGTGTCTACTTTTTTTGAATCATCAGCAACAACAATCATTTTTTCTGATGCTTGGGCGATTATCTTTTCACGTACAAGTGCACCGCCACCTCCTTTAATTAAAGTCAACTCTTTATTAAATTCATCAGCACCGTCAATTACAAGATCTAAACCTTCTAATGAAGACAACTCATAAAGTTTAATACCTTGTTCTATAGATAATTTTTCAGTAGCGATACTTGTCGGAACACAACTAATTTCCAATTTTTCTTCACGGATTCTTCGCCCTAATTCTAGGATTGTATATTTTACTGTTGAACCCGTCCCTAATCCCACTTTCATTCCATTTTTTACATAAGTAGAAGCATGGATTCCTGCCGCTTTTTTTAGCTCTTCTTTACTGTTCACAAGTAGTCGGAGTGGAACTCAGATGATATTAATTACTAATTTCGGCCCCGTAGGGGCCGTGAAAGGTTTGACAAACCTCCATTAATGTCGAGGCATTATGGCGAGGGAGTCATGGACTAGGAATTTTTTAGCAATCTCCCTTATTTTTTTGGTATTTTTCAGTCCTTTTTCGGGTATTCTTTATTTTGAAGATGAACTAGAATCGGGTTTAAATGTAACAAAAAATACATCTGTTGGTAGTAGTGAAGTAGTAAAAATAAATAATTTCCCTAGTGGTTATTCTGAGGATTTTTCAATTTCAATTCCCGAAAATAATGCATTGGACCTTTTAGAATTTGATTTAGAGCCACTTGTAGACATTTCCTCAGATCATATTCATTGGGAATCCCAGAATCATTGGACTAATTCATGGGCGGAACTTGAAAATGTTGATTATAACAAGTCAGGGTTAAGAATTAATTCACCACCGCCTTCTTGGGATTTTGAATTATTTAACCATGGGTGGACTTTAGATGCTGCAGGAGGTTGGGCTTGGGGTGTTGATTCTGTTGGTGCTCATGGTGGTTCAAAAGCAATATACACATATTTAGGCCAATACCCAAATCAAATGTCTACAACCTATTATGCTACGTCTCCAAGCATAGATTGCTCTTCTTGTAGTGGTGGTTGGAGTGTCAATTTTTGGAAATTATTGGGGGTCGAGAGTAGTTCTTGGGATCATGCATATTTTCAAGTGAAGGGTCCTAATGGATGGAATACGATTTGGGAAAATTCTGGTACAATAATTGATAGCAGTTATTCTTTACAGTCCCATAGAGTTGATTCTTATATTGCAGGAAATAGCGATTTTAAAATTCGTTTTGGATTAGGTCCAACTGATTTTAGTGTTACATATGATGGTTGGAATATTGATGATGTTTCGATTACTCCAGTACCTGGTTCAGGTAATGGTGCAGCAAAAGTTGAAGGTTCAGGGGATGCTAATTGGACATCACCCACTATTGGCTCAGGGCAATTTCATTCTACTCGTTCGGGACCCTATGGTTTACTGAATATTTTGGCCGAAACCCCAGAAAATACCGGATTAGATTGGACAATCATTGATTCACAAACAAACCTTCCAATAACTGGTTACGAAAAAAGAGTTGAATTGTTTTCCGATTTAGGTAGAATTGATTGGTTAAAGCACCCAAGTATTAGAATTAAAGTACACTTGTGGAGTCAAAATCCTTCTTCACCTATAATTCAATCAATTTCATTAGGTAATCAGTGGGATTTTGACTTTAATCAAGATCCGGGTGAGATGGGTTGGACTGGAATTGGAAATTGGATTCCTGGTGAATATCAAGGTTCAGGAGATCTTGAATTCCCTGAAATTCATTCTACAAGGCCGATGCTGTCTGTCGATTTAGAAATAGATGTTTCTGGAAACGGTCAATTGCAAATGTCAGAAGGATTTGGAGATTGGAAAAATATTTCACCTATTGGTGTTGTTAATTTGGATAATTATTCAAAAATGATTAGATTAAGATGGCTTTCAGATTCTGGCACGTGGTCATTTAGCTCATTAAAAATTGAATTTATGACAGGTATTTTACCACTTCATCCCTCTTTAGATATTCGTAGAGATGGAGAAGAAGAATGGAATTTATCTGAGTCTGAAATAGGTTTTTGGGGTTCTCAGGATAGATGGTCTGACGGTTCTGTTTCCCAACTTGTTACTTTGTCAACAGGTTCTCCGAAATATATTGATTTTTGGATTCCTTCAAATGTAGTTGAAGGGTTTTGTATGGATTTGACTCCCGAAAACGGTGAAATTTCTGAATTAGATGTAGAAATAAGATTAGGATCTACTGCGGTTTATCAAAATTATATTAATGAATTTAATGGAATTTTTAGATTTTGTCTATCCGATGTGCAGATTGATAATTTAAATGAAAACATTTCAACAAATACGAATGTTTGGAGTAGCAAAGGTCAAAATTTTGTTTCTGCAAAATTAAAATTAACTGGTAGCTCTCAAAGAATTTTAATTAATGCATTAGACATCTTATATCATCCAAAACTTGAGTTTAGAGAGTATTCAGATTCATCAATTATTTCCGCAATAAATGATTATTCATCAAATTCGCCCGTTAATTCTGGAAATTATGACGTGCCTATTCCCTTATTTTCAGTGGTTGAATCTTCTTATCTTGTTACTTTAATCGGTCAACATTCAACATCTGGTCTTTTAACAGAAGAAACAATTTTAATTAATTCTACTGAGCCATTAGTTTCATCAGAAAAATGGCTTGAAATAGAATCTAAACATTCAGTATCTTATGGAGAAATAAAATCTGTAGAATATGAATTTAATTCTGATTTTTCTAAAATTATTTTCAATTTCCCAATCAACAAAGATCCTTATTTTGTTGAGGGAGATTATGACTTGATAGAATTAAACAACCATCCTTTTGAATATATTGAGGGGGTGGAAAACATTTCAAAATTTAATTTTAGAATTAAACCTATTTGGGATGATGATTTAAATCTAGAAATTAAGGTTAGACTAGTTAGGGATGATGGTGTAAAAAGTATCCCAGAGATATTAAAAATAGGATTTAATGGGGCTAAATCAGTCGAAAATGACGTAGAAATCAAATCCTGGTCAGTACTTAATGACTTAGGAGAAGAAATACCTTTTGGTATGCCCTATCTTAAATCTGGTTCAGATGTCGTGATTGAAGTGAATGTTGGATTTGAAGATTTTATTACAAACTCTCATTTCCCAAAATCTGGAGATTTAGAAATTATAGTTATGGAAAACGATTTCGAAATAGCTAGGAGCAGTAATTTTACCGAGGGTAAAGTTAGTTTTATCCGTTCAATACCTTTTGGACCTGGAAATTTGACTTATGAAATTAAACTCAATCCTTTGTATTCTCAACTAGATGTTACAGATATTGTTGTAAATAGAACATTTACTGCTGATTCATTAGCGCCACAATTAATTTCAAGTACGCTAGAAAGATATGATCACCGTCACCCCTCTAAAAATCAAATACTTGCCTTTGATGTTTTTGACAGGCCTGTTTTACCAAATGCCTTGAAAATTAATTTATGGAGGGAATGGGTTGATGATATTGATCAAGATGGCCAACCTTCATTAGAAGAATATTGGTCTAATACGATGTTTAGTCCCGCAAATCTTTCATCCTCTTTTGGAAGGTATACTTATGTTTTAGATGATTCTGAAGCTCCAGTTGGAAGTTTAGTTTATGGATTCATAAGTGGTTCTGATTCAGCAGGAAATATATTAGTTGGCGGAGGAGGGGGGACTTTAGGTGATGAATTATTTGTTTATCAAGTAAAATCTGACGGCTCACCTCAGATTTTACCCGGAGAAATCACATGGAATAATTCAGGGGTGATGTGGTTAAACCCTGATGTAGAGTATGAATTGAATTTGCCATTTAATGAGCCAAATGGCATTAGTGATATAGATTATGTGATTTTTGATTTGGCAGAATTTACAGATGCAGAGGGTATGAGGGTTGTATGGAATTCTTCAGAATCAAGATGTGAATCAAATGGTTACAACTTAGTAATCTTATCTTGTAATATTTATTCCAGAAATTCATATTTCGGCCCATTTAATAGTGAATTGGAATTTAGAATTAAATTTAAAATAAAATGGAGTTATTTAGTGGACGAATCATATATACACGAACCTTCTATAGAAATTATTGATAGGGCGGGTTATAGTTCAATAATGACTCTTCCACAGTTAAGGTGGAGGTTTTCAAATCAAATCTGGATTGACTCTAATGACTTAGAATTAACTACTGAAATAGGCTCAAAAATCGACAATAATGTTTATGTTTTACCAGATAATATGATTGGAATAAGAGGATCATTTTCATTTTCAAGGACTGGAAACCAAGTTTTAACACCCATTAACGTTGAAATGGCAATTGGATTTAATAAACAGACTAATTTTACCACTGAGGGTTACTTTTTCTTTGAATTAAATACACCCACATTACCTGGTAATTATCCACTTTCAATAAATTTAGTTGATTTAAATAAAGAAATATTCGATACAAATAATATGTTGACGACTTGGATTGTTGTTGATAATCAAGCACCAAAAATAGAGCAAATAAGTTCTCCTCGACCGGATATTTCGTTATCTAGAGAAGAAATCGAAAATTTAGTAATTGATTTTAAAATTAAAGAAACAATAAAATTAATTCCGGATTCGATAGTTGTTCATTGGTCCATTAATTCAGTAGGTGAAAACCCAGGAGCTTATTTGATTTCTGACGTAATTGAGGATTTAGATATCGAAGATCCAATTGCTGGTAGCTATTCAATCTCTGTATTATTCCAACTTAATGAGAGACTTAATGACTTACCCATAGATGAGGAATTAATCTTCAATATCTGGATTGAAGGTTCTGATGCATCTGGTAATCTTATTTCTGATGAAGATAATAGTGAATATGCCCCATTTGAATCTTGGTTAATTTTACCTTATCAGCCAATGTTAGTAATTAGTGACATTACATATTCTAAATATGGTGGTATCTCTGTTGGCGATCCAATAAAGGTAGTTGTTACCGTTGAAAATAATGGGAATGCAGATGCTGAGACAAATCTAACTGTTTTTATTAAGGCTGCAGATGGAGAATACATGATTTCTAGGGAACCAATAATTGTAAACGTTAATTCTAAATCATCAGTCGCTCTTGATTGGGCACCTAGTGAAACTGGGGTTCAGTGGATAGAAGTTCGTTGGAATGATGAATACCTTGGGGAAGGATCATTAGTTTCAGTTTTAGAACCGGAAAGCTCCTTATTTTCCAGTGTGGGTGGTTCTACTACTATTTTTGCTGGAATCTTTATATTAATAATCATCACGATATCTTTGTTATTTATCTTGTATAGTGGAGAAGATGAGTATTTTGAAGAATATTATGAAGAAGAAGATGATGAAGAAATTTTAATTCCAGAAACAAAAATAGAAATCTCAAAACTTCCTCCTTTACCTCCACCTCCAAACATTAATCCTGTACTTAGTAACCCTGAGCCTATAATAAAACCACCTTCAGTAGAAAATAATATTTCAGTTAGGCAATGGACTGATGAAAAAGGGTATACTTGGAGGATTGAAGGCAATAATCCTGCTAAATGGTGGGATGGTAAAACATGGAAAGAAGTTTAATGTTGAGGGAGTGAAGAGTAAGCCCCTTTTTGTTCACCTTTCGGTTGACCGCATTCAACTATGCGTCCTACCCTTCCCTAAGCGTGCAACCTCTACGGGATTTTTTGGACTTGCTCCAATGAGGATATTCGTTTCAGCAATTATTGAGCAATCTCCTCTTTTCAGATTCATCGTTAACACCCATAATCGTTCGTTTCTACTATATTGCCAGCCATTCCTGACTCCATTTCTGGTCATCTCGCACTATGGAGAGGGGACTTTCCTCAGGGTCTAACCCTGTCAGCGGTCCTTCCACTCCCTCAAATTTCGTCACAAGTATTACTTTTTGAACTTCACGGTAATGCTTTTTTTAATTCTAATCCTTTATTCATTCAATAAAACTGCATCTTTAACAAGATCTTCTGATGTATCAATTACAGCATCACCTTCAAATTTAATCCAAGTACCTTTTCCAGAAATTCTAGATTTTGTTTCATACCATGCAGTTATTATTGCAGGCAATAGGAATACAGAAGTTATGAATGCGAAACCGATTAGTAGAAACATTAGCATGAAGAAATTTTCTAATCCTGGGAATGCTACAAGGAATCCTGCTGAGATTCCTGCCATTGTAGTGGCACTTGTTTCGAAAATAGTCTGACCCGTAGATTCTATAGAACGAGCCAAACCACTCGGTGTTTCACCTTCTTCTCTTATTCTTTCAATCATATGAATACAATCATCGACACCAATTCCAAAAACAATACTTCCTACCATTGCCGTAAATACATTTACATTCACATCTCCTCCTCTCATCAGCAATGGCTGCCATAAAATAACAATCGCAACTGGAATCATTGTTGTAACTCCAATTCTAAAATTTCTAAAAACAATTACAAGAAAAGCAGTTAATACAAATAGTGTAACTATTGTTGTTAATGCTTGTGTGTCATGAATTCCTTTGTTAATGTCCAAAGAAACAGGCAAACCTCCTGTTAATTTACTTGTTCCTGTATTAAGTAATATTGATTCTTCAGCTAAAATCACATCAATTTCATCTCTGAGTCCGCCTGCTTTAATCAGGTTCATGTATGGTTGTTCAACATATACTAGGGTTTTTGTTTCATTTTCATTCATTAGCATTGATCTGACTTCTTCACTTAATGTGTCTAAGGAAACATCTACAAGATCACCTCTTAATTCTGCCCTTGATCCTGAATCTAATTGTTCCATTGCAAATAATGATACGCATAATGGCAACTCTGTAAGGCCTACATTACTGTCTCCATCCCATTCCCAACATTCACTATGTAATATTCCCCATAGGCTATCTGTATATACATTATTTCCGTCCAGTCCTATTGTGACATAAATGCTTTTTAGAAACGTGATTAGGCTTGTTGTCGTAGTATTATCTACATTAGAGACTCTATTTTCAACTAAATTGATAGTATCAAGTACAGGAAGGTCCCTGATTTGAGTTGTTCCATTAAATGAACTTCGTTCTTCTGCAGAAAATATGAACATACTTGTTTGTCCAGATTGGAATTCAACAGAATAGTTTGCTAATGTCTCAAGAGATCTTATTCCCTCAGGTGCTTCGGAAGAACCAGCAATAGGCTTGCTCAATTCTTCTTGCATATACATTAATCCCCATCCAGAAAATAATGCTGTGATGATTAATATTACAGCAAAATACCTTACTGGCATTTTACCGATATTTCTCCAAGATGATGGATTTGCTCTTTTATTAAATCTTAGTAACCAAGCTAAAACTGGAACTAAAATACATGAAAAGAGAAGTGTACATAGAATTCCGAGAACAAGAGTAATCCCTACAGTTCTCATTGGAACAATCGGAACTAACCCACTAATTGTTAAGACTCCAAAACCAATCATTGTAGTAATTGCAGATAAAAGAACCGCTTTACCTGTAGTCCCCATTGTTTCCATTACTGCTTCTCTAAACAAATCTGAATCCCAACTATCAGGTAAAATTTCTTCTGGGTTTCCTAACTGTCTAGATTTGTAATTTCTTTCTTGAATTTCATCTAAAATCCTTCTTTTTGATTCTTCTATTCGATTCACAAGATGTAATGCATAATCAACACCTAAACCCACAAGGATTGGTCCTGCAGAAATAATCATTGGAGTTAACATGACATCAAACACTACTGTAGAACCTATTGTGACGGCTAAGGCCATTACTATTGGAATTCCTGAAATAAGCACAATTTTCCAACTTCTATGTAATAAAGTAACAATTCCGACAACAAAAACCAAACTCCATGGCATTATTTTTGTTAAATCATCATAAACTGCGTCTGAAATGTCTTCTAATACTTTAGTTAAACCAGTAAGTGTCATTGTAGTTTGAGAAAATCCTACAGAACTTCTATTGTCTAGTATATTTTGTACATGAACATGTATTTCTGAAAAATCTTTGTGATCTGCAGTCGAAAGATCATGTCTTAACCCAATTAAAATAAATGTTGTATCCCAAATTCCATCATCATTAGAGTCATATACCATCCCAGATAATGACCCCTCTAACCTAGAAACAATTTCATCAATTCTATCTTGATCAGGAATGCTATAACTTCCCCATGGGCCTTGATCCGTTTCAGTACAAGGAATTGAAAGAGGGACTCTTTCTTCTAATCCATGTTCACAAAGTGATTTTACAAATCGCCCATCACTACTATTTGCTTCTTTAATTATTTGTGAAATTGATAGAACCCAAACAATGCCATCTTCTTTGCCTCGATCATCTTTTTTGTAATCGAGACCTCTCCTTGTAGAACTTTCTCCAATGTTTTCATCATCACCTTCGACCCAACTAATTTCTTTCAATATACTTTCGTCAGTTACATTGAGACCTTCATTTTCATATTTTGCATTACTTGTTTGAATATATATTAGAGAGATGTCTGTAGACCATTGTTCTCTAACTTCTAGTAGAAGATCGGTTGATTCAGCACCTTCAGGTAGATAGATTTCAACATCTCCAACAATTTGTTCTTCGAAATCTTTTGCAGAATATGCAAACCACCCCGTAATTAGTATCATGAATGCAAGCGTTACTACTGGAGCTGCAAGAACAGTTTTGTAAGTTTTATCTAGATTTTCAGTTACTTTCTCTCCAACTTTTTCAATTACTTGATCTATATTTTTATTTGCGACATTTATTTTTCCAGTGCCATAGTTCATGGCTTTTTTATATATGCTATTTGAACTATCTTTACTTGTCACATTCACCCCGAGTCGAGTCAATACCATGAATTAAACCCATGAAAATTGATAATTATTGTTGAATTGAATCTTTGAGTACTTTACGTGCATATTGTAATACTATTCCAGAGACTAATAGCGGGATTCCAAGAGCCCCAATCCAAACAAAGGTTACTCCTGGGCCTACAGTGACTCCAGTCCATTCAGAAACATGATTTATGGTCCTTAAACCAAACAAAGCCCCAATTGTTACCATTATTAATCCAGGTAATCCAAATACTAAGAATGGTTTTTTCTGGGACAGTGTCGATAATGCGTAACTAAATACAGAAATTCCATGGGGGATTGGGTGTAAACTGGATGTGTTCTTTAAATCATATCTAATTGTTGTAGGGACTTCAAGAATTCTTAACCCTTTTTCTGAAATAGATTCTAGAATTTCTAATGATGATTTCATCCCTTCGTTTTCAAATCTAACTGCATTTATTGCTGCTTTGTTAAATGCTCTGTAGCCAGATTGTGTGTCTCTTATATGCTGTTTTGAGTGTAATTTACTTACTGTATTTATTAAATTTAAACCAAATTTTCGGTATGTGGGCATGTCCTTACTTTTTCCCCCACTAACAAATCTTGAGCCAATTACTAGGTCTGCTTTATTTTCTGATAATGGTTTAATCATTTTTGGTAAATCTCCAGGATCATGTTGCCCATCACTATCAATTAGAACAACAATTGATGCATTTTTTTCTTTTGCATAACTAAAAAAAGTCTTGGCAACTCCACCAACTCCACGATTTTTTTCGTGTGAGATTACTGTTGCACCAGCATCTTTTGAAATTTCTGCGGATTTATCGGATGAACAATCATCTATGCAGACTACTTCATCTGCATATTCTAAGCATGAAAGAATAATTGATGCAATAGTTTCCTCTGAATTATAGAGAGGTATTCCAATAATGACATAATCGTCAATTGGTTTTTTTCCCTCATCACCTTGCATTATTGCTTGCAATGCTAATTTGTATTTGGTCTTGCCTAATGTATTTATGAAAAACATTTGTTTGTAGTTGTCAGTAAATATATTCAAAACAGAATGAGTACTCCGAAATGCATAATGAGCCGTATACTTGTAACTGGAGGTGCTGGATTTATTGGGTCACATTTAGTTGATGAATTGATTAAAGGTGGAAATGAAGTTGTTGTTTATGATAATTTTTCTAGCGGAAGGAAAGAATTCTTAGAGAATTCCCTTTCAACAGGTAATGTTGAATTAGTAACTGGAGATTTATTAAATTTGGAAATGTTAACTAAGGCAATGGAAGGAATAGATTTAGTGTATCATTTAGCAGCTAATCCTGATATTCGTTTGGGCACTTCTGTTACAGATACAGACCTTAAACAAGGAACAATTGCAACATATAATGTTTTAGAATCAATGAGAAAAAATGGATGTAAGAATATCGCTTTTTCTTCCTCGTCAGTTGTTTATGGCGAGGCTAAATTAATGCCAACTCCTGAAGATTACGGCCCTCTATTTCCAATAAGTTTGTATGGCGCATCAAAATTAGGTTCAGAGGGTTTAATTAGTGCATGGGTTGGAACTTTTGGAATTAAGGCCTGGATCTTTAGATTTGCAAATATAATAGGAACTAGAGGGACTCATGGTGTTATTTTTGATTTTATCCATAAGTTGAAAAAAGACTCAAGTAGGTTAGAAGTTTTAGGAAATGGGTTACAAGAAAAGTCATATATGGAAGTAATTGACTGTTCTAGAGCAATGATTCACGTGGTGAACAATTTTGATGAACAGCTAAATTATGTAAATCTTGGCTCCTCTAATACTTGTTCAGTCAGTAGAATTGCTCAACTTGTAATTGAAGAATCTGGATTTTCAGAAGTAAGTATTGAATTTACAGGTGGAGATAGAGGATGGGCAGGAGATGTTCCAAAAGCAATGTTGGACGTTAAAAAATTAAATGATAGTGGTTTTAAATGTGAATTTCAGAGCGATGAGGCTGTAAGGTTCACTGCTAAATCATTAATTAAAGAAATCGGGTTAGGTGTTTAAATTGAGGACCAGTCGTATAGAAAGAAATGAGTCTGGTGCAGAATGGATGCCTGCAGCAATATTCATGGTAGGTCTTTTGATTGTATCATTTATTTTTGTTTATGCCAATACTAATGGGGTAAAAACAGGGATTGAAAAAGGAGATATGGCGCCTGATTTTACGGCCTTAGCTCACCTTCCTGGAAATGACACTTCGGATTGGTTTTCTTATCGCTTGTATGAAAATTTAGATTTTAATTGGTCAGGAAATCATTCAGAAGGCGTATTTACAATAATAGAATTTTTAGATACAGATTGCCCTTATTGTTGGGACACTGCTCATAAATTAAGTTCTTTAGATAGTCAGTTGACTGATTATGGTGTAAGGAATAGAGTACAGTTTGTAATAATCGCCGTTCAATTGCCAATCCCTGGTCATGTTTCATCTATAGAAGAAATAGTAGCATTCCAAGAAAAACTTCCACACCCCGGGTGTAAAAGTGATGGTGCAGATTGCTCAACTCGACCCGGAGAGGTTCACCCAGGTGTATATATTGATGATACTAGCAATGAAATTTTTGAGATATTTGGCCCTAGAGGAACCCCTCATTATATGATTTTAAAACCAAATGGAATTGTTGGTTGGAATGGAATGACAGATTCATTAGATGAGATCGGTATTGAATTAGCAAATCTAATTTGTAAAGATGGCGGAGAAAACCAATTGTGTAATGAGATAAATGGGTGAATGAAATGGACTGGCCTCTCTATCTTTATCTTCTTTTTATCTTTTCGGGATTCTTTCTTACAACTCCATTTGGTAAAAAATTCTCTTCAAAATTTAATAATGACCAATCAAGGATTATTTCGGGATCATTAATTTTAGCTTTTGGAGGATATTTAGTTAGTACTCATACCTATTATATTCACGAAAAGTTACATGAAGTAGGTGGAAATTCTGGTTGCTCAGCATTTAGTGTATTTAATTGCGGGGATGTAATTTCTAATGGGTCTTACAACACTGACCCGTTTTTTGGAATTCCATGGGGAGTTCTAGGAATGTTATCCTTTGCAACAATGTTGTTTATTCTTTTAGTTTTGAGAAATTCACCAGAAGATCCAAAAATTGTTAATTGGATAAATGCCCTATTTGTAATTCCTGCTTTGGGTATGTTGCCAATCTTATGGCTTATTTATGTTGAAATTTTTAAATTAGGTGTATTTTGTCAATACTGTACTGCTGCTCATATCGCTAATTTATTTCTTTTAATCTCTTCATATATGATTTATGATCTTCACCACTCAGGTTCTTGGGAAAAAAATAAAAATAGTGATTAATAGTTCATGGTGTATATTCTTCATGGGTGTTGAATAAATCTATTTCAGCATTATTTTGGACAATTTCTAGCATTAATATTGTGACTTCAATTCTAGCTTCAGAAGGGTATCTTTCCCTTAGGTGCGAAAAAAGTTTAATTTGAACTTCTTTAATGTCAATTGCTTCAATTACATCAAGATGATGTTCTGATCCATTGCTGGATTCTACTGTATATTCTATTAACCATTCATTTAGTATTGGCCATGTTAAACTCTTTTGCTCCAGACGCTCCTTCATGTTATGTTTACTAGCATACTAGCACATAATACATTCGCATTAAAACATCATTTTTTATTGATTTTTCAAGCTTATTCATTTTCTTCATTTTTTGGATCAGAATTTATTTTTCCTAATGCAGCAAAGACACCTAAAGAAAAAATCATTATGAATATTGAAATGTAAAGAATATTCTCTTCTTTGGAAAGATCACCTTGGACAATTTTTACAGCACCTAAAACAGAGGTAATATTTTCATTTTGTATTTCGTGAGTCGCTAAAAAGCCAAAATTTTCAAAATTCACATTTCCTTTAATGTTATGTGTTGCTAAAATTATTGTTTTATTTTCCGATTGATTTGTAATAAAATCCCATTCATTATTTCCTGAAATTATTGTTTTATTCATTAAATCTATACTAATCATCTCTATTAAAACATTATCAAATTTATTCAATTCGCCAATATGATTGTTTGAAACAACCTCATTTTCAGTAATCATGATATTTGCAGAGCCTGTTAATTCCGAATCAAGGTGCATCTCAAAGTGTATTGAATTATTTATTCTTTTAGCAGAAAAATAAATTTCTGTAAAATTTGATTTTTTACTTTGTGTTTGCATTATTTTTGAATTAAGCATGTTTATTTCATTTGCACCTTCCATTGCCATTTTTCCATCTAATAGGAATGTTGGGGCTTGTATTGAAGGAGAATTATTGAAAAGTTGATTTATTCTTTTTGAACTAGCATAATTTCCAAGATCATCAACTCCATCAGCAGGGTGAAGTGCGATTAAGGCAACTCTTTCATTATGCATTAATGCTAAATCTTTAATCTCTGGGTCTATTTCAGCACACACTTGGCACCATGTTGCTGTGTATTCATCTAAAATTATAGTTGAACCCCCAGTGGTTTCAATTCCTTTAACTAGTTCTTTTGAGAAGGATTCAGAATTAATTATGGTACCATTTAATGTAAATATTATTAAAATAAATATTGAAATTAATGCCTTGTTGTTATTTCCCATCATCCGCTTCAATATGTCCCAAACATTACGGGTCTTTTATTCGCTTGTCTAACTTCGGAAAGATATGGCGGACAGATGGGCAGATTCTCATAGGCGTGATGCTTGGAGAAAAAAGGCTAAAAATTCTGGTTATCGGGCGAGGTCTGCATTTAAGTTATTACAAATTCAAGAGAAATTTAATGTCATTCGGGAGGGTGATTTGGTTTTGGATGTGGGTGCACATCCCGGCGGTTGGTCACAGGTTTCAGTTGAATGTGTAGGAGAGAACGGAAAAGTTGTAGGTGTTGATTTAGAACCCTGTGAACCAATTGAATTTTGTACATTTATAGTTGGAGATATTACTGTTGATGAAACACAAAGCAAGGTTATTGAAGCTTTTTCTGATTCTATGATTAATTCGATTGTTTCAGATATTTCTCCTAACCTTACAGGGAACTGGTCCAGAGATCAAATAATCTCAATGCAATTAGTTGCTTCAGTTTTTGACTTTTCTTTGCCTTTACTTTGCCCAGGTGGGAATTTTGTGACAAAAATATTTCAGGGTGAGGGGATTGAAAATTTAATTAATTTAATTAAACCCCGATTTTCTACAGTAAAAAGGTATTCTCCAGATGCGAGTAGAAATAGTTCATCTGAAGTATATTTGATATGTAAAAATCATTTGCCTTGGAAAAATAAAGCTACATCCATACTTTCTGACTTGAATTCATTTTATGAAGGTAAAAAAGAAGATGAAACAGAAAAAACTGCTATGGGTTTTAGATTACACAAAGCAAAATAAATCCCTATATGCTCATATAGTGGAAGTAAGTCGGCGCTTCGAAGATACTATGGCAAAGAGAGCAGATGTGTGTAATTCCTCAGGAGTCCCATTAGTAGAACCAAATTCAACTTCATTTCCATGTCCAGAGTGTGGGACACATATTGGAAGGAGTCCTATCTGTAGGAATCAAGGTGTAACTTACATCTGCCCTAGTTGCGGTTTCACGGGTCCTTGAGGTGTTAAAATGGGTGAGGTTGCTGTACAATATAAGATAATGCCTGATCCTGATATTGAGGTAAATGTAGATGATTTGATGAATCTTTTACAGAACTTAGATGAATCACTTGGAAAAGTTCATAATGTTGAGAAAAAGCCTTTGGCGTTTGGTTTGATGTTCATAGAATTACATGCAGTAATTGAGGATGCTGAAGGACTTATTGACAAATTCGAAGCAGAAATGAGTAGTATTGAAGGTGTTGGTGAAATAGAAGTTCTTGGTATGGGAAGGCTTCTTTGATTTCTAATAGTGGTTTATTGGTGATCTCATAATTTCTCTTAGGAATACTGTAGCATAAGATCCAGGCGGAAGATCAAATTTAAATTTAATTGAAGCACCTTCGGGATTCCATCTATCACCTTTTTGTGGCCCTTCGTCCCAAATTTTAGATTCCTCATTATCTACTTCTTTTGAGCAAACCTCAATTGTAAGGTTTGAATATGTACTTGTTAATGCTCTTCGAGATCCTGAAGATGACAAACGGGGTATTTTTTCAATTTGCCAACTATCTTTGCTGTAGTTCATTTCTGAAATTATTTCACGTTCAAGTTTTCCAGATTCACCTTCGGCAAGAATTTCAGAAAAGCCCGGCAGAGGTCCTGTGACTGCCAACCGGCCTAATTTACAGTTATGCTCGATTCTATTTTTCGAATCTTTTTCAACAATTGTTAACGTCTTTAGATCCACATTTCTTTTTTCTGTTAAATGACCTACTATGTCCCCCTTTAATGGTTTGTTTAAAGATAAATTTGATTTGATTCTCAAGGCCAAATATTTATTGAAAATCTTTGATTGTACGGCATGTATAAACATTAATTGTAAATTGTTTGGTAATGTCTTAAATGCTGAAATGTGATTATTTGTTTTTTTTAAATCAAGTAAGATCCTTTTTTCATAATTCAACCTATTAGGTATTATTTCTAAACATTTTTCAATGTCCTTTGAATCATTCCATAATTTTCTGAATTTAGATACTTCGTCGTTTTCAAATTGACTAACCATGCCGATGTAAGTATCAACTGCCTTTCTAAAATCGTTTTCAATTATGTTTTTCCCAACTTCGGCAGTAACTGCTCTTACTCCTCCAAATCTTTGGGGGCCTATCCAATTTGGAAATATTCCCTTACCTAATTTTTCTTCCATTTTTGAAATGATAGAATTAATGTTTTTCATTGCTTCATCATCTGCCATGGGACTTCCATCAATTTTTGCACAACCGCGTACAATTACTGTGAATTTATTTGATTGATGATCTCCAAATTTCAATTTTTGATGTGTTCTTCCAATGTATGATATTTTAACATCATTTAATTCAACTCTTTCAATTTTATTAATTGGAGCATCTACAATCATTAATTGAGTAGTTACCGCTCTTTTATCTTTTGTTCCTGAAAACCAAATCCTATTTCTTGATATTTTGAGTTCTCTAGCAAATCTGTTTATGAATCTATTTGTTTCCCAATTTCTAAGTGTTACTTCAATTACTGAAAATCTTCCTTTGGAGTCTAATCCAATTTTTTTGAACGATTCTTCAACTCTAAAATCAGATATTTTTACTTTAATTATTCCGCCAATGCCTTCATTTTCGACAGTGTATGTGTCTAGGCCGACCTTTCTTTCAATATCTGAAATTGTGGCTGTTGCCACAGAATCACTCCTTAAGAGTGATTGAACCGAATTCTTTTGATATGTCTTTACAAACGTCTTGAATTAATTTTACAGGATTTGTTTTACCCTTGGTTCTGATGTATAGTTCCGGGTCATCTAATTCCGGATGGCCTGGGAAGAAGTTTACATATTCAACAGACTTATTATCGTCAAGTTTAGCCCGAAATAATTCTAGTGAAGTGTGGCTTTCACCTTCAAATCTTAGTTTCAATTCATTCCCTTCTTTTTGTAGGACCTTTATTGGCATGGAAATCGAGTCTGCGAGAAGAGTCTCTTTATTGAACCTTTGGAGTGATATTATTTTTTAGTTATAGACTCTATTGCTTATGAAAGATAACTTCTGCCAATTACAAGGGCGGGGATGGAATGGTAGAAGACAAGCATCGTTTTTCATCAGAATTTTCAAAATTTTCATTACCTGTGTTGGTAATTTCCTTCCTTGTTACATTTGTTTTGGCTTTTCAGCTTTATCCTTTACCTTCGTTTAATACAGAAATAGCAGAATTTGCACCTTCTGATTCAGCAAGTGAAGCAGCCGATGAGTTTGGAATTGAAATGGGCAACCAAACTAGACAAATTTTAGTAAATGTTGAGATGAAAGATGGAGGTAATGTATTGTCTATAGAATCTTTGCTTATGCAGCACAATGATTATAATAAATTGTTGTCAAGCACTCCAAATAATGGTACAGAGATTGAGGGCATTATTGCATTATCTGAGATAATTAACCTCGCTCTTTATGAAAATGATGATGGAAGCAATCTTTCTTCAGTAACTGATTGGAATAATCTGCTTGAAAGGACAGTTCCAGAAGATCTTGGAATCTCAGAAATATCTTCAAACGAACAAATATTAGCATATGGGAATTTTGTAAAATCAGCAATAATTAGTAATGATTTAGTTAGCGATGGTCTCGAATCTTGGATTGATGATAGAAATACTACAATGGATCCTACACCTTCAGCGACATCTACTTTGTGGATTATTGATATTAATTCTGATTTAAGTCCAGAGCAATCAAAGTCCACTCAAGTTGAATTAAGGAATATTTTGAATGAAATTTCCGCAAATTCTGATTTAACTTATTCTTCAATATCGATGGATATTATTAGTTATGATGTTGATGAAAGTACAATGAAAAGTTTTGCATTATTGATTTTGCTTGCTTTAACAGTGGTTGTAGTAGTTCTATCACTTGCTTTTAAAACTATTACAGGTGTATTATTTCCATTGACTGGTTTAATGATGGCATTAACTTGGACTTATGGATTACTTAGTGCCTTCGAGGTGCAATTTACCGCTTTAGATGTAGCAGTAGCACCATTGGTTTTGGGTTTAGGTATTGATTATTCCATACATTTACAGAAAAGATATGAAATTAATCGTAATAAAGGCCAATCTACAGTAGATGCTTGGCTTAATTCCGTTCAAAATTTAGCATTGCCTCTTTCATTGGCAGTAATAACTACGGTTGCTGCATTTATGGCAAATTTACTTTCTCCACTACCTCCATTGAAATCTTTTGGTATCTCTTTATCTTTAGGTGTAGTTAGTGCATTTTTTTGTTCTACTGTGATTGTTGGTTGTATGCATGTTGTTGGAGAGAGAGTTTCAGGAGGAAAATTGTCTTTGGCATCTACTGGATCACTTGGTGATAAATTAGCGGGTGTAATGACTTTTCAAAAAGAGCAAAAAGCGATTATTATGATTATAACTGGCCTTTTAACGGTAAGCTCGGTTTTTGGTGCAATGGTAATTAAAACAGAATTTGATTTGACAGATTTCCTTGATGAGGAAATGCCAGTTATGGAATTAAGAAGTGACTTACAAGATTCTTATGATTATTCAAGTATCCAGATGGTTTATGTTCTAATAGAACCACTAGGTTCTAAGTATTCAATTGAGAGTGGTGAAAATTTACTTGATTCTATGCAATATTTAGATGATACTTTGCCTTTAACTAAAGGAGTTGTTAAATCATCAGATAGTTCAGATAGAACACAATATAATGGGATTTATACCATTATTAGGGATGCATTAGAATTGAATCCGAATTGGGGAGAAAATTATAATTTAAAATTATTTGGCGATGAGGTTGGAAAAATAGATCCTAATGAAGAAATAAATTTAGGAATTGCTTTGAAAAATCTGTCTCAAAACAATACTGTTGGAGATCCACTTACAGGTTCAACATGGCAAGAAAGAGTTAATGATGCAGCCTTGATAGATAGTGATGGTGAAATTACAAAATTAAGAATAAGTATTTATGTAAATTCTGGAACAAATATTGAAAATACTGAAATTGTCAAGGATTTAAGGGATAGAATCGATGATGTTTCAAATCAATTAGCTCGTGATGGTGCTGTTGTTCATTTAACGGGTGATATGGTAAAGATAGATACAGTTTTGACAGGTATGACAAATTCCCAAGTACAATCTACTTCAATTAGTTTGATGGTGTCATTCTTTGTTTTAATGTTGCTAACTCGTAGATTTACACCTGCATTGGTTGTAATTGCTCCTGTGGGGGTGGCTGCGTTTTGGGTTGTTGGTTCAATGGCTGCTTTAGGATTGCAATGGAATGTTTTGACAATAATGGTTTCAGCACTAACAATTGGTATTGGAATTGATTATGCAATACATGTGTGGCGTAGGTTTGAGGAAGAAATTAAAGATTCAGATGACAATTGGGAAGCCGTGAGTAAGATGCATTCATCTACAGGTTTAGCATTGTTGATGTCTGCAGGAACAACAATTTGTGGATTTGCAGTATTGACACTTTCACCTACGCCCGTAGTAAGGGAGTTTGGTTTAATTACTTCCTTAACAGTATTTTTCTCTGTGATATTATCTTTGGTTGTATTACCTGTATTGTTGGTTGAATCGAATGAAAATTAGGTAGTTTCAATAAACTCTTCCATATCCATACCTTGCTCTTTTGCAATTAATAGTAAGCAAAGAGAATTTGTGATTTGGCTCAAACTTCTTTTTTTCCTCTTTGCTCTTCTAGTAATTTCCTCCTTTAATATTCCTGTTTTTGCAGAAATATACCTTATCAACCTTTTTTCAGCTCTTGAGAAATCTTCATTTGAATTTTTAAAATTTTCATCTATGTCATCTTTGGTCGGTGTAACTTTGAAATTATTTTCAGTTTTATTTTTTGGTAATTCAAAGTGTATTGTACTATTAGGCCTCCAGCCAAAAGCGATTTCTTTAGTATTTATTTTAACATTAGGTGTGAGTTCTTCCCCATTTTCAATTAACCATTCTTTTTCAAGTAGTTCATTAATTAATTTTTCTGCATTTGAAAAATCCATCCATTGAGTGTCTATACTCCAAAACCTTATTACGAATTTTTTTGAGAGGGTTTCATTAGGTGAATTAATCCACGTGGCATTTAGTAAGTCAATAATTTCATCACCAATACTTTTCATATTATCACCCCTTGAGATGATTTGCACCACCCAATAATTTTGATATGTGAATTTGAAAGGATTTCATTTGAACTCGAGGGTGCAATATACCAGTCATAAAATTTAGCTAATTTAGGGGAAATTTTATCAAAAAATTGTTGAATATCTCCTGGCTCTGATCCAATGATTAATACTGGCCTTTGAATTTCATTTTTTAAATCATTTAAACGCCCAATCGTTTTTTCTATAGATTTATTTAGTGTGAATTTTGTAATTGCACTTTTACATAGTGCATGTGAAATTTTTAATTTCGAAACATCAATCCATCCGTCTATTGTGACGTAAGTAAATCCTAGCATTATTGAATCTACCAGTGAGCCATAGTCCGCTTTTTCAGGATCCCAAATTGAATTTGGGTGTAATTTGGCAATTTTTCTAATTCGATTCATGTTAAAACCATCTCTTTCATGTAACAACATTTTTTTATTTTTTAGTTGAATAGAGTTCGGTTTTATCGCTCCAGGGTAAAGAAGTCCTTTATTAAAAACAAATCTATCAAAAACTTCCATATTTTCTCCCTGTTTATTGACTGTATTAGTGAGGGTTATTGAAGATGACACCTTGCGAGGTGTTGAATCGGAACATGTCGAAATACGTAGCAAGGCATCCAAAAACTGGAAAACCTTTGAATTTTGAGAAGGAAGTTGATGTTGAAACCTCATTAAAACCGCCAGAATCAAAATGGGATGGTTATGAGTTAAGTATTTTTGAATTAAAGGAATTATATGAGAAAATATTGCCTTTAGCAGTTGGTGAAATACAGGAATATGAATTAGAAGTTGATGGGAAAAAAATTCTCTTAAATAGAGTTGATGGGATTAAAGCATTACCTCGTTTGAATAATAAGAATAATGATGAAATTTACGATGCATTAATTTTAGGTTTAAATGATGATTTAGCCGAAAATCGCATGGCTTCTTTACAAATTTTACATATTTGTGCATGTAGAAAACCTGATGGTTTATGGGATATTTTAGCTGAATTATTAGACGATGATGATGCTAATGTGCGTAAAACTGCAATAAATTCCCTTATTGCATCTGTGCCAATTTTCCCTTCTGGTTGTGAAGTTTTACTCTATATTGAATTAAGGCATGAATTAAAATATAGAAGAGACGGTGCTTGGAAAGCATTGAATGAATTATTAAAAAAATGGCCAGAAGCTGTAATGAATCATTTAGATGTATTGTCAAGAGATGATGATGTTGATTTGAGAAGGAGGGCTTCAAAATTGCTTTCAAATGTAGCAAACAGAAAATCAGCTATTGCCTGGGATTTAGTTGGTTGGGCACTGCAAGATGAAGATGATATCGTAAGGGATAACGCCTCTAAGGCAATCAGGACTGTAACACATCATGAACCTAGGCAAGCATTGATTTTTGCAGAAATGGCTTTATTTGACACATTTAAACCAGTTAGGAAAAGAGCAGTCCAAGCTTTAGAAAGATTGGGTGCTAGTAGTAGAGTCAATTCCTTAATAATAAGGGGTTGCAGACATTCAGATTTAGAAATAAGAATGAATTGTATAAAAATGCTCCCTAGATTAATGAGTGAAGATGAACTTAGGGATCTTTCATTTGAGTTATTGAATAGGGAGAAAAATACTGAATTAAAAGAGATCTTAACAGAATATAGTAAGGATGATCAACTAGAAGGAAATGAAATTCAGAAGAATAAATACCTTGCACCTGCAGAACCTCTAGATCCCTTAGAAAAAGAACTAAAGAAGGACGTAAATATAAAAATTAAAGAAAAAAAGGAGGAAAGTTAGCATTTTATTCATACGTCATTGTTAATATGGAGATGTTAGTCGCCGAGTCATAGGTGTGAGTATGAGCAGTGGTAATATGAATTCAAATATTGAAAGATTTGAAAAAATGTGGGATGGTATTACACCAAAGGGAGTTAATAGGACAAAAGCTCAAAAATTTAGGCAATATATCTTAGAACATGTACGCCAAACAGGTAGGCCAATGAATAAAGAAAATGCATTGAAGTACTGGACAGGGCAATTGCAAAAAGAAATTAAAGAAAGTGAAATGCTTTAATTGAGTTGAGTAAATGCAAAATAACACGTTTGGTGACTTTAACCTTTCAAAAGAGATTTTAGATGCAATTAATCTAAAGGGCTGGGTCTCTACAACAGACATTCAGAAAGAATCGATACCTTTTGCTTTAGAAGGTAGGGATATTCTTGGGCAAGCAAAAACAGGTTCAGGTAAAACTGCTTCATTTGGTATTCCTGCAATTGAAACATGCATTGAAAACAAAACATTACAGGTTTTGATATTAACGCCAACAAGGGAGTTAGCCTCACAAGTTCATGAGGAGTTAAATTGGTTGAAGGGTACTAAAAAACTAGAGATGGCTGCATTTTATGGCGGCGTGGGGATAGAACCCCAAATTAAGTTATTAGAATCGGGATTAGAACTTGTCGTAGGAACCCCCGGCAGGGTCATAGATTTAATTCGCAGGGGTAATTTAGACGTTTCCAAAATTAAAATGCTAATTTTAGATGAGGCCGATAGGATGCTCGACATGGGCTTTTTTCCAGATGTTGAGTGGATTATACAGAAATTGAGCACCGATCGTCAAACTTTATTGTTTAGCGCGACATTCCCTCAAGAAATTTTAAATTTATCTTCTGACTTTATGAATAATCCAGAACATGTATTGACATCGGAATTAGAGCTAGAAATTCCAGATATTACACAAAAATTTAGTAAAATCGGTAGAATTAATAAGAGCTGGGCATTACATAATATTTTGTCAGATTTCGGTTTTGATGGACAAGCATTAGTCTTTTGTAATACAAAAAGAATGGTAGAAATGCTTCAACAAAGATTTATGAAGGTATTAGATAAAAAAATTTCTTCATTACAGGGAGACATGTCCCAAAGCGCGCGTGAAAAAGTCATGATTGAATTCAAGTCAGGAAATATTGACTTATTGATTTCAACTGATGTAGCGGCAAGGGGTTTACATGTTGATGGGGTTAATTTGGTTGTTAATTATGACTTGCCAACACAAGTTGACAGTTATGTTCACAGAATTGGAAGGACAGGCAGAATGGGTAATTCCGGAGTGGCATGGTCTTTGGTTTCATTTGAAGAACTTGGCATGATTGCTATTTTGAAAGATGTGCACAGTTTAGATCTAATTGAATCTGAAATACCTGAAAATGATGAATCTTCTAAAACGCCTTTTACTAAGAAAAAAGATTGGAATGAACATTCAGATTTATTTGGGATGGTTAGTTTGGGGATTAATATTGGATTTAATGAAGGAGTTTCACATCAAAAAATGTTTGATTGGGTAAAAGGTCTAATCAGTATCTCTGACTTAGCCGTAGGTAGCATTGATGTACAAGACTCTAAGTCCATAATTGACATTCATCAATCTAAGGTTGATTATGTATTGGGCGCTATTAGTAATAACTCAGAACTTGGTAAAGTTTTAGACGTTGAGATTTTGTAATTATTCATCTGTCTGATTAACGCTCTTGTTGATAATCAAATTATTTACGATAAAATACCAAATTAACCACATTATTGTTAATATTATTAATGACCCCCATTCGAAAACAAAATCATGAAAAATTTCCCACCTTACGTCACAACCCCATTCTCCAGGATTTTTTTTACATCCACTCACGGCTAATGGGTAAATTAGAACTAATCTTAGCAAATTTAAACAAAAAACCAAAAATAAAATTATTGGAATACTCCATGCTTTAATTTTTTTACTAATGTAAGGTGTCAAAATAATTAGTGTGGTAATAAAAAGCATTTCATGAATGCCTGCACATTCGTCAGAAACATAAAAATCAATATTATTATTTTGAATAGTTGGGAAATTTGGGTTATATAATTCTACTTTTGTGATGTAGCCACTATCACTATATTCAGAAAGTGTTGAGGATTCTACCCCATATAATTTCTGATTTAAAAAATTCCAAATTTTTGCAACAATTTCTTGTATCCACGCAAGAGTATCTTGTGATGATGTTAACATTGTATAAATAATCTCTACAAATAAGAGTCCCATAGGAATTAGAAGGTATTTTTTACCCATCTCTATTAGTTCATTTATACTAATGTCTTTTTCTGGAACTTGTTTGTCTGCAGGTTCATTATTTGGAAGTTCCATATATGTTCGGTAGATTTAGTACGATATGAATGCATGGTCTATTATAATTCTAAATAAGATGTTTAAGCACATATCCGATTGATTCAAATGAGGAGTGTTTTAGGGTTGAATGAAAGGGGTATAATCTATGACCATAGAGTTAAATTTAATTGGCTATGTTTGCCCAATACCCGTTTTTGAAACGAAAAAAAAATTAATGGAAATGAAGGCAGGTGAAAAGTTAATTTTAATTTGTGATGATCCTGATGTTCAATATGACATACCTAAGTTAGCAAAAAGAATGTCTTCTGAGTTAATTGAAATTAAAGAAGATGGAGGAATTTGGGAAATCACATTATCGGCACCAGATTGTGAGATTGTAGACAACTTCGAATTACTTTCAGAAAAAATTGAAATTCCTGCAGATGCAAAGTTACCACTGAAGCAGGGAGATTTTAGGATTAGAGTATTTCATGAAGAGGAAACAGGTTTTGACCATGTTGCTTTAACTTTAGGGGATATGGGGGGCCCGGATCCTACATTAGTAAGGCTACATTCCGAATGTCTGACGGGCGATGCCTTTGGTAGTTTGAGGTGTGATTGTGGGCCACAATTAGAAAGTGCTATAGATACAATAAAGACAAACGGTTGGGGGTGTTTATTATATTTGAGACAAGAAGGAAGAGGGATTGGTTTACACTCAAAAATTCAAGCATATAATCTTCAAGATAAAGGTTTAGATACATTAGAAGCAAATATAGAACTTGGTTTACCTGGTGACGCTAGAGATTACAAATTAGCAGCAAGTATGTTAAAAACAATTGGTGTGCAAGAAGTATGTTTATTGACAAATAACCCAGATAAGGTAGAACAATTAAAAAAATATGGTGTTGATGTTGTTGAAAGAATGCCTTTGGTAGTTGGTGTTGGTGAGCATAATCGTAAATATCTTGAAACTAAAGTAATTAAAATGGGGCATGAAATTTCTGAAGAAAAATTAAACGGCAATTAAAATCTAATGATCATTAGGGCATATACTGTGTATTGCTGAGAAGTAACCTGCACATGTTCCACAAAACTTAAACTCATTGTAACATGAAGAGCATAATAAAATTTCATCAGCAGAATCATCAGCATATTGGTCAATCGCGCCCTCGCAATCAGGGCACTCAGCACCAGTCATAATTTCTAAAATGTCCTGTTCAGATAG
>PBHR01000002.1 GCA_002720275.1 Methanobacteriota archaeon
GTGCATGGGGCTACGGAAGATTAGGTACTGGAAGTAATCCATCTTCAAATGTGGGAGATTCCGAATCAGAAATGGGTGATAATTTAGTTGCTGTAGATTTTGGAACTGATATAAAAACCCAACAATTATATATTTCAAAAGGAGAATTGAGTTTTAATAATTACAATACGGGAACTCCTCATTCTTGTGCTATAAATTCCGATGGAAATGTAAGATGCTGGGGTATAGGTTCAAATGGACAACTAGGAACTGAAACAACAAGCACTATTGGAGATTCTATTTCAGATATTGGTGATAATTTCATAATTACAGATATTGGAGGAAATGCTGAATCATTAGCGTTAGGTTATCTTTCAACTTGTGCTATTAGAGAAGATGGGCAAGTAAGGTGTTGGGGGAATAATGGATTCGGTCAATTAGCTCATGAAAATACCAATGCTGTAGGAACTCAAGCAGATTCAATGGGTAATAATTTGCCAGCTTCAGATATTTGGTTAAAACCTAAAGATACTGATGATGATGGAACGATTGATCTTTGGGATACAGATGATGATAATGATGGATCATTAGATGTTGATGATAAATTCATCTTGGATCCATGTGCATATTTAGATACAGATAATGACGGGAAACCAGATTCATTAGTCGTTGATTGTAACACTAATCTAATCGAAGATCTTGATGATGATGATGATACTTGGACAGATCTTAATGAAACTGCATGTGAAACAGATCCTATTGATTCATCATCAATACCTTTGGATACAGATGGAGATTATTTGTGTAACAAATTTGATGATGATGACGATGATGATGGGTGGAGCGATATTTTGGAAGATCTTTGTGAACCGAGACATGATTTCATAACAATGAATAGTGCAAATCGGCTGAGCGGTGTACATGCCAGTGCAAACATGTTCTTCGACAAAAATGGGATTTTACACGTAATTGGAAATAATCGTCACAATAAACCATCAGTTTGGAGACATACGTATGATAATGGAATAGGTGGTTTACCACCTGGCTGGGTTATGATTGACAGCACTAGTTCTAAACACAGACATACTTCAGAGATAGCACATTACGATAATAACACATATATCGCACAATCTGGAACATTAATACAACTCGAATTAAATCAAAATTCTTTAACATCTTCTACTTATACAAATTTAGGGGAATGGGCACAATATAATGCTAATCCTACAGATATGGCTATTTCCCCAGATGGAATGATATATCTTACTGCAAATGATGAATTCCAAGTATATGATATCAAAAATGACACATGGTCTACATCAGATTACCCCGATGATGCATCTTCAGGATATGCTCAAATTGCATTTGATAACGATGGTAATCTATTCTTTATTGGAACATCTCCCGCTGGAGGATTGAGAAGTTGGGAGAAGCCATTAGATTCAGATTGGTCTTCAGGATTATTGGTCGATGGGTCGGTTAATTCAAACAGTCTACTATGGTCAATTAATTCACAATTACTTTTAGATTCTAGTGGATTTAGGCATTTACTTTACATGAATGATGGAACATTACATTATCTTAAAGAAAATGTTACAGGATGGCAGAATGAATTTAATACAACTAAACCTAGTCAAACAAATAATGGATTATCTTTCATTCTTGATTCTAACGATAAAGCACATTTAGCATGGATTGACATGGCAAATGGTACAGCTTACTATACTAGTTTTAATGAGTTGTCATCTACATGGGAATCTACTATTGTAAAACAACATACAGCATCTTGGAATAGCCATCATGCTAAATCAATAAGAGTAATTGTTGATAATTCCGATGATCCTTATATTTTCACGGGATTAGGAACAGCAAGTTCTGGTAATTGGTATTTGAATCAAGTACATTATCTTGGAAAATACACACAATCTATTGATGTAAATGATATACCAGGTGATGCAGATGGAGATGGAGTTTGTGACGCATTAGATCAAGCTACTCTAGAATATGAAACAACAGACCTTGTATTCGAAGTTAATACTGAGAATGATGGATATCTTGCAACATTTACGGGTTTGAAACCAACATCAATTTCAATTTCCCCTCAATTACCTGATGGATTAAACTTTGATTCAGCTACTGGAGATATTACTGGAATACCCTTGGAAATGGATTTGGTTGGTACTATTTATGAAATTACTACTACTTCTTTGAATGATCCTTTTTCATTAAATCTCACAATTAAGATATGGGATCAATCTCCATTATTATCAGGATATGAAAAATTGCCAGCAATGTCAGATTCAACTAGTTATGATGATTCTGATGGATATAAAGGAAACCAAATTAAATTTGGAACAGGCGGCTCCATGTATTATTCAAGCTCTTATTTTGGATTTACTTCAACAGGGGAAATTTTTGATGGAGTTCCAGTATTACCTACACATGATAGTGATGATATATTTGTTGCAAAAAGAGGAATAGATAAGGAATGGGATTGGGTTAGAACAATTAGATTATGTTCAGGCGAGGTTAAAGATTTAGAAATTGATGATTCTAATAATGTATATGTACTTGTTGAATATCAAGGNTTAACTAGTTCAAATTGTGATGTTAGATTCTCAGAATCACCAAGTTTCGATTTCGAGTCAACTAATGGGAGAGATATTTTTGTAGCTAAATATGATGAAAATGGTAATTTGTTATGGGTTACTAATTCAGATTCACCCCAATCANCTAATAGCCTGAGAATATTTGATGTAACTCCAGATTCAGGAATATCCGTAGAAAGTAATGGAGAAGTAACAGTGTCTTTTAGTGCAAAAACACAATCATCACAAACAATTACTTTTGGTGGGGTAGCAGTTGATTATGGACTATCTTGCATCGGTTATTACACTCCATATGTTTCAAGATTAGATTCATTAGGTTCTATTTCATGGATTTCATCACCCACTCATGTAGAATCTTCTGTTTCTAATTCTTACACNTGTAATGATGTTGGAGATTATTATGCATATACAGATGTAATTTCACATTCTGACGGTTCGGCAACAATGATTGGTAAATTTAGAAAAGTTGCATTAGGTTTCGGTAGTACTGTTCTTGATCCTGCAGATGCAACAGACTATAGTACATTCATTGCTCATATAGATTCTTCAGGAACATGGCAATGGGCTGAGAATATCACTTATACTGGAGGTATGAATCAAGTTTTACCGTCAATTGACGAATATAGTGATGGCAGTATTTCTATAGTATATTCTTCGTTTAACGCAGAAGCTGGAGATTTAAATTTTGCAGGAAATATAACTACATTTTCAAACTCAGAAAAAGGTTGGCTTTGTGCAGCTAGAATGAGTACTTCGGGAGATTTAATTTGGAACAGTTGTAATAAATATGGAAGTAAAAGTAGTGATGGTAAATTGAGGTCTGTAATTGATAGTAACGATGAAGTACATATTTTGGTAGATACAGAAAGTTCTAATGTCGNCTCATNTTTCCATTTATTGGGAATTAANTCAGATGGTTTCCAAACTTATTTTAGTGGGACAAATGGAGGAAGTAGTAGTAATTGGATTTATGATTTTGGTTTAGATGAATTTGATTTACCATATTTTATTGCTGAAATGAATTCTCATNAATGGGGAGGCACTACAGCGGCTACTGAATATTCAACAGGGCAAACATTTACTNATAGTGCTCGCGCGAAATTATATCGAATGTTTGGAGAAATAGATCATACTGTATCTTATCTTTCTCCTGCGAATAATACAGAGTCTCAACATTTTGCAATTGGTAGCACCTATAATGGAGTAAATAATGGATATGAAGAATTTCTAACGTGGTCTATTTATCCTGAACTTCCTGAAGGATTAAACTTTGATGAAAATTATGGTAGGATTTATGGAACACCCCTAAATACATCTGGAGGAAATATAACTTATACCATTAATGCTACAATTTCGACACCAGTTCTAAGAACGATTTCTGTGAATATAACATTTGGAATAGCACCAGAGGTTCCTATAGTTGAATTTGATGTTGCTAACTGGACAAATATCGACATTCTAGAGTATAATCTTGTTAAAGGAGAGCCAATGGATACTTTAACTCCAGATATTCAAACACCTCAGTATCTAAGTTATTTTATGGTAGAGCCAAATGAACTACCTTCAGGAATAACTCTTGATACAAGTACTGGAGTCATTTCAGGAATCCCTACTCAAAATTTAACATCTCAATTATTCAACATTAAATCATGTAATAGTTGGGATATATGTGATTCAGGACAAATAATCATGTTTACTATTGTTGAACCAGCACCTAATATTACTTATCCAGAGTTATTTTATGAAGTTAAGAGAGATGCTCCAATAGTACCAATAATAGTTTCAAATACGGGTGGCCCAATAGAATATTTTGAAATTTCACCATCACTACCTGCAGGTGTAACTTTAGATTCTAATGGCAGAATTTCAGGAATTCCAGTAGAGAACACTCATAAAAACTATACCATTATTGCTTATAATTCAGGTGGAAGTAGCACTACCCAAATTGAAATTGCTGTAAATGGAACAGGATTATACATCTTTTATCCATATGATGAATTTAATTTAGCAATAAATTATCCGATCCAAAATGAATTCGTTCCATCTTCACAAGGTGTTGCAGTAGCATCTTGGAATATTATTCCAGGATTGCCCGAAGGTTTGTATTTCAGTGAATCAGAAGGTTCAATTTGGGGAGTTCCTTTGGAACTTAGACCAGAAATGGATTATACAATTACTGCAATTGGTATAGATCCATCATTAATAGATTCATTTACAATTTCTTTAGCTGTTTTGACAGATTATGATGGAGATGGTAAGCCAGATGGAGATGAATCTAATTCAGAATATTGGATGGATGTTGATGATGATAATGATAATTGGACAGATTCAGAAGAAATTGCTTGTAGTAATGTTCCAGGGCAATATAGCCCCTTAGATTCAGATGATTTCCCACCTGATTTAGATTCAGATGGAATNTGTGATAAATTGGATGATTTCAATGACGCACCAATTATTCTTGCTTATCCAAATATAAATTTAGAACTCTCAATGAATATTCCTATGTCTGCTCAATCACCAATCTTAGAGGGTGGAGGCATATTGACTTGGGAAATTAGTCCAGAATTACCTGAAGGATTGTATTTTAATGAGTATAGTGGAGTTTCAATAAATTTAGCGCGTTCTGAAAACTTTGAAGGTTTAATTTCNGGAACGCCTACAGAATTATTACCACCAACAATTTTTACAATCTGGGCAAATAATTCAATGACCTCGGCCTCTTTTGAAATTACAATTTCTGTATTACTTGATACGAATTTAGATAATCAACCAGATATTTATGATGACGANGATGATGGNGATGGTTGGACAGATGAGATGGAATTACTCTGTAATTCTAATTCATTGAATAGCAGTATTAAACCAGTTGATACTGATGGAGATAATGTTTGTGATGAAATTGATGATGATGATGATAATGATAATTATATCGATTCAGAAGAAGAAATATGTTCTTCTGACCCATTAGATGAAACATCAATACCTATTTTCTCTTCAGAAGATCAACCAGATGTATGTGATGCTTTATTGCAGGATTCAGATGGAGATGGATGGTCAGATGGAATAGAAAACGCATGTGGAACATTAAGTGANGATTCCAGTAGTGTTCCAGNNGATCAAGATGTGGANGGANNTTGNGACNCATTAGATGANGATGATGATAATGANGGNTGGANNGATGAATTAGANGCATTCCCATATAANCCNACTGAATGGCTTGATACTGANTCAGATGGNGAAGGAAATAANGAGGATNNNGATGATGANNNNGATGGTTGGATAGATTCNTGGGAAGATGTTTGTGGAACAGATNCNTTAGTTAATACNAGNACNCCAGTAGATCTTGATGGNGANGGATTCTGTGATAATTTAGATCAAGATAGTGATGATGATGGGGTTGTAGACGATATTGATGCTTTCCCTGATGACCCTGCGGCATCAATTGATACTGATGGAGATGGATATCCTGATTCATTAGTTGGAGTTTCTACTTCTGACCCACAATTAATGGAAGATTTAGATGANGATAATGATGGAGTNTCAGATAAAGATGAAATNGCNTGNGGAACANATCCNTTAGTCAATACAAGTATACCNCCNGAAGATTTNAGTTGNATTAGTGTAANTACAGATTCNGAATTTGGNTTTATGACTTATTGGTGGTGTTGTGTATTACTTCTTTTATTGTTAGCNTTATTNTTNCCTTTAGTATTCCTTGCAGGTGAAAAAGGACAAACAGTNTTAATGATGCTTGGNTTNAATAAAGGTCCTCAACCNATGAATACAACNTCTNTTCCAGAATTTNTTTCNGGTAAGGGAACNCAAAGTGAACCATTTGTNCTNAAACCAATTACNGGAGTAAAAATGGGAGATAGTGTAGAAAGTAAAGAAACNATCACAATTACAAAACTTGAATTAGGNACNGAAATNTCAATTACTGATTTNGATTCTGATGANAATGAAAATAGATTTAATATGGATTTCATTGAAGTTCAAGAAGATGAAGAAGAAGAAGAAGGNTTNGGTTCTGTTGTCTTTAGNTTACAATTTAATGATAATAAAGCNGGAATGAGNGCTCAAAAACCNGATGGAGAATTNGTTGGAAGAATTAGAATNGGTAGAGCTTCAGTTTATGTATTATGGAGNGTAACTGTTGATGGAGACTCAAGTAAAAGAAAAGCAGCAGATGAAGAAGAAATAGANGATTCAGAAGAAGAGGNNAAAATNCAAGNAGAAATGAAAGCAAAGGCNGAAGCGGAAGNAAAGGCNAAGGCTGAGGNNAANGAAAAAGCAGAAGCGGAAGNAAAGGCNAANGCTGAGGCAAAAGAAAAAGCAGAAGNNGAAGCAAGAAAGAATGAAGNNGAAGCNAGAAAATTCGAAGCAGAAATGGANGTAAGNAAAGCAGAAGCAGAAGCNGAAGCAAGGAAAGCAGAAGCNGANGCAGAAGCAAGNAAAGCAGANGCNGAAGCAAGNAAAGCAGAAGCAGACTCAGAATCAAAGTTAGCNGAAATGGAGGCTAGAATGGCTGAAAAAATGGCTAAAATGGAAGNACAGATGGAAGGNCTNTCTAAGAAAGAGGCAGAATTAGTNAGGGTTGCNGCCAAAGCAGAATTTATTGATTTTGATGTGTTNGGTGTTTCNGAAAGTACGAANATTGTNGAAGANATAGAGAAAGGATCNGATACAATNNCTCTTAAAGATGCTTCTNANTTCCCTGAAAGNGGTCTTGGATATATTAATGANGAAACNGGTGAAAANATNTCNATTAANTGGAAANCNAAANNNGGAAATNTNTTGANNGGNGTNTCAGGAGTAAAAAGAACAATTGCTTCAGGNGCTATAATTTTCAATAAAGATGATTTANANAGAACTAANGGTATAGGNCCNTTTATTGAAGAGAAATTAAATGCTTTAGGAATTTACACTTTTGAACAAATNTCAAAGATGGATTCTGAATTNGAAGATCAAGTAAATATTGCGATTGAGTTNTTCAAAGGNAGAGTAAAGAGAGATAAATGGGTAGACCAATCAAAAGAATTTTTGAAGGAGTNAATGATTAATCTCTCCGTTAATTATTAATCNTTAGTTCTTGGGGACNGACAATTATGGGAGTAGAGGANGTGCTNACGCAAGTAAACGATTTNGGGGCTTTACCTAAGATTGGTATNGCAATAGTTCTAGTTTCNGTNTCTCTATTNTTCTCCAAATATGTNATTATTCGTCCATGGTTCAAATTAGTTAAAAAGACNAAAAATGAGTTNGATGATATTTTAGTAGTACCAATCTCTAATAGATTATATTTCTTTGTTTTAATCGGAGGCATTAATTTATCTATTGTTTGGATTGATACTCAAAANACNATTACAGAAACATTTATTCCAATATTTTCNGCNTCATATATTTTAATTGGGGCNAGTATTGCTAGTGTAACAGTNTCTCATATTGTTCCGGTAATTATGNANCGTTTTACAGANAAATCAAATGTAACNGTTTCNGGAAGTAATCCNCTGTTAACATTTGTTTTTAGAGCAGTAATTTGGTTTGGTGCTTTNTATTTGGCATTATCTGAATTAGGAATTGAATTATTTGGTTTATTAGCATCNTTAGCNGTATTTTCATTAATTATTGGTTTAGCAGTTCAACAAACATTAGGTAATATNGTAAATTCGTTTATGTTAGCTATTGACAGACCATTTGAAGTTGGTGANCGTATAGAAGTNGATGGNATGTTAGGATCNGTTGCTTCTGTNGGAATTTTATCAACTAAGATTTTAACAAGAGAAGAAAAGTTAGTTGTTATTCCAAATAANACNTTNGTACAAACNACNGTGATTAATCANGCTAGAGGNGGTGGTGATGGAATTGCTAGACGTCTTTCAATTATTTTAGATATNGGAGTTGATTANNATGAAAGCATNGATCATGTAAAATATACATTATTAGATATNGCTAGGCAATGNCCTCAAGCATTGCAATCTCCACCNCCTAGGGTTTTATTATTAGAACTTGGAGATTTNTCTAAAGTATTCAGNGTTTTTGTTTGGATTGATGATTACACTGATGAATTCATTGCTAAAGATTGGTTGCTTAANACAATTGANGANAGATTCAATGATGAGGGAATTAATATTCCTTATCCGACATCTGTTGAACTTCACGGTCAACCNTCACTNANNAAGGAAGATGATGCAAANACNCTGGAACAAAAGGCNCTTAGAAAAGCNTCAAGNCAAAGAATCTCTAGAATTCAAATGGGNAANGAAGAAAAGAAATTACGTGAAGAAAGAGAAAATGCAAAACTTGAATTAGAATTAATTAAAAATAGATTAAAAGATCCAGAATTATCAGGNANAGATCGTAAAGCATTNGAAAGTGANGCAAGAGAATTAGAGAATTTACTTTCAGTATTTGATTATGANGATGATTGACCTAAGTTAAAATAAAATANATTATCCCGANATTATGNNCAAATCTATTNTTTCTAAAATTANGGGATTAATTTTNGCTTCNANTATTTTTTGGNTTTTATTTATTTTACANATNATTTTNGCNTCAAACAATTTATGGTTTTTATTTAATATTGTTNCAATTTTAATATTTTTTANTAGTCACTTTCATTCNTTNATTGCATTAAANTNTTTTAAATTNGANAATAANGANGATAAAATGNTTTTNATATATTTAAGTACATTCNTTTCAATNTTTTATTCNATTGGATATTGGTATGCTGTAAATNAAAGGNTNTTTGAAATTTGGATATTNNTTANNGGATTAATTCCAATTNTNATCTCTATNNTAATNACNAGATACTTGATTACAGATAATTGAAAATATATGACTATTAGGAGTNATTATGTCGAATCCCCTTTCAATCCACAANCCNTCNGATTCTGGNGNNGATTCTAAAGGTAATACNCCATCTGCAGAGCAACAAAAACAAATGGAAGCNGCNTATAGTCAAATGAAAAGAAGAATGGCTATGGANAAATTATCNTCTTCAATTAAACATAAAATAATGGTAATGTCTGGAAAAGGAGGTGTTGGTAAATCNACNGTNTCTACAGGTTTAGCATTAGCATTAGCTAAACAAGGAAATAAAGTTGGNATAATGGANATTGANATTACAGGNCCAAATGTTCCAAAAATGCTTGGATTNGAAAATCATAGATTACATGTTGATGAAGGAAGAATACACCCNGCAAAAGGNCCTTCAGATGTNAAAGTNATTTCNATGGCTTTTTTATTAGAGGCNGAAGATACACCAGTNGTTTGGAGAGGGCCAATNAAATTAGGNGCAATTCAACAATTTATTGGNGATGTNGAATGGGGTAGTNTAGATTATTTGATNATTGACTTTCCNCCAGGAACATCAGATGAACCNCTTACAGTTGCTCAATCATTACAGAATATTGATGGNATAGTTATAGTAACTACACCNCAGGAAATTGCTTTNTTAGATTCCCGNAAATCAATTAATTTTGCTAAATCNTTGAAAATGAATGTATTNGGAATTGTAGAAAATATGAGTGGCTACTCNATTAATGGTACAGCATCAGATANTGANGGNAATTTGTTATCAAATACNGTTGTTAAAGTAAATGGTCCNGGNGGAAAAGTACACGAAGTAATTACNGATGATNANGGCAAATGGNNTGTTTCATTAGATATATTCAAAACAGGAGGNGGAGAAAAGGCTTCACAAGATTATTCAGTACCATTTTTNGGNAGAATTCCNTTNGATCCNGGAATTGTAAGAAGTGGTGATGATGGTGTGCANAGNATANTNGCNGANCCTGAAGGAATTTCAGCNGTTGCTTTTNCNNAAGTNGTANAAAANCTTAATGAAATATTAAATTCAAATAATGATGATTCNGAATTAGAAATAATTTGAGGTAATTAAATGTCTNAAAATAATGATTTACCNANTTTAAATCGTTTAGAAAGAAAAGATGAAAGTATGATTTTAACTTGGTCTAANGAATTNGAGTTTGAACTTAATTATCGAACNTTATTATATTGGTGNCCNTGTGCAAAATGTTCTCCTTCAAGGGATGATGAAGATACAGCATCAGAANTGGTNTCTAATATTGAAAAANTTTCATTAAAAAAACCTCAAGTTAGTAAGGTAGGNNGNTATGCTTTAAAATTTGANTTTCCAGAAGGTTGTAATAGTGGAATNTTTACATTTGAANGNTTATTTAGNTTGTGTAATGAAGAAAATCCNGATGANGGNAAACCNTATGTTCATGGTGCTTGGTAATTATTTTAAAATTTCNAACATTCTATTTAATGCAATAGANGAATATATTTTTTCCTCTTCNGGAACGATGATTTGATTTGGNACTTCTCCATTTTCTATTCTTTCNAGAACATCTAAAAGATATATTGGGTGAATCATATACATTGTNGAACANGGACAAATTGCAGAATCTAGNCAGACNATGTTTTTATTNGGNTATTNTTCATTTAATCTTTGAACCATATTTATNTCTGTNCCAACTCCTATNGTAGAACCATCTGGNGCNTCTTTTACGTAATTTCTAATGAATTCTGTACTTCCAAAAGCATCAGCAGCCTTTACNACNTCTGTTTTACATTCNGGNTGTACAACAATTAATGCATNGGNATTTTCNTTTCTAAGATNAGANATTTGTTCAGTTGNAAATCNTCTATGTACTGAACAATAACCATGCCAAAGAATNATTTTCGCATCGNNTAANTTNTNCCAATTAGGATNTTCATTTGGNGTCCAAGTTGNCATTTCTGAATNATCTAAACCCATTTCTAATCCTGTGTTTCTTCCCAAATGTTGGTCNGGAAAGAAAAGAACNTTTCCATTTNNNCCNGCNCTTTCAAAAGCCCANTTAAGGACTCCTTCTGCATTTGAAGAAGTACATACNAANCCNCCATGTAANCCTACAAANGCTTTCAANGAAGCACTANAATTCATATATGTAACNGGAATTAGATATTTTTCATTTTTTGGAGCNGGNAAATTAGGNTCNTNTCTATTCANAGGGTCTNAAAGATNAAATTCTTTGATTAGAGANTCCCAGCAAACNGTAACATCTTNCANGTTTGCCATATCAGCCATGGANCAACCNGCTCTAAGGTTTGGNAAGATTACTTTTTGATTATTATTTGTTAAAATATCTGCNCTTTCNGCCATAAAGTGNACTCCACAAAAAACAATNAATTCACTTGATGANTCNGCNGCCATTTTTGATAAAAGATAAGAATCNCCNATTAAATCTGTATGTTCNATNATTGANTCTCTTTGATAATGNTGCCCAAGAATTAGTAATTTATCCCCTAATCGNTTTTTTACAGCAGAAATTCTTTCAGCNATTTCACTGTTTTTCAAGCCACGACTGCGCTCTAAAGGATCNATTTCACATACAGGAAGACTTATTCCCATAGTTTCACCAGTGATGTCCAGAAGCATCACTGCTTTGAATACATCGCCTNTAGGNGTGTACAAGGNGAGTCACATGCAAGTCTGGATTGAGGGNGAAAAATTACATGAAGGTGCAGAAGCNATAGTGAAAAGTGGTTTTTGGTTAGGTANGCCCGCAATTAANAANTNTAGAAGGCCTAGGAAGTGGAGNCATCCAGAATTAGATAGTAGATTAACNAAATCTAGATTGANNGGTGAAGNNAGATCNTTATTGAAATTGCAACAATTAAATTTCCCNTGCCCTTCTATTTTTCATTTGGANCTTAAAAACGGGATTATGTTCATGGAAAAAATTGAAGGTAGAACNCTNGTCCAAATTTTGAAGGATGAATTGTCATTGGAAAANTCAAAAGAAATATTTCATGAGTTGGGTAANANTTTGAGNAAATTACATTTGTGTGGAACAACACATGGCGATTTAACAACAACAAATATAATTTTAAATGAAAANAAAATNGTTTTAATTGATTATGGTTTATCTCAATCTACATTTGAAGTAGAATCATATGGATTAGATTTTCATGTGTTATATGAGTGTTTACAAGCCACACATCCTGATTTTCCAAATGCTATGGAACAAATTATTGAATCTTATTTGAATTTCAAAGATTCAGATTATTATATGAAATTTGAAGGAGGAACAATCCCTAAAGCAAAAGAAATAATTTCACGGTTTGAACAAATAAAGAGTAGAGTCAGGTATCACGACTAGAATTTGTTACTTATTATTCCGGAATTAATCGTTTCCATACCAATTAATGCGAGTATTGGTCCAATAATTGCTGTAGAAAAAATGTATAATGCTGCTAACATTTTTTCATTTTGCCATAATAGGATAGTATCAACACTATAGGTGGACATTGTTGTGAATGAACCCAATAATCCAGTTGCTAAAAGCAAGGTCATTTTTTCATCTAATAATTGATTAGAACTTAGTCCAATAATAATTCCTAGAATTAATGACCCGAACAAATTAACACTTAAGGTTGACCAAGGAAAACCTTCAGGTGGAATCCAAATAATTACAAGATATCTTAGACATGCACCTAGGGCTCCCCCAAATGCAACAATTAACAAATCCTTGGGGTCCATGATTAGTCGATTATGAATAGAATAGATAATCTATTCCATAATCGGTTTATTCATCAGCCTTGTTGTTTTGCATATTGCAATGCAACTGTGGTTTATGACTGGTAATCAAGGTAAATTACTTGAAGCTAAACATGCATTTTCTCCTTTTGGTTTTAATGTCGAACAATTTTTAATTGATGGCAAGGTTCCAGAAATCATTGAGCCACAATGTGAAACATTAGATGATGTTGCTGATGCAAAAATTTCTCAAGGGCTTCAATTGTTGAAGGAAATTGGAAAAGAAAAAGATGCACTATTAGTTGAAGACTCTGGATTATTTATTGAATCTTTAGGAGGGTTTCCAGGAGTATATAGTGCATATGTTTTAGATAAAATTGGTTGTGAGGGGATTTTAAAAATCATGGGAGATGTAAATAGAAAAGCATCCTTTCAAGCATCTGCGCGTTTTTGGGATGGAAATAAAGTGCACAAAGGTAATGGTTTTTGTCCCGGAAACATAGTTCATAGTGTTAGAGGAGAATATGGTTTTGGTTATGATCCGATATTCGTTCCCTTAGATTTCATGGATTTTTCAACTGATGGTTTGACTTTTGGGGAAGTTAAAATCGATGTGAAAGAGAATTTTTCACATAGGAAAAAAGCGTTGGATGAGATACTTTTAAGTTTTAAAAATGTAATTACGTAACTTGCGTCAAAGTCAAAACCTTGAGTGTATTAGGACTAACAGGTGGGGAATATGGCGCGAAGGAGAGTCATCTTGTTTTTTTTATTATTTATTTCAATTATTTATTTCTTAATAAATAAGGAAAATTGGTTAGATGATGTTAAATTATTGTTTGCTGGATGGATTTTATTATGCGCCGCATTACTTTTCTTTGGCCCTTCTGGAAAACCCAAAAGAAAAATAGTTAGATCTATGAAAAATTTAGAAGATACTGAATTCGAAGAATCAGAAGAAATACTTGAAGAAGAAGAAGAAGAAGAATCTTTACCAGAACCAGTAACAACTAATAATCAAGATGCTAAAACACTAAGAGAACTAAAATTAGCAAAAATTTCTAATAAAAATAATTTAGCACAAGCAGAAATTGCAGAAGAATTGGATTTGGAAGAAATAGAAGTAGTTGAAATTATTGATGAAGAAGAGGAAGATGAATATTCAGTTGCTAGTGAATATGTTTTAGACGTTAATGCGGATTCAATTGAAGATATTGAGATAGTCAACGCAGTTGGTGAAAGGCGTAGTGTTCACGATAGAATTCGAAAGAGGATAGAAGAGCGTAGACGCAATCAAATGGCTGAGATTAGAGCTTCTAAGGCTAGAATGTGGAATGAAAAAGATAAACGTGAGGATTTAACAGTTATTTTATCAAGTGAAAACCATGGACTTGTGGTTTTACCAGAGCCAGAAAAAGTCACACCTGGAAGACCTTATGGTGCTACTTATGTTCGGATTGATGAAAATAGAATTTTAAAACTTAGATTTCCATTAGATGATGGATTTAGGAAGGTAGATTCTAAAGTACAAGAAAAATTAGAACTCCCTGATTTACCACCACTACCTCTAATTGATGGTCAATTACCTCCTATTGAGGGTTTACCTCCGTTAGATTTAGCAGATTTACCTCCAATCGATGGTTTACCTCCACTTCCTCCTTTGAAATGAATACATTAATCTAGACAAGGCAATTATATTCAAACCCTACCAGTTCCGCTAGTATATGGATGGAGAATCAGAGCAGGAAATTTTGTTAGAAGAATCAATATTTATTGATGCAGAAGATGAAAGTAAAGGAAGAATTGTCATTTTCACCATTAATCGGCCAGATAAACTAAATGCATTAAATAAATTAGTTACTTCAGCAATTAAACAAGCCTCAAAAAAAGTAATGAATGAAGAATCTATTCGTGTAGCAATTTTTGCAGGTGCTTCTCCCAATAAACCGTTAGAAGGGAAAAGAAGTAAACCAAATTCTTTTGTTGCAGGAGCTGATATTTCTGAATTCAAAGGTAAAAAATCAGAAGAAATATTTGAAATATTTTCAGATAATTGTTGGGAAGCAGTATGGAAAATTGAAAAGCCAACAATTGCAATGATTGACGGTTTTGCTTTAGGCGGTGGATGCGAATTAGCAATGTCTTGTGATATAAGAATTGCAACAGAAAGATCCGTTTTCGGACAACCAGAAATAAATCTGGGCTTGATTCCAGGAGGGGGAGGAACTCAAAGGCTGACGCATTTAGTAGGATATGGAAAAGCATTAGAATTGATACTTTCAGGGAAATTTATTGATGCTGAAGAGGCATACTCATTTGGATTAATAAATCATATCTGTTCTCCAGATAATCTTAGGAATAAAACGATTGAATTGGCAACAACAATTGGCTCCAAATCAAGTCATACACTTAAAATAGCTAAAAGCGCAGTAAGAATGGCTTTAAATCACCCAATAGATGAAGGTATTCAAAAAGAATTAAGAGTATTTTCAGATCTGTTTGATACTGAGGATAAAGAGATTGGTGTTAATGCTTTTTTAGAAAAGAAAACACCGAATTGGAAAGGACGTTAGGTGAGGAATATCAATACTGAAGAACCGTTAGTGATTACTGAAGATCTTAGCAAGGTCTTTGGAGATTTCGTTGCATTACACCCATTAAATGTAAAAGTTTTTGCTGGCGAATTTTTTGGAGTTTTTGGTCCTAATGGCGCAGGTAAATCTACGTTTATCAGATTACTAACTGGACAATTGCAAAGTAGTGTTGGTTCCGCAGAAGTATTAGGAATTGATGTAAAAAAGAAGCCTCAAAGACTTAAAGCAAATATTGGGATTGTTCCAGAATCAGAATCCCCTCCTTCTTATTTGACTCCGTATGAATATCTCTATTTCGTTGGTAGGTTAAGAAGATTAGATAATTTGTCGAAAAAAGTCCTTCATTGGCTTGATTGGTTTGGAATGACAGATAAAAAAGATACTATGTGTAAAGATTTGTCAAAGGGACAGCGTCAAAAAGTTATGCTTGCTTGTGCATTTATTCATGAACCGAGATTATTGTTTTTAGATGAGCCATTCGCTAATTTGGATCCAATTTATCAGCGCAAATGCCGGAAATGGTTACTTGCACATGTTGCTAAAGGAGGAACTATATTTATGTGCAGTCACGTTCTTGAAGTCGCGGAAAGGTTGTGTACAAGATTAGCAATAATTGATCATGGAAAAGTTTTAGCTAGTGGAAAAATTTCTGACATTAAAAAATCTGAGTCCGAAACATTAGAGGATGTTTTCATCCGATTGGTAGGGCAATTAAAAGATGAGGAGGAATAGTATTGTCTCAATCTATTAAGGTTGAAGAAGAATCTAGGTTTTCAAAATATATTGAACCTAGTTTATTTAATTCTGTAGGTATTACTTACAATATGATGTTTCGAGAAGAATGGCGTCAAAATATTGACTTTGCAAAGAAAAGACATGTTCTTCTTTTTCCCGCTTTATTATCATTGTTTTCAATGCTCGTTACTTTGGGGTTCCCATTTTTGGTTGGAGAAGGCGTGCCTGATTCAATAAATCCTGTAAAAGAAAATCGTGCTTTTAGTTGGGACGAAATGAAGCAAGCATTGCATGTTCCATTATTCATGTTTAGTTTAGGTATGGGGTCATTTGCATTTTTAGGTAGAGTTATGATTTCTCAAAGGGCAGGTGGACTAAATTATTTATTGGCCGCACCAGCACTTCAACCATTAAGACAATCTGTGAACTATTTTTCTTATTATCTTAAAGAAGTAACATTTTACATAATCTTAGTTTTAATTCCAGTTGTTACTGGAATGGGGATTGCAATATTTGCAACAACCCAAACAGGATTATTTCCTATAAAACCTGAATCATTATATGTTACGTTAATAGCAATGATTTTGACTTTGTCTCAGGGTTTAGCGCTCTCATTTTTAGGATCTGCTTTATGGACAAGGGGGGGATACCTCTCTAAATTAGTTCCATTAATTGTGATTTTTTCTGCATTAATTTTTGCATTAGATATGATTCCGTTTGAAACTTTAATTATTGGATTAAAGTGGCAATATACTCATGAATTAATTTACATCCCTTTAGGACTCTCAGTTAGCCTTATTTTAGCTTTAATGGGGTCATTTTTAGTTTCTAATGATTTTGAACATCAGATTATTGAACGGGAGGAGTTGTTTTTACCCGTTCATAAAAGATTGAGCTTTTTAGATTGGGGGGCGATTGGATGGTTAACTTTCGGATTAATTAGAAGTGGTAAAAAAAATACAAAATTAAGATTGCTTGTAACTAAAGAAATTGTTGAATTAATTAGAAGTGGAACCGTTAAAAAAATGATTATTTCTTATTCAGTACCTTTAGCAGTATTGCTTCTAATGGCTTGGGCAGTTGATTTTGCCGAAGCTCCAATTCCAGTTAATTTACTATCTTATGCTCCATTTTTAGGGTTTTTCGGCTTCAATTTTTATTCTTGGTTGACTGCTATTGATTCGCCCGCTCATTATGATGGGTTACCCGTAAGCGTACCTGAAGTCATTCGTGCTAAAGTTACTGTATATTTTCTTTCAACGACTTGGATTTCAATAATTTTCCTTGTACTTATGGCTTGGAATTTAGATGCTTGGTGGACTTTACCCGGAGCGTTTGTTGTAATGATTGCAAATAGTATTTACATAGTTGCTTTAACTGCATTTTTAATGGGTTTAAAACCAAACAAATCCATTTTTGATGCATCAATTATGTTTTGGTTTTGGATTGGTACAGTAATTCCATTATTGCTTTTATTTGTATTATCATTTACTCAAGGAGATACAGCGTTAATTCAGAATTGGGCAGAAACAATTCGTGCTGAAGGCATTAATGCAAATAGTACAGGTCCTTTAGATGTTTCAGTTGAAACTAAAGCAGGATTTGGAGCAATATTTGCAATTTCAGCAGGAATTACGTTATTAGGGGCTGGTTTACTCAGATTAATTGATTACAAATGGGGTAAAGAAAATTTTGAAAGTTAATGGTCTTGTTTGTTCCACAATTTAATTGGGGACCTGTTTGGATTCGAAAATAATTGCAATTTGTGGAATGCCAGGTTCAGGAAAGGGTGAACTGAGTAGACTTGCAAATCAGCATGGGATTCCAGTATTGAGTATGGGTGATATGATTAGAGCCGAAGCAAAAAATAGAGGGTTAGAGGAAACACCTGGTAATATTGGATTAGTTGTGGTCTCTCTAAGAAGTCAATTTGGAGAACAAGTTTTAGCAGAAAGATTAGTTAATTCTGTAGAGACATTATCGTATACTTCTGTACCAATAATTATGATTGAAGGAATAAGAGGAACTGCGGAAGCAGAGGTGTTTAAGAATCAATGGGGCAGAAAATTTTCATTATTGGCAATTATTTCTGATGAAGAAATAAGATGGCAAAGAATCTTGAAAAGAGGTAGAGGAGAAGATGGAGATCGAGAGGATTTTGCTACACGAAATACTAGGGAAAGAAAATGGGGTTTGGCAGATTTAATTGAAAATGCAGAATTTAAATTAGAAAACAATTCTACATTAGAAGATTTAGAGAAAGAATTCCAAACTTGTTTGAGCACAATTAAATCTATGATTTGATATAAACTTAGTAATAGAAGGTTATAGAAGGGACTATCCCTCATCCCGTGTTAGCAGGTGCCGTAAAATGAAACGTTCTAGAGTCCCGACGCTATTTTTTGTAATGTTTTTGATGATTATCACCCCACTAACTCCTATGACTAGTGCTACTAATGCAAGAGCAGAAACAGTTACTGCATTTATCTCTTGGCACACAGGTCCAGGTTCAGTTACAGTAGATGATCAAAGTGCAAATTATGTAACAAATGTTTCAGGTACTTATGTAAGGTCGGAATTTAATTTCCATTATTCACATGCGAATGACTTCATGGATACTACACTTCCAAAAGCATCTTTTCAAAATTGGAACAAAGGCCACTCTTTGATGTGGATGGACGTTCCTTCTGGTAATTCTTGGGTTAACACATCTGATTATTGGGGAATTGCCTTACACAATGTACATGATTACAATCAAGAAGTCTCTCAATATGAAAATTCAAACAATCCTGGCTTCAATGAAAGCAACTTTTGTTTATTCCAAGAAACACATCAAATAGGATCTTATCCCGTTACAGAATACTATCAATGGGCAGCAAATGTATTTTCTCATTGGTGTGCACCTGCTAATTTAACAGTGAATAGTTTCACATATCCAATCATCGACATAAATATTGATTATACAACAACAGGCTCTCAATATAACTTTTTTTGGGACGTACTTGATTGTGACTCTGGTTCATTAATTGATTATGGATGGCTTCAATTTGATGGGCAATCTTCAACAGTACCTATTGATTTGTTTTATGCAAATCTAACTTCAACTAGTGGAAATTACAAGGTTTTCGTAAGTTTACAACAAGCGGGAACGGTTCTAGAACAATTTACTACTGCTTGTACTGGAACACAAAATGGAAATTCTGGAGGGTCTTCTATAATACCTTCAATTGACAGTATTTCTGTAATTTCCCAAGATTCTATTACAGGGTTAATGTCTGCTCAGGGTATTGTTAGTAATTTAACTGCAAATACAAACTATCATTTTTCTCATAAAGCATATGAACATGTACAAAATCAATGTGGTTTTTATGGAAATAATGAAAATGAACCTTTGATTGAAGTAAACGGTACATATACAGCACCTTCAACCCAAGTTACTACAGATGCCGTCACCTTCGGTGATTTTGTGATTGGAGCAAATTGGACTGGTGCAGATCCAGTTGAACTTCATTTTGGTGATATGTATTGTTATGTTTTCGAATTTCAAAAAGTCGATGATTCCTCAACTTATGGATATTCAGTCACAGATATATATGGCCCCTCTCAGACTCCAGTTTGTACTCGATTATGTTGGGATTATAGTAACTATGCACCTGGAGCTAGTTTCAGTCCTAATGCGGAATGGGCCACATATTCACATTCAGGCGTTGGTGAAATTATCGGAGATACACCAATCCCAGAAACTGGAAAATGGTATTGGGAATATGATATAGTTCGTAATTCGGGCCAATCAAACGCGATGATTGTTGGTATTCATACTGGAATGAATTTGAATGTAGGTACTACTGGAATTGGAACAGATGCTTTTGGTTGGGGTGTTGATTCAGGAGGTTTTGTGTATCATGAGTCAGAAGCAGAATATGTTGGTTGTTCTGTACTTGATTGTTGGGATACAGATCTGGTAGTGACAATAGGAATTGCTGTAGATATGGATGATGGGGTGATGTGGTACTCGAAAAATGGAATTTGGCCAGGTTCTACAGGTTCATCTCCAGATTCAGGTGCCCATCCAATATTTGGTACAAATTCAGATGGAGAGGTTGCAGAATGGGATGATGCACATGGAAACAATAATTTAGCAGGCTCGGAAGTGTATCCTGCATTTTCAGTTACCCCTTCAAGTGGTAATAGTGTACACTTAGTTACTGGGGATATTCTAACATATGAACCGCCTGAAGGATTTGCAATATTAGGTTCTCAATCCAGTTCAACAGATTCCGATGGTGATGGTTTACCAGATTCATGGGAAAGTAATTACGGTCTTGACCCCGGCTCAGAAGATACTGATGGAGATGGAATTGAAGATGATGCTGAAGATTTAGATGGAGATGGTTTATCGAATATGGAGGAATATGAGCAGGGAACTAATCCAAATAATGAAGATACAGATGAAGATGGTATTGATGACTCTGCTGATGTGTTCCCATTAGACCCTCTTGAACACTCTGATGCAGATGCAGATGGTACGGGAAACAATGCTGATACTGATGACGATAACGATGGGGTTTCTGATGCTGATGATTGCTCACCATTAGATCCTAATGTATGGGAGATAGATGATTCGGGGACCTGTGTAGGTGAACAAACAGACGATAATGAAATAGAATTTTGTTATGATTATCAGAATAATGACCTTGAAGATTCTTATGCAACAGAAATAACTTGTACTGATGCAGGATTTATGTGGTCAACAGATGAATTGAAAAATTTAGATATTTCATTATCATGGGCATGGGGTGATTACAATAATGATGGAACTAATGCAGCAAATTTAGAAGTATTTGTTGA
>PBHR01000003.1 GCA_002720275.1 Methanobacteriota archaeon
TAATGTGGGCCTGAGCCGCCACAGAAAAAATCGTCGACCAATCCATCTTCAAATAAAACCAATGTTAAGAAAATAACTACAGCGTGCAATAACACCATCCTAAACAAATCCCAAGAGTCAATTTCTACATTGGGTATTGAGCTTAACCACCAGAATACATTGAAGGGAACCCCCAAAAAACTGATCAAGAACATCAATACACCAATCACTTCAAAGAAACTATCATCATCACATCCCCTCAGGCCTGTATAGTATCCAATCATGGCGAACCACCCACCAAAAACGGCCAAAAAGCACATGATCAAGGTAAATTTTCGATTTATTAATTTAAAACCCCCAAAGACCCCAAAAATAGGAACTAGGAAAATATAAGACCATACAATCATATGGATTATTTCTTGATTATCATAATACATTTTCTCACCAACTACCAAAATCTCTAAGGATTAAGTAAAAAAACAACACCAATGAAATAACAATAATAAAAGAAAATATGGTTGAAAACCACGCCCCCCTTTCATAAAACTCATTTTCAATATATTTACCATATAATACCATACCTAAACTAGACAATGGCCAAAGGCAACACAAAGAACCTAGACTAATAATAAAAAAATCATCATCGATTGTTTGGAATATAATAAAAGAAATTAAAGAAAATAATAAAATAATTGTGGGAACACCAAAACCGATCCAAAAATCTTTATCTTTGTAAATTTCAATTTCTAAATAGTCTTCTTCTTCTTCATCCTTTACTTTTGCAATTTCAAGAATACTAGGAGACATTTTTAACACACTTAAAACAACTTAAACACTACATCCACGAAAGTCCATCCAAACCCAATAACAATTGGAACCCCCAATCCAAACCAAAACTTTTTGGTTTTATCTTTCACTTCTTTATTAATGAAAATAGGCATATCTTTCACACAGATTATTTCCTATCAAAATTCATAATTCCTACAAACATTACAGGATCACCACTTGATAATTTAGATTTAAATTCTCCACGTCTTTCTCCAACTTTCATTTGAACACTAAACTCTGTAGGATCTTGATTTTTACGTTTATTATGCTTTTTGAAATGATGTACAAATACTTTGTATTCCCCAGGTTTAGCTTTACCCTTTTCCCAAAATACATTTTCAACGGGTGCTTTCGACTCAGGTTTAAAATTCATATCTACGTCTAGATGCCCACCACATATTGTAGTTCTATTTCCACTATGTAGAATATCACCACTAGGTGCTGTAACAATTAAATCAAGGTCATTAAAATTATCCCATATTAATGAAATTCTAAAATCACCATCTTGAGCACTGGCCTTCTTCAATCTTTTATCAAAGTCCTTATCTCTCCTCAAATCTTCTTCCATCATTTCTAACGGGCCAACACTTTCAGCATCATTTAGCGCACTCATCATTCTTTCATTAGCAACAACCATTCTTCTTCTTCGCTCAACTTCCATCTCTAAATCAGAAACTTTGTCAGCCAACAAATCTGTTAAAAAGGCTTTTTTATCTTCATTAACACCATCAACAACCAAATCTTTCAACTCTTCCAAAGAACCTTCATTAATTTTAACAAGAAGCTCTTCAGCCTGTTTATTTTCAGCAATTATCCGTTCTTCTTCCTCTTTATGTTCTAACCTTTTTCTTATTTCTTCTTTATATGTCAATAATTCATTATATCTTACTCTAGATAATCCCACTAATTCTATCTCATCTAATTGAGTTACACCTTCAGCATTTTCAATTGATTCTTTAATTGAAATATACACACTTTCTTGTTTTTGGATTTCTTTACCCCTTTCTTCAATATTTTTAACTGAAATATTAGAAATTAATTTTAATGGATCACCAAAAGAAGTTTGTCCACTTAAAAACACAACTTCATTTGAACCATTAGCAACACGCACTGTAAATTTAGTAGGATCTTTTCCACGCAACATTCCATGCCTCTTTCTATGCCAAACAAATATACTATATTCTCCCCCTTCACCACTAATTCCTTCCCATACAATATTTTCTAAAGGAGATTTAGATTCAGGCTTCATATTCATTTCTAGATCTAAAACACCATTACAACTAGATGTTTTTCTAGCCCTATGAATTAACTCATCTTTCGGCGTTTTTATTATTAAATCTAAATCATTATTATTTTCCCAAATTAAACTAAATTGAACATCACCAATTTTAGCATTATATTCCCCAAAGCGATTTAGGAAAACGTTTTCAATATCTTCATTAAACTCAATAGGTTCCAAATTATCAGACTCTAATGCTTTATCAACATAAATCCTAATCGACTCTTCTTCTTTTAGAATTACATACATTTCATCTTTTAAGTTTGTCAACTCTTCCAATTGGTCTTCATTAACATCCCCAATCTCAACGTTTTGAATTTCATCAGAGGTTTGTGCATGCATTATTGCTTTTCTAATCAAATTATATTTTTCCAATTCCTCTTGCTCAATCCTCAATCTTTCCTGTTCTTCTAAGAATTCAACCCGCCCCAATCTTAATTTTTCTAATTCTATTGTATAATGTTCTCCAACATTAAATATTTCAAAACCCTGCAACTCTTCTAATTCTTCTATCGATTTCATTTGATCTCTTAATTTCTGATAATTTTCTCTATACCCTTCTTCTCTAATTTTAGCAACCAATGAAGCACGTTTAGCATTTTTCAACTCATTTAACATCTCCAATTTATCCCCTTCAACATCTTCAAAGTTAATATTATCAACTTCCAAAACACTAGTGCACCCTGATATCTCTTCTTCATATTTAATTACTAAAGCACTTAATTTCGCATCTTCTAAATCATTTATTTTCTCATTCCTCATTTTTATTAATTCGAATTCATTTTCCTCACTTACACCAGTGATTATTAAATCATTTAATTCACCAACACTTTCAGAATTTGAAATCATATTTTCATACATTATATTTGCAACAATCATTCTTCGCATACTTTTTATTTGTTCCAATTCCTTCATTTGTCGAGCATTTACCCCATCAATCACCAAATTATCAAATTCTTCCAATTCTTCAAAATTCTCAATTTGTTCTATTAACTCTTCATATCTTTTCAATTGCTTAGCTAACGTTTCTCTACCCAATAATAATTTATGACGCTGTGAATAATTATTATTTAAAATCTCTAATTGTTCTTCATTAACACCTTCAATTTTTATAACTTCTAATTCTGCAACAGTTTCTGAATTAAATATAATTTCATTCAACTCTTCAAATTTTTGTAAATGCCTCAAATCTTCCTCTTCTTGAATTATTCTAGCACGGTTAATTTCAATTAATTCATTCAATTCCTTCAATTCTTTTTCATCTTTAGTTGTAATTTTAATAGCTTCTAATTCTTCAATAGTTTTCGCATTTTCAATATTATATCTTAAAGCTTCTTCATCTTTCATCTTCTTTAAACGATCTTTTAGAATCTTTTCTTCTAAATCCATCTTTTCCTTTTCTTGAAGCATTCTTTTTTCCGTAACTTCATCTTGCTTTCTACGAAGCCTCTCTTTCATTTTTTCAGCATCTTGATGATCGACTTCCCGCCTCAATAATCTTAATACATGAGACAACTCAACCATACGTAAATCTAAATCTGCAGAATCCATATTTTCAATATTATCATCAAAGGCTTCATCGGGAGGAATTCCTAATTTATCTTGAAGTTGTAATACTTCATCAGCCATATCCATACATTTAGTACGTTTATTCTCTAAAGCTCTCCTCGCCGCCGCTCTCGCGTTTCTAATATCTTGAACATCACTAATTTCTTGCTCTAAACTAGAAAGATTTTGTTTTTTACCTAACATTTCCCCACGTAATGATTTAACGCTTTCACTCTCATCTAATTTTTTAGAAGATTTACGCCCACTCCAAAACCCTAACTTCTCCTCTTCTTGTTTAAACAATTTAGGCATTTCAAAATTTACAATAGAAGACAATCCATCATCTTCAACCATATCATTATTTGTGAAAAATACAAACCAAATTAAAACCATCAATAATATAGTAGCAACAATAATTATTATCGTCATCATAAATTAATCCCCCCAAATCAATCTTCAGATGACCTCCCCAACCAATCATTTAATTTGACCCTTTTTATCATAAAAACATTTATTATAAATAAAAAACTCTATTATTAAAATTAACACCTAATTATTTTATTAATATTAATATTTCAAATATATTCTTTTTATTTTCTTATTAAAAATTACAAGACTTGATATTTCACTATCTTTTCCGACATATTAGGTTGAATATTAATGCGGGATCCAAGAGCCTCTATTTTAGACCAAGATCCCTTTGATGAAATTAATGATGGAGTCAGACCATTTAATCCTAATAAAAGGCAGAGTAGTGTTAGAGACGCACCATTATTTCAAAGATTCTGGGAGATTTCAATGAATCAACCAGTGGCGTACCATAAAGGGAATTTATGGCATTTTAGTAAGACAGAAAAACAACATTTGTTATTGGCAACAGGTGCATTTTCAATAGCTATTGCATTTTTTAGTGTGGGGGGAATTTTTGGTTTAATGTCAACCGGTTTAATTGTAGGATTCGTAGAGATGTTAGTTCATACACCAATTTACATCTTAGCCATTGCACCAGCCTTTGTTTTACATGAAATAGGACATAAGATAGTTGCAAAATATTATGGTTGTTGGGCAGAATTTAGAGCCGACCCCCAAGGATTACAAACAGGAATTTTAATTGCAGCAGTAATAGGTTTTATTTTCATGTCTCCCGGTGCAGTAATGGTTTCGGGAATGGTTTCCAAAAAACAAAATGGACACATTGCAATTGCAGGGCCCTTAGTTAATTTATTTTTATTTTTAATAGCAATTCCATTGGGAATTTTACTATTCATTTTAATGGGGATAACTGAGGCCATATATCCATTAACATCCAATGGCTTATCATTAAAAGGAATAGGATATATGACAGTAAGTACTTGGCTTTGGATTAATGCTATTTTAGGGCTATTCAATATGATACCTTGGGGCCCACTTGATGGTTTAAAAGTAAAAGGGTGGTCAGAAAATTATTTTTGGTTAACAATTGTACTTTTTGGAATATTGGTATATTCACAATTCACCGGATATACTATGGGAATAATCTTATCTCTTTCAAACACGATTATCGCATAATTAATCATAAGTATGAATTTAAAATTGGTTGATGATCTAGATGTAAGAAAATCATAGTTCCATACCAAGTCATTAAATCAACAGAGTTGATGAGATTCTGCATTCCAGAAGCTTGATCATTTTCCATCCAATATATCATTTCATCAATTGTATCACATGTTTGATGATAACAATCATAACCATCTACTAAACCACCAAATCCAACAGTAACAGTATCAATAGCTTGGAATGAAGCATGATCACTTCTTGCAGTCGTGGCTTCATTAATGATTACACCAGGCTCTCCAGCATCAGCCCATGCACCACCCAATTCACCATTGAGAACTGCCAATTCTTCCTCAACCCCCAAAGCATCTCCTGCTAACCATTCAGCAAGATAAACCATCTTTGGTTGATTGATAACATCTTCATCAGTGTCAGGTCCAATATATACTCTGAATGGCCAATTCTCTTGACTTGCAGGGTAAGAACCGGTGCCATCAGGTCCCACACGATCAGAAGGAGTACCATTTCCCGGCCAATTTACTCCCCCCATATCAATATTGATGTAATTAGAAATTGTAATATCTTCAGGGATATCTTCAACCCAAGCAATACTACCTCGCTTTCCCCCTTCTTCACTACTCCATAAACAGAAAACAATACCTCTTCTTGTTGGAATATCAAAAAGTGCCTCAGCCATAGTTAATACCACGGAAGTGCCAACGGTGTTATCATATGCTCCAACACGAGTTCCATATCCTCTAGGAGCCCCCATATCTACAGGAGTAGGGGCGATAATAGGCGCAATGTCAAAATGAGCACCAATTACCATCCATTCATCTGGGAATTCATAACCTTCTTTGTAAGCACAGATATTGTATGCTTCAGGATTTGCCTCAATGTATTGGAAGCGGTGCCTTTCAACATTTTCATATCCATATTCTGTAAACTCTTGAACTAAGAAATCTGCAGCATTTTCATAGGCAGGGTTCCCTTGACCTGCCCATCTATTCAAGTAACCTTTTGCCCCATCATAAGGATCGGCAGAAGGGGTTTCATCACTTAATACTGATAGCATATTGAAAGTTTCTAAACCACTAACTATTCCAGTACTATGGCCCCCACCATTTTCAATAGAAACGCCTGCAGCTATTGATCTAACGATTGAAGTAATTTTTATAGAAACTTCACCACCAGTTTCAGTGCTATTTGATAATTGTAACAACCCATCCTCAAATTCACTATCAATAATTTGAACCCCACGAGATGCCTTCATTCCATTTTCAACCCACGTTGTCCATGAAATATTTCCTTCTCTAATTGGAAAGAATTCTCTTCCCGGCTCACCCATTAACACAACAAAAGAATCTACTCGTGGAGGAATAAGGGTTACAATTTCAAACTCTTCATTTTCTTCTAAATCTAAAACAGTTCCATTTTGCACATAACCAGTATTGGGTTGTAATACCAAATATGGAACTAAAACTCTCATTGCATCATCAGCCTTGAAATATATCGTCTGAAAAATACCTGCAGTTAATGGGTCAGGTGCAATATTAAGGGCGTTACTATCTATAACATCACTCTCATCATCATTAGAAAAACATCCCACCAGTGATGCATTTAAAAATAATAAAATTAGTAATAATGCATGGTGCTTAACCCTTCCCATAAAGGGCCCGAATACTTTTTACATGTTGAAGTTGACGAAATATTCTCATTCTTCATCAGTAGCAACCCAAAGTGCAGGATAATCATATCTAGCATCTTTGTCTTCATCAAATTGAACAATATATATTCCCGAAACCATTTCTGAAATTACGACATAACCTCTTGGATCAAATTGTAAACCCCAATCAAAAGGAATCATACAAGATGCCCAACAATCCGCCATATCATATTCTAAAGCATCAATTCCACTTTGATTCATCCATTCTGGTCCAGCAGGAAGATAATAACCTAGTGTTTTTGTTTCTGCTAATTCTTTAATTGCAGGGAAACCAATTTCAGGTTGTGCAGTTCCATTTTCCCAAACTAATTCTTCCCAAATTTTCCCATGATCTGTAAGCCAAATACCTGCATGGTAGTGAGTCCAATACACATGCCCTCTTAATCCAGTATCTCCGTTGTGTGGACTGAAAATATATCCCCCGGGTATGTAATGTTGAGGATGACTCGAACCATTTGATAAAGTGCCTTGACCTGGCAATTTCCATTTACTTACCAAGAAGGGTTTGGCAGGATCAGTTGTGTCAATAGTCCAAACATATCCAGTATGATTCGCATTACTTCCATATTCGGGAGCAATAATTGTAAAATGCCTCCAATTTATTCCATATTCAGGGTCCTCTGGACCAGTACCACATTCATCAGGCCAATCTTCTTTAGGATCACCCTCATAAATTCCATTACAAATTAAATGGTCATAAGGTACAGCATAGTGAATATTATCATTTCCTTGTTCAGCATCTAACCATTCATCAGAAGACATTCCAGCGTGTCCGCCACCGTCAGGACCATACCATCCAGAATCTGCAGTAGGGCATCCTAACCACCTCCCCACCTCGTTATCTTGTGGCCAACTTACTCCCTCAGGGTCAGGAATTACTGGAGGATTACTAACATCTACAATTCTTAATCCAGCACCCCAATAAGAAATGTATAACAATTTATCACCAGTGATTGGATGTTCATGAAATACATTGTCGTGATTAAAAATAGAACCTCCACATGTGGTATCAGGCTCAGGAGAATAACCTCCCCAACGAATTATTTCCCTACTACTATTTTGTTGCTCATCATTTAGATTAGGTAACCAAGACTCAAGACCTAATGGAACATAGAAAATTTGAGTTCCTTTGTAATAAACCCCACTATCTCCTTCCATCATCTCAGGATAAGGATCTGCTCCGAATAAAAATAAACTACATTCTTCATCTGGATTTAATGCTCCATCCCAATCACAATATACATGCAAATCTTGATTATGGAATCCAGCTGGTGGATTATTCCACTCAGCTACTTTAATTGGTGACGATTTATCCCCTACATACACCACATCTAATCTATTAGCTCCGGAATTCGCATCATCATCATTTGGAATTGGGTCTAATTCACTATTTGTTAATTCATGATTAATTAAGACCCAATTATTATCCGGAGTTACTTTAATATCAATAATTCTAGCAACTTCTGCATAATATGTTGAAAGTAATCTAATATCATTTGGTTTTGCAATATCTAAAATTTCAAATTGATTATAACTTGAAACATATGCATAACAACCACCTTTATATCCAGATGGACTATTAGAATCAGCAGTAATTACACAATCTTCATTAAAATTACCTTCAATAGATACTTCCGAATTATCACCAGGAGTCGGTCCAATATTTTTGTAATCATCACTACAAGGTCTACCAGCAACATTATCTAAATCAGCAGGAGGCTTTTCATTTCCATCACAATTAAGATTATGATAATCTATTAGGTGCACATTTGGAGTTTTTAATCTATGTTGTGATAAGTTGTTATGAGAATGGTTTGCATCTTCAATTTCCATTACGGGGTCAATCCAAACCCACCCATTATTTTCAACACTAGAATCATCACCTGAGACATTAAAATAAACTACAACTGACCCTATTGAAAGTAGTACTAAACCACCCAAAGCCAAAGCTGTAGTAATTTGACTTGTCATTACTCCTGTTGCAACCTCTGCAGTTACTGCTTCTGAAGACATAAACAACCCGACTTACAACTATATTATCAATAAATCGCTTCACTTAAACATTATTTAATTTAAATTATTATATTCTTCATCATGTTTTTCTGTATAAGTTGCTACTTGACAAACTTCATGTGGCTCAACATCACTTGTAGTAGCTAGTAATGGTGACATTTGATCGAATGCTTCGAGCAAACTAGGCCCACTTGCAAGATAGTATACTGATCCCCTACCATCGCGAGAATCTTCTGCAGATGAATTATTACTTGTAGCACAATCACCAGTACAACCATCAGCAAATGCAACATACACTCTACCTTCTCTATCAATATGTAAATCATTAAAATCTAATAGGTTACGATTTGAGCCACCGATATCACGACAGTCTCCAGAATTTAAACAAATCGAACCAACTTGAACAGGATCATCCGTAACTCTTTGTGTATGAAAAATTGGGTCATCATCAAGAGCGTTCAAACTATAAGTGATGTAAAGGTGATAGGTTGTATTATTTGGGGCATAATGTGCATTACCATCCCAAGGATTATTATCGATATCTGACTCATTTAACATCTCTGAGTTTTCACTTCCAAGATAGGTTATGGCAATCCTCCCCGGGTCTCCAGCATCAGTTTGTGGGAACACAGTAGAGATGACTTCTATTGGCGATATACGGATACTTTCTTGTTCCCAAGTTTCACCAGAATCTATTGAACGAGACATATAGACGCCTTCATCCGCTCCAGTCCAAACATGATAAGCATTAGACGCCGTATCNGTAGCAATTTCNGAATTTTTACGTGGATAGGGCGTCCCTACATCTTCTCCCATAGNTCTNTCGAACCAAGTAAATCCNTTATCNTTGGAAACGATGACTGAAGGGGTCTCGACACGAGGNGTTACGTAAACNGTACCATCTGGNGCAGTAGATATCGCNCCGTGTAGGCCNCCATTTGTAGTAGCTAGGCCAATTATCTGTCCACCCGCTTCAAAGGTTGCCCCCCCATCAAAACTTGTAAAGCAAAAAATCCCTACTAATTTATTGTAACAATAGTAAACTGCCGTTTCGTAAATTGTACTTCCAGTAATTTGTCCCAACGCACCATATCCCGCGCTAGTCCAAGGGCCACTTGCCAATTTAATATGGTCATTAATTGGAGTTGTTCCCGAATCGTGAGGATTGCCTAACCAAGTATCACCATCATCATCACTCCAACAAATCCAAGAGGTTTCAAGGCCAATCATTTGAACATTGAAGATTCGGTCAGTGATAGGATCTACCCAACCATAAGGATCACTAGTTGTAGGTGAACACTGCACAGGATCTTGAGTTTCTTCCCATGCTTCACCATAATCACATGAACGCATTACCTTTTCCATAGCAATAAAGAAGATACAACCACTTGATGTTATACCAATACTTGGCTCTTTTCCAGTTTCACCAACATCACTAAATTGAAAAGTCATATCCAAAGGAACTTCGTTAACTGATTCTCCCATTTTATTAGTAACAAATATTCTAATTTCCTCTTCGATTATTATTTCAGGCTCTTCGACAACTTCCTCTTTCCCAAAACAACCTGATAATGACATTGTCACCATTAAGAAGATTAGTGTTAAGGCCCTACCTTGCATAGGTGACCCTAGCAGCCATCCTTCAATAAATAATTAGTTTGTTTCAATCAAAGTAAAAATAAGATTACACCATTTCCGAGAGTCGTGTCGACCTCTTCACATTCAGATAAAAAGAATATAATTGTACGTCAACCATCCAAATCTTTTGCCAATGCATTAACAACCAGCCAATTTACAAATGGAGAAAAACCAGATTATGATTTAGCATTAAAACAACATAATGAATATGTAAAAACCTTCAAAAATTTGGGGCTAAATGTGATAGTCCTTGAACCAGAAGAGGATTATCCGGATTGTTGTTTTGTGGAAGATCAAGCTTTAATTGTAGACAATCATGTATTTTTCCCAATAACGGGAGCACCCTCAAGAAGGGGCGAACAAAAGACATTAATCGATACAATAACACCACACATGAAAAGTATTCATTGGTGTCAAGAACCAGGAAGAATAGATGGTGGAGATGTAGTTAGAGTAGGTGATATATTCTATATTGGGAAAAGTAAGAGATCCAATGATGAAGGGATTTCCCAATTTCAAGATTTTTTAATAAAATTGGGTTTTGAATCATATGTAATCACTGTTCCAACATATTCTTTACATTTGACAACTTTATGTTCTTCACCAAATCCTAATTTATTATTAATTCCAGAATCTGCTAAAAATGATTTAATTTTTGAAAACCTCCCAGACTCTGTCGAAATTATTAAAATTCCAAATAATGAAACATATGGTTGCAATACCATTGGAATTGAAAATAAAGTAATAATTTCTGAAGGGTATTCAACAGTCAAAAATATATTAACTAAAAAAGGACTTGAAATAATTGAATTACCGATGTCTGAATTTAGAGCAGTTGATGGCTCGTTAACCTGCCTATCTTTATTTTATCAATAAACCACTTAAAAAAACACAACTCCCATTTCATATTACGCAGTGATTGCTAAGCTTGGTCAACGGCGCTGGGATGAGGTCCCAGTCTCTAAGAGTTCGTAGGTTCAAATCCTACTCACTGCATTTTTACAAAGACCCTGTAACCTTAGTAGTTGTTAATGGAAGAATTTAAGAAACTAAATTTATGAATTAGAACAAATTATTAAATTAAATTAGTGATTGAGTGAAAATATGGCAACACAAGGAGTCCTCCTTATTAATGTTGGAACTCCTGATGAACCCACAATTCCATCAGTTAGAAAGTACTTAAGGGAATTTTTACTTGATCCAGATGTAATTGATGCGCCTTATTTGATAAGGCATATTTTAGTTAAAGGCATAATTTTAAGATTTAGACCCAAAAAAATAGCCCCTAGATATCAAAGCATTTGGATGACAGAAGGCTCACCATTAAGAGTATACACTAAAAAAATATCAGATGCATTAGGGGAAAAATTAGAAAATATTCCATGCGAAGTTGGTATGAGATACGGCAATCCTAGCATTAAGGATGCTTTAGAACGTTTGAAGATTAAAGGAGTAGAAGAATTATTGGTTGCTCCTCTTTTCCCTCATTTCGCTCAAGCAACAACCGAAACTTCATTTAAACATACATTCAACCAATTAAAAAAAATAAATTGGTCTCCGAAAATATTCCAATTAAAATCTTTTCCAGATGATCCAAATTATATAACACCTCTAATTAATTCAATTAAACCACATTTAAGCAAAGATAACCATTTATTATTTTCTTTCCATGGATTACCATTATCACATATCCGTAGAGCACAAAAATTAGGTATTCCAAATTATGCAGAACATTGTGAAATGACAACAATGTCAGTTGTTAAGGCTTTAAATCTAAATAAGAACCAATGGTCTTTGAGTTTTCAAAGTAGATTAGGCCCAGTAAAATGGTTAACCCCTTCAACTGATAAAATGGTTGTTGATTTAGCTAAAAATGGAATTAAAAAACTTGTTATAGTGTCCCCTGCTTTTTTAGCAGACGGTTTAGAAACATTAGAAGAATTAGATATAGAAATACGAGAACTATTTATTAAAAACGGAGGTGAAGAATTAACTGTAGTTAAATGTCTTAATGACGACCCATTGTGGATTGATGGTTTGGCAAATCTTGTTATTAATACATTCAATTCTAATCCTCATTTAAATTTGGAATCATCAAAATAAATATCGTCCCAATCAAAGCTAAAATTAAAGTTGAAATTTTTGAAATGGGGGGAACATCATCAGGAATTGCAATTATAACAGCAAAAAGAACAAAACCCCACAAAGTTCCTAAAATAATTGGCTTACTCTTTTTTGGGATCCCTTTCCCCTCACGGTAATTTTTAACATGGTGTCCGAACATTTTGTTATTAATAATCCAATCATAAAATTTTTGACTAGATTTTGCAAAGCATGCTGCAGCAAGAATCATTAAAGGAGTAGTTGGTAACCCTGGAATAATTATTCCAATTAAACCTATTACCATAATACAAAAACCCAATAAAAACCAAAAAAGTCTATTAAGTGATGTTCGATTTAAATCCACTTTATGAATTAAATCAAATTCATCTCTCGGGTCGTTCATGTTAATACGGAATAGACTTAGTATGTAATTGGTTGTTTTGCAATTTTTTATTTGACACAATTTATTTAGAATCTATTTAAAATTAATATATATGGATGATGATATTTATTCAAATCAAGAATCATTTGAGTTAGCCATAGAAAAAATGGTGAATGAAGAAAGATGGGATGATGTTGGAGGGTATTTAAGACAAGCTTGTTTATTATATCCTGATTTAGTTGGCGACATTCATAATGGATTATTAGAGGCAGCACAATATTATGAAAGAGGAGGAAATAGTGTAGAACAAGCATGGTGCTATCACGATTTAGGAAGCTGGTATTTAGAAGAAACAAAAGGAGAAATTGCAACTCAATGGTTAGAAAAAAGTAAATTATTATTCCAAAAGTTAGGAAAAACACCTGGTGCTAAAGAAGGACTTGAATCAACAAAATCTGAATTGAAAAGAGTACTGTCTGAAAAACCATTTTTACCCAAAAAATCAAAACCGAAAAAATGGAAGTCAACAGTTCAAACTCACTATCCTGGAGAAAATGATGATCCGACAGATATGCCTGTGATTTTAATGACTTTAGGTGCCATATTGGCTTTAATGTCGATTATACCCACATATATCACATTGAATTTTTTGGGTATTGCTGCATTTTTTTCATTATGCTCAGGGGGATTGATAATCTTCATGGTTGGCTTAATTCGTTTTATTAAAGTTAAATTTAAAAAATAATATTAAATTATTCTAATTCTACTAAAAGAGCACCTTTTGTCTTTATAGAACCAATTATGAGAATTATTGTACCGATTAATAACAAACAACATCCTCCTAATTGGAGACTAAATCCCCACATTATTTCTTCAAGACCTTCAGGATTACCAGTCGCAGATTTCCAGAAAAAATTTCCAATGATTAATAAGATTAAACCAATAAAAAAACAAATTAAACCTATAATTTGAGGTAAGAAATTATTCTTCTCTTCCTTCATAATTATTTCCAATGCTTTTTATGTTTTGAATCCTTTTTATGGGATTCACATTCTTCGATATTTTCACTACAATAATTTAACTTCTCTAATTCCAAATTGATTCGGAATACTTTTTTGGTTAGAATATCGTCATCGACAGTACATTCTTCAGAAGCCTGACATGCATCAATAATCATTATTTTTTCGTTTAATTTAATTATTTTATTTGAAAGATGCTCTTCAAATGTTAAATCTTCAAATTCACTCTTTTCCATTTTTTTATGTTTATGAAGATGAGGCTTTTCAGTTTCACTAGGATTGAGAATATATGTATCGATTTGTTCTAATTTATCTAATAATTTATTTTTTTTCTCATTTAATTCTACTGAATCAACAGTACATTCTTCAGAAGCCAGACAAGCATCAATCATCATTAAATCATTAGTGATATGCATAATTGCGCGATCTAATTTTTCTTGAGGAACAACCCTTTCTTCTGTGAGTGCTTCAACGCCATCAATTGCGACAACCCCAAAAACACTACTTACAATCATCATCAATGCTGTCATTAAACCCGAACCAACAGTGCTCATGAAATTTTTGAAACTAATTAACTATTTTAATCAATCACTTATTTACATCACTAAATTTTCTTTTTTACATTTATCATAATGTTCTTTATTTCTTTTTGAAAATACTGTTGCAGGATGACCCCCCACAATAGAAAGTGGAGGGATATCATTTACAACAACACTTCCTGCTTGTATTATTGAACCTTCTCCGATTGTAGTATTACCTATGATGGTTACTCTACTCCCTATCCAAACATTATCTTCGATTATGATATTAGTTAGTATGTATTCGTCATCATAGGGAATGGATTTTGCATTTTTCCAATTATGATTTTGAGTGATTAATAAAATATCTTTTCCCGAATGAAAATTATTTCCAATAACCACTTTCCCATTTCCTTGAACTTCCATTCCATTTAAGTTTACATTATTTTTTAATGAAACGTGTTTATTTAATCTACACATTTCATTAACCTTTAAATCAGAACCAAATCTTGCAACTTGCTTTTTTACTATTTTTGTAAAGAATCTTTGCCTTCGAGATTTATTTGAAAATGAATTTTCAACCAACCAAATTCTCAACTCACCTAGTAATTTGATTAGTCCCACAATACCTCGAACAAATAGCCACATATCAATATAGGGTTGAAGTAGATTGATTATTCAGCGTAATGACACATGTCTAAAATCGTCTTCAGCAGTGGGGGGATCTTCCCATTCAGGATCACCTGGTAAAATTAAACTATCACCAAGAGTTACTAGCAAACCTCCGATTTCTCTTTGTTGTTTTTGTAACCGATTCCAATCAAGCTCATTTTTTCTCCAATTACTCCATCGTTTTAAAGAAAGCCAACTACGGGCAAGCCTAGAATATAGATTTAGGTGCATTTTACCCGATACTGGCCACCAAATCAATAAAATAATAAACATTAAAATAGGATTAATTTGAGTAAAATAAGCTAATAACCAATGTTTATTTAGTAAGATGAAAATAGGACTATTTTTTGATAAAAATATTGCAGTTACAGATAATGATGCAAATATCCACCATAGAGGGAATATTATGACGGCGGTCCCCAATTTCATTGTTGCATGAACCGACTCTTCAATTCCTTTTTTCTTAAGTCCCCACATTGTAAGATAATTTGCCTGATAAGGAGGGACATTTCCCAATACCGCACTCCACGTAACTAACCCAAACATCCATGCGGCGGCCCAAACCCACGCAATTAAAGCGACTATAAATCCACCAATACCCGGTTTTTCTGGTTTTGCAGCCACATCAAACGGTGTGATGCCTAGATTATCCAATTCTTCAAAATGCTGTTTTGATTTTAATAGAATAGTATCAATTTTTTTAGGATTATTAGCAGTAAAATATTCCCATCCAGCCCGCATTCTTCTCGCTCCTAAAACAGACTCAGCAAAACTCAACCGTCGTATTTTCTCCCCATTTTTAATTGCCCTTTCAGCATACACTACACTCCTCCCTTGCCAAATTAAGCGACGCTCCTCCCAGGAAATTTTTGAATGACTAGCGCGTTTAAGCTCTTTTTCTATAAAATCTGTAACTTGGGAGGTCCACAATCGATCAAGTGTTTGTTGCTCATCATCATTTTCAACAATTGGGGGAATATTAGGCAATTTCATAGGACGTTCAAGGATTACCGCACCACGCTCTCTAAACTTTTTTGAATTAGAATAATGCAAACCTACTGGAATTATATTGGGTGGAACCAAACCTTCTTCTTTTGCCTTTCTTAATGCAATTAGCATAATTCTTGCAGCACCTGTTTTTGCTTTTTTAACTTCAGAATCTGTATGAGTTTTACCTTCCGGGAATAATAACAATTTCCCCCCATTAGAAATTTCCTTTCCCACCTCTTCCAGCATTTTTTGATTTCTTATTTTCGCTTCTTCAAGATTATCACTATCTGATGCCCGAAAAATAGGAAGCCCCCCCCCCGCTTTAATTAGACGGCCAAGTAAGGGAATTTTGAATAAAGTATGTTTAGCAAGAATAGATAATTTTCCAGGTAATGATGCATGAAGAAGCAGGGGGTCGATCAATCCACTTGGATGCCAAGCAACATACATAATACCCCCCTCTTGAGGTATATTTTCATTATCAACAACATCTAATTCTCTGAACCATACAGACATCAAGGACCTTGAAAAAAACCTCATGATTCGATATATTAGTCCTAGTTTTGGAAGTTCGCCTCCCTTAGGGCCCCCTAACCACGACATAATGTGAGGCAGGCCCTTCAACACTTTATTGCACCGCTAATTGATTAGAATTACCCCCACTTATCCAATAAATTATTATTGGCGCTTCTGAATTTGCCGCCGTAATCATAAGTCATAACTAATTCACACCCACAATGCAGGGTAGGCTATTAGTGGCCGTAAGAGATTTTGACTCTCTTGTGGGGGGTGCAGAAAAAAGCCTTTCGTCATTAATATTAGGACTAGAGTCATCAAGTAAGAATTGGAATATTAATGTGTATCAATCTGACGATAGAAGCTCGAATGAAGAATTATTTAAGGATTCATCAATAAAATTTGAAAAATGTCAAATAAAAATTGAAGATATTTTTTCAGGAGCATCTTGGAAATTGAGAAACAGAAAAACAGGTAGATCTATGAAATTTTTAAGNCGNATTCATCTNAAAAGAAAAAANAAATTATTTTCCNNNTGGTTAAAAAAATATTTNTCTGAANAAGTTAAATTAGCAAAANAAAATAATGAGAAATTATTAGGAATAACNCAATTAGATTGGTCTGCNGGNGCNTCATCNGCGTTTATTNAAAATAAAATCCCNTACNTTGTTTTTGTTAGNGATGAAGTATGCTTNCAANNNCCGGAATTATTTGAANANTGTTTAGNNAAAGCAGAGACAGTNATTGTAGCAGGACAAGGCNTAGCTTCNCAAATAAAAGAAAAATTTTCAATAAAGTCNNTNTCTATNGTACATTTGCCNGTNAATTTCGNAGANATTTATCCTGANNCGAGNTTNAAAGACAAAATTANAGGAAGCAAACAAATTCAGATTAGAAAATNATTTAACAAATCCAAGAATTGCNATTGTGGGAATGGTGCCGGAAAAGGGNTTTCANTTTTATAANAAANAATTAATTCCNAAANTGANNTTACTTTGGCCNGAAGCCACTTTACATGTATTTGGNGGNGGNATNTTNGCTCAAAAATTAGCAAAACATTCTAACACATTTGATGAAGGNTTTTGTAAATTAGAAGAGATATANCCCTTTTGNGANATTCATATGTTTAGATTGGAACTTGTNGGAACTTGGGGTAGAGTGATTAATGAAGCCGGNTATTTTTCTAAGCCNTCNATTTCAATTNATATNGGNNCCCAATCTGAAGCNGTAGGCCCNGGNGGTAAAGTNATGCCNTNTTCTGCTTCNGCAGAAGANTGGATAAAAGAACTTAAGANTATNTATGCAAATTTAGAAAATTATGGTAATTTAGCCTTNANTCANAGATTAATTGTTGACCATNAAAATAGTATTAATGAATTTTTNAATGTGATNGNGNGTGTAAAAAATGATTGAACAATTTTTCAANACCAAAAAAAANGCNACATTNGGTTTAGTATTNGTTACTTTAATTTGGGGANTNACTTTTATNTGGATGGATTGGGCNGTTANCACNGCTCAAACNGCNAANCCTCATTTATCAAATCAAACATTAGCAGCCTCATTTGTATTTTTTAGATTTNGNNTTGCTNCAATATTTTTATTACCNTTTGTACCNAATNTNAAAGAAGCATTTTTAGATATTAAAACAAGAAATGGAGGNATTTGGTTAGGGGCAATAGTNTGGNCAGGNTTCTTTTTNCAAATGATAGGTATAGCATATCCAGATATTACTCCNGCAGTATCTGCATTTNTAACNAGNCTTTATGTGATATTTACNGCATTAATTGGTTTATTTTTNGGAAGACAAAAAATGACATTTTTTATGGGNGCGGGAGTNATATTAGCNACNTTTGGAGCGGGATGGATTAGTGGCCCNCCNCAATTNAATTTTAATTTACCAGAATGGTTAACNGTAATTGGNGCNTTCATGTTTGCNGCNCATATNATTGCTACNGACAGAGTNACNCAAGATCGANACACAGTGCATTTAACNNTTGTAATGCTTTGTACAGTAGCNATAATTTCTATGTTTATTTTNCCCTTTTTCGTNAAANNNAACNAATTTAAAGATATTTTTGAGTTATTATTATTCCCCNGNTATTTGATNCCATTANTTTGNTGNGCTATTTTCGGNTCATTATTTGCATTATTATTATTAACAATTTTACAAAANCANCTTTCTCCAGTTAGGGCAGCAATTTTGTATGCACTTGANCCTGTTTGGGCAGCAATNTTTTCATTGATNTTAGGTATGGAAGGNGAGGTNACATTTTGGCTNTTTGTNGGNGGAGGNGCNTTNATTNTCGGCAACTTAATNGTNGAAATTACAAATCTTAAAGAAGAGAANTTNTCTATAATTNTTANTAATNTAAATGNGGNNAAATAATATNGTTAAATTAGAGATAGAGNGAAGATTNTTATTGNANAATCTACCTAATAATNTNGGAGANGGGATTNTAACNGANCAAGTTTATTTNCCTTTTANAAATTTNAAAATTAAAGANGNNTTNCTTTTTTATGAGGATAAAAAAATAACAAAATTGAACGAGAAAAAAGAGTTACAAGAGGCGTTCAACTCAAATCAAAAAAATTATGCTTGTAGGATAAGAAAGCAAAATAATANTTATATTTTNACANTNAAAATTAGAGAAGCNCCAGGAATTAGGAAAGAATGGGAGTGGGTTGTAGGAANAGAATTTGAAGANTNTTTTAATTATAAATNACCTCGAATTTCCAAGNNTCGTTACAANTTANAATTTGAGGNAAATATATGGGAGATAGACGAATTTTTAGANAATAATTCNGGTTTAATTATTGCNGAAATAGAATTAAAATCATTAGAAACCGAATTAAATNTACCAANATGGGTNGGTGAAGAAATCACGGGNNAAATAAAATATTTAAATTCTGAATTAGCAAAACAATAAATCAAACAATANATGATATATCTAATTTGTTTAGGTTGTCTTTATGGGNCAACAAGAATCGAACAATTCTAACGATATTTTATGGGATATTCGNGATTATTTAGATGCAGAGAAAAAAACACTTAAAGATATTTTTAAAGATTTAGATGATGANGATAATAAAAANATTTCAGTTGAAGAATTCAAATCCGGACTNTTAAAATTAGANATTGCAAATATGACNGAAGGNNCAGTAGATAATTTAGTAAAAACNCTTGATGAAAATGGNGATGGAGAGATNAGNCTNAAAGAATTCAAATCNGCATATAATGAAGANAATCTNCCNGCTAAAATAGTNGANCCNGAGAANTTTACAAAGNCTAAATCTACTGATGATGTNTCAGTTATTACTTGTGATATGGAAGGTAGAATAGAATCATTTAGTGATGGNGCNTCAAATATTTTTGGTTATACNNCNGATGAAGTAATTGGGAAAATGCGAGTNTCTCAATTTTCNCCCGGTAGAGTAGTTTTAGGACACGTTGCTAATTGGCTTANTACNGCAACNAATGAAGGTAAATTTGAGGGNGAAACTACATTTGTTCATAAAAATGGAACGTATATTCCNGCNATAATTGAAATNACNCCAGTATTCAANAAGGTAGAAGGAGAAAGAACNCAAGTAGGNTATTGTGGTAAAACTANAGTTATTGACAANGANCCNTTAGAAACAATGCCNGAAGAGCCTTGGTGGGTAACNCCATTAACCTGGGTNGCAATTACAAGAATGCCTTTTGTTGTAGCAACNTGGATGCCAATATTATTTGCAATGGTTTGGGCATTTAACGGAGGGATACANGATTTATCTTGGGATACNGATTTTTCAATNCCNNTATTCTTTTTAATATTTTTNGGNGGTACAACATTACATCTTTCAGCNAATATTTTTAATGATTATTTNGATTGGCAAGCAGGCGTNGATCAAGCNAATAATGATTATTTCCTCCAATATTCNGGAGGTTCNAGATCAATAGAATTAGGATTAATTTCTGAAAAGGGNTTATTTAATCTTGGATTTATATTTTTGATGATTGCNACATTTTGNGGTTTTGCTTTNATATTTGGCCCATGGGTNCCTAATTTNCANTTATTTATNTACGCAAGCATAGGNGCTCTTGGTGGGTATTTTTATACAGCACCNCCATTNAAACTNTCTTCCAGACAAGGATTAGGAGAANTGTCAATTGGNTTATTATTTGGNCCAGTATTGACAATGGGGACAGTTTATGCNTTTACNGGNTGCCACTCTTTTGATGCATTCTTAATTGGTATACCTTTNGGATTATTCACNACNGCNATATTATGGATAAATGANTTCCCAGACACNCCTTCNGATATTGAAACAGGTAAGATACATTTAGTNGCAAAATTNGGNGTTAAAAANGCTAGGTGGGGNTATTTAGTATTAATTGCAATGGCNTATATNTCNTCNATTTTATTAGTNATGTGTGAATTAATGAGNANTGANACNTTAATTTTGTTGNTTACAATCCCNTGGGCAGGCTGGTTAGTTTATCGTNTATTTCANGANTATCAAAGTAGAGATTTAGTTTCTACTAATATTCAAACAATTGCTTTACAGGCNGTNGCAGGATTATTACTAATAATTGGAGTATGTGAGTTATTTTAAATTTTGAAATATAAGCATTNTATGATNGATATTAAACANANNCCTTATTTTTAGTGGTGAAATTTTGAAACGTAATTCANAAGGAAAATTTGAATTTCAAGATTATCCGNANTTTTTACCNAATCTTTCNCCTAANGAAATGTTTGAGCAAGGATGTTTTGGNGGCACATATTGGAGGCCTATTTTTTCAGGAGTTTTNGAAGAGCATCTTTCTAATNGTCATTTAGAATNTGAGNNTTNTTTTCAAGGNATNTCTTCCGAATATNTNTCAAATAAAAAATTTAANCGGAAAATAAACAAATATCAAGTAAAAAGNGGNACATCACTTGAATTTTGGGANTCAAAAGGATGGATTCANCCCATNGATCCNTATGGNTGGGTTCANTGGTATTGTAATTTTTTTTCAGGGAGAAGGTGTGAAGATGATGAAAGNCAAATAAAACGTTGGNGNAATTTTGCNGGCCCNAANGGACGTTTTAGAAGACAATTAATTAGTAAAATAATACGNAANAATTCTAACTTTGATGANTTTACAATAAGCCCCGTAATTCGNCANGGATTACATCAATGGGCTTACTGCCTTACAGAAAATGATTTTGAAAATGATAAATTAGAACGCTGGAAGAANTTNATTTAAGNNNTTAAATTACCNCNCGCTTCCTTNACTAACTTGATTATTTCNACNCTTAAATNNTCGGATTTNATTCTTTTTCTAAATGGAGTATANACNGATTTTTNNGGCTCTTNNGNCTTCATCATAATNCCNCCGGAATCTAAATTAATCATTTGAACAGATTTGGGTTTAAATCCATGAATCCCTTCACAAATTGTAATCATTGCATCTTCGTGATCTTCATTCATATGTTCTACAGATTCATCTTTTACATTATTTATTTCAGGGTCTGAAATTGCATTAAGGAGTTCATCACCTTCAATCCAACAAATTTTTCCAAACCCTGCAATATATCTTACCTTTTCAACATCTTTCATTTTCCAAAAATAAAAATTATGTGTTTTCAAATAATTTTCAGCATTAGGAACTCTTTGACAATATCTANTTAGCATGTTNTCNTCATNTTNNTCTGAAACCTGAATACTACTCTCTAATTTNTCAGGNCTCAAATCATNAATNCTNGAAGGTGAAACNATACGNGAGAAACNTCCNATGATACTTGCTCTCCAATGAGATTGNGGGTCNCCACTTGGTTNTGGNTGTGANATAAAAAGACAAGATTTNGGAGAATTNAGTAGNTTTTTTGTATGTGCAGCAATTTCNGCGACAAGAATNTATGGACANCCATCTTCATCAATTGNAAANGGNACAATTGAACCATAAGGGAACCCTTCTAANCCNTCTACATTNGAGATTGTGCAAAGNGTNCCTTGATGAACNTCTTCNAACCATTGTGCAACATTTTCAGCAGGGNNNTCATTNTTATGNGCTAATTCATGCGCNAATTTNGAAGATTGANTTTTNTCNTCNNGGNTATNANNNGNGNTGCGCATATTACAATCACAATATTTGTTAATTTATCAAATTAATGNTTTTAGATTNTAATTAATTGAATAAAATTTANACATTTGAAAGCTTTTCTAATGTNGANTTAATCCANTTTTCACATTCATCATCATCTTCATAATCTACATCACAATCAATACGCTCGTTAACTCGTGTACCGCCNTTTTGCTCAATTAATACATCCCACTCTTTTCCNGATTCACAGAAAAATTCGTAATCAGTATCTCCTAAAGCTAGAACTGCAAAGTGCACTCCTTCCATACACCCGTCATCTGATTCACAGGCAGATTCATACAACTCTTCTGCATTAGTGGGTTGATCACCTTCTCCCCAAGTACTACAACAAATCAAAAGACGCTTTGAATCTGATAGGTCATCTACANTTAAATCTTCCATATCCATTACTCTTCCNTCTAGGCCGAATNCTTTGGCAAAATTTTTNGCATCNTCAGCNAATGCTTCNGCATTTCCNGTCTCNGTACCAAATATTATCAACAAATCATTACTACTCATATTTATTCCTCNTCTATANCCCCCTCATTTATTTTNTCCTTTACAATTATTCTTAATGGGGTGGATTTTGATTTTGAAATTATTTGACTAGTTACTCCAAATACGGTTGCTATATTTTCTTCTGTTAANACNTCNTCTGGAGNACCATCAGCAATAATATTCTTATTATGCAGTAATAAAATTCTATCTGCNAATCTAGCAGCAGTATTAATGTCGTGAATTGCTATTAGNGCTGATTTNGAACCTTTTTCCTTNGAAACTAATTTTTTAACAGAGCTCATNACATCTATTTGATTTTTTAAATCTAAATCNCTCGTAGGNTCATCCATTAAAAANAAATTAGGNTCNTGAGCGATTGCTTTTGCAATAATNACTCTTTGNCNTTCTCCACCTGATANTTGATTAAATCTTCTNAATGCNAAATCTTCAAGATTNAAAAATTTCAANGTATTACTNACTTTNTCCCTNTCCTTATNATTAATNCNCCAACTAATATGNGGNCGNCTNCCTAAAAGNACNACATCAAAAACCTCCATTGGAAAACTTGTTAATACAGATTGAGGAACATAGGATATTTTTTTTGCNAATTCAACTAAGTTAANATNTAAAATATTGTTAGAATGAATTTTAATATTTCCAGAATCTGGTTTTAGGATTTTATTAATACATTTTAGTAATGTAGATTTCCCCGCCCCATTTATTCCTAAAATGGCTATTAATTGATTTTCAGGTATTGAAACATTAATGTTTTCTAAAACGTGATTATCTTTCCAACTAAAATTTAAATTTTTAATTTCTATAATATTTTTTGTAAAAGAACCCATTAAAACCCCNTCCTATTTTTTAATAATAAATACATAAAAAATGGCCCTCCNAGTATAGACAACATAATACCCACAGGGATTATAATTGGGGCAAATAATGTTCGACCTAGTGTATCCGCGAACAACATCAATAATGCCCCAAAAACAGCAGAACAAGGGATTAATTTTCTGTAGTCGTTTCCTACAATTAATCGACTCATATGGGGGGCAGCCAACCCTAAAAATCCAATTAGNCCAGTAAATGCAATTACAATTGAAGTCATTAAAGCAGATAAAATAAGGATCTTTTTACGAGTAACTTTGGGGTCGACACCAGTAGAAATTGCAAAATCATCTCCTCCCAANGAGAGNGCATTCAAATCCCAAGCNCGGATTATTGCCGATGGCATCAAAATTATTACAAAAATTCCAATTAATATTGCATCCCATAANGTAGGCCTAGATAGGCTTCCAAAAGACCAATGGGCTAATTGAGATANTTGGGCATCTGATGCAAAATATTGCATTGTTGACACAATCGCCCCAGCAATAAATGTGATTGCAATNCCAACTAAAATATAAGATTCAGCAGAAACAGATCTAAAATTTCCTAATTGTATNATAATTGCNACAACAATTAAAGAAAATAAAAAAGCATTTACAATAATNGCAAGAGAATCNGCATAAAANAGAAGNAANTCTATTGGNGCATANGNCNNNATNNCTGGNAANANNCCNAAAAAACTTAACAAATACGCTAATTTTGGAGCNATTGAAAAGTCCATCACAATTGCTAATGCNGCNCCTAATGCCGCACCAGAAGCGACACCTAAAGTTAAAGGAGAAACCAAAGGATTTCCAAGNCATCCTTGCATTAANGANCCNGCCGTCGCTAAAGCAATTCCACCAACAATTGCCATCAGAATTCTAGGGAATCTTAGTTTCCAGATTATGTCTGATTGAAGTTTGCTTGGCTCTTCAAAACCNAAAATTANTTTCAATGTAGTTAAAAAATCTAAATTTTCTGAAGATCCGAATGCCAAAGCAAATACTGCTAACAAAAAAGTAGAAACGGCCAAGATAAATATTAATAAAGTTTGAATTTTTGAATTTTGAATATGTTGATCAGAAATATTCTCCATTCCAACACCTTANGAATTACAAACAAATTTACCCTTTTTCTCAATGTTATGATATTTTTCAAAATAATCTTCAATGAATGAATTAGCATTCAAATCTTCAAATAATTCTGGATGCAAAAGTTTTGCTAGTGTTGGTAATCCATGAATCATCATTGGACCCGCAAATTCGCCAGACATGATTGTCATTCTGTTATTATTTACAGAATNCATATTTTCAAAACCAGGNCGGTCNCNAATAAAATTAAAATGAGTTTCACACGTATTATCNTCATCAAAAGAATTAAATCCGATGTCAAAAGTAATCCCATCAAACATTAAAACATCTGGATTTGCATCTAATATTGCTTCCATATCAACGTGAGTTGTATGCCCCGGTAAATCTTTGAAGACATTAATTCCCCCAGCCTTTTCAATGATATCAGTCCATTGAGATGTNCCAGTAAGNACAACAGGATCTCTGGTTAATGATGCATGATGTTCCATNACAACNGTNGGNNTTTCANNTTCTNAAATNNNAGANGTNCGNTCTAANATNTCATTTTCAATTGNATCAAAATCNTCNAATAAAATTTNCATNTCCTCCTCTTTGTCAAATAAGTCAGCAATTACAGAAATTTCATCTCTTAAAGAATCGTATTTGTAAAAATCAAGTGCTAGAACCTTAATTCCAACAGGTTCTAATTTACTTCTAATGGCATTTGTATCTACCATNCCATTAGTCGCAAAAACAATGTATACTTCAGGCCGGCANTCNAGAAGNGCTTCAAAATCNATTTCAGANTGAGCAGATTGTTGAATGATNTGNGTATTTGNAAATTCNGGCCAAAGTTCTTCATCATAAAAATCTCCAGAAACACCAACAATTAAAGAGGAATTAACATTTAACATNCTCATTACACTTGCAGCATAAGTATTTGTAATTGCGATTCTNGATGGNGGGNTATTAAAATAATGNTCNTNNCCATTNGAATCGGTTACAACTATATTTTGATAGAGATTTCCAGTTTCTGAATTTTCATTTGTAGATTGTATACATCCAGGAGAAAAAATCACCAAAGTAATTAATATCACAAATAATTTATTCATTTAAATTCTCNCCNTTTTTTNAAAATTATAGCAAGTGAAATTGCTAAAACAGTTGAAGGAATACCAATTGCNGGAATNCCACGNCCCATTTCCTCTTGNCCTTCTTCTTCAACNAAATCTTGAACGGTTACAAAAATTGATGGAGAGAGATCTGAAACTTTTCCATTTTGTAAAGCAGCTTGCAANCGGATTCTATTTTGACCAATGTCTAGTGAATTAATTTCAGTAAAATTNTCNGTCCCNTTATAAAATTCCACAATTTCACCTTCCGAATTTTCTACCTTAATGGAATACCAAGCAACATCTTCTACCTTTTCCCATGANAANCTCACACTTTGATCTTTAATTACAGTTCTATTATCTGCATAAATTTCTGGAGGCTCTAAAATAAAATAAACATTCAAAAATAGAGTATCACCTTCAANNATTTGACCAGAATTCATAATTGCATTTAATTTGTAAATATATTCCCCGTCTTCTTTATTTTCAACACTTAATGATGCTTCATCACCTTCATAAATAAGGACGCCATTCTCAAAGAGTTGATAAGAAGCAGCNCCTTGAAATTTAGCCCATTCTANAATAAAGTCNTCATCCCAAATATTAGTCTCATCTTCTGTGATAAATTGAGGAGTTATTGGAACATCAAATGAAGTAAGCTCAAAAATAACAGAATCACTATGAGATCCAGGCAACCTATCAATTTTTTTAACCCAATTTCTTACAGTTTCATTATACCACAATTCCCAAGATACGATTTCATCATNAANATCTGTGATCTTAAAATAAGTGGTTGAGAAATTTCCAGCAGGTGTTTCAACCATTACATTTTTTGTTATTGANATTGTGTTTAAAGTATCATCATATCCATTTGGATGNCCNGGAACACCAATGACATTNGTACGATTAAAATGCAATGAGGCCCCNTNATCCACTTCAAATAAATCTACTTCAGTNCCTTCATCACTAATTTTCCACCCAAGCGTCCCCTCTTGATAATAGGAAGAAGAAGATGGNGCATCCACCCAATATGTTTTTACATCTAAGAGATTATTTGTATCTACCCAACGATATGCTTTTTCACCTTCTTCATAATTATCGTCAGAAACTCTGACAAGGAAAGTTTCCCTTTCTTNNCCAAAAGCATCAGTAATTATTTCTGAACCAATAGCTGTATAGGTTTTATTTTGATGATATTCNGGAGTATGGACTAGNGAATAATTCCAACTCATTCCAATAGACCANAAGTCCTNTTCAGATTGTTCAGGGATTACGATTATTAGTAATGTTTGTGAATTTATAGTGGTTCCATTATTATTTGTAGCCTCAATTTGAAATTCAAAAGTTCCAGTTTCTTCAGGGAAAAATGTGAAGGAATCCGCAGCACCTTTGTAAGCAATCTCTCCATCAACGTATAATGAATAATATTCAGTATAGGCCCCGCCTTCCCATTCAATTAAAAATGGATATTCTGAAGGAATTGTTTGAATTGATGTAATAAATGTAACATTTTCAGGCAAATTAACTTCAAGAGTAGAAGTTACATTCATCCACCCCTCTCCNTCATCAATTAGTTCNTTAATAGGTTCAACAAGGTCTATATTTTCTAATTTAAATGAAAAATTTTGATTAGACCCAATTTTNAAATTTTGAAATAAGTAAAAACCGTCCGAGTTTGTCATTACACTATTATTTCCATTACTAACTTCAACATCAGAAAGGGGGAAACCAAGGGGNTCTTTTACAAATCCATATTTGCTATTTTCCCCATAATAAAAGTCAAAGTCATTTAGATCAGGAAATGTCGAAGATCCCGCTTCTAATTTAAAATGTATAAATTGTGTGGAAGTTTCCGGATTATTAAAAGTTGATTTAATCGTATAATAATCTCCAATATCCAATAAATCAAACTCGACTCGGCCATTATTTGGACTTTTATTTTCATTAGTTTCTAAAATTTCAATTGTGGTTGATACAGAATTTGAAATATAATTTCCATCTGAATCAAAAATTTCTGCGGTTATCCAATTCATTCCTTCATACCAATCTAATTCCATATTTTCCGTAAAAAACATTTTTCGGTAAACAACAGTATGCCCATCATTCATAAAATAAGCACGAACTGTATGTTCTCCAGGACTTATTCCAGAAAACACATAACTCCCGTTTTCTGACCAAACAGAGGCCATAGAATCAACTTTGATTGAAGTTTTGTTTGCTAAATCTCCATTATGTGTAAAAACAAATCCCGATAATGTGAATGTTTCTTCATCTTCACCTAAAACATTTATTGGAGCAATAACGATTGAAGTAAGAAGTAAAATCGATAGGATTTTAGCCTTCATGAATCATTCGAATAGCAACTAATATTTAGGTTCACCTAAAAAATTTAAATTATCAAAAATTGGTTTCTTTCGTTTTGAAATAGATAATTACTCTACAGGACCTTATAGCACGGACGATTATATTCCAAAAGGATAAGAAATAACCTTTGTACCCAACAGCATGTCTAGGGTAGTCATAGGGATATGTTTCATGTTCCTTTTTCAGATATTTACTCCTTTAATTATTTGTGAACCAGAATTGGCTTTTTCTGAAACCTCAGCATTCCATTCAAATCAGTTAGACTGTAATAATTCACTCACAGCGTCACAACATGAGATACATGTAGACAATCAATTAGGAAATGATAATTTTTCAGGAACAGTAGATTGCCCATTTAATTCAGTTATGAAGGCATTAGAAGTGTCTAAAAATGGNGANACAATAATNATTCATGAAGGNGTATATCACGAACAAATTATAATTGATAATTTTGAAAATTTAACAATACGTGTNGCTGAAAATGAAAGAGTTGTTTTTGATGGCACTGAAAGTATNACTCANGATTTAAATGGAATATGGGAATTATCAACAAATGATATACATGAAGTTGAAATAAATAAAAATGGTTGGCAAGTTTTTGTTGATTATGAAGAACAAATACCTGCAAGGTGGCCAAATGCAAACTTTACCGATTTTTCAGTATTTGATCAAACAAATAACTGGGCTAAAGGAACAATTGGTGATGGAGGTAGTTATAGTAATGGGGAATTACAAGATACAGGGAAATTAAATTTAACAGGGATAGATCCAATTGGGGCAATAGCAATACTCAATGTTGGTTCCTTTAAGACGTGGAGCAGAACTGTTACCGATTATAATTTATCCACTAATACAATTTCATATGATGCAGTTCCAAATTGGAAAACAAAACACCACTATTATTTCTTGGAAGGTAAAAGAGAATTAATTGATTTTCCTGGTGAATGGTGGTTTGATAATTTAGAAAAAAAATTGCATATGAAGTTTGAAAGTGGAGCAAATCCAAATGATTTAGATATTAGAGTTAAAACACAACCTTTTGCATTTAATATTACAAACAGCAACAATATTTCAATTGAGGGGTTAGAATTTTTTGCAACAACATTCAGAACAGAAGGTTGTAATGGATGCATTGTTAAAGATTCAGATNTCATGTATCCAAGCACTTCTAAAAGAAGCCTAGGTATAGCAGGAGAAGATGTTGATGAAAGGTGGGTTTCTAGAATGGATTTCTGCACTAATTGTTTAATTGATAATTCATCATTTGCATATACTGACGGCTCTGCTTTAGAATTTCATGGGGCCGCATTAAAATCAAACAATAATACAGTAAACAATTCGCATTTTGAATATATAGATTGGTCCTCTTCAGATTTAATTGGATTGATGGTTACAGTTTATGATGGAGGTAGAGATAATACTTTTTCAAATAATACAGTTAAAAATACTGGAGCATCATCAACATTAAGCATTGGAGATTCACCAAAAATATTTTTTAACAATATTTCAAATACAGGGTTTATTCAAAGTGATGGAGCAGTAGTCCAAATGATGATGTTAGAACAAAAGGGTGCGGAAATAGCATATAATTGGATTCATAATACCGAAAAATATGGAATTAGAATGGATGGCCCAGCAGGTGGAACAAATATTGGTAGAAATGCATCAGTACATCACAACGTATTATGGGACATAAAAACAGGGATTATGGCGAAGGGTGATTATCATGATGTTAGCAATAATACAGTGTTTGGAGGAGGCTTGGATTTAGGTAAAAATGACATCATTGTTTTATTTGAAAATGGAGAAGGGAATGAAAATTCATCAACAAATAATAATGCTGCAGATAAAATTGCAGCCCATAGATCAAAATCATACGAAGAGCACCCCGTTCCAGGAAGTTTTATTCTCAATTATAATGGATATCAAGAGACGTTAGGTGAAGTGAGAAATTTATTATCTGATCCCGATAATTATGATTTCAGACCGATTCCCAACTCAATGTTAGATAATTTAAGTGCAGGAGCATATGATGCATTAGATCAAAATCCATGGCAAGCAGGAGCAGAAAGAAAATGGGATATAATGAAATCGTTACATCGAGGATGTACAAATTCCACGGCAAAAAATTATGATGTTTTAGCGGGAATAAACAATCATAATTGTGAGTTTGAATCAGAAGAACAAGGTTCAGAAACAGATCTAAATACAAATAACGAGACCGAAGAAAATTCAGAAACAGATCTAAATACAAATAACGAGACCGAAGAAAATTCAGAAACAGATCTAAATACAAATAACGAGACTGAAGAAAATTCAGAAACAGATCTAAATACAAATAACGAGACTGAAGAAAATTTTGATAAAGAATCAACTACCAAACTTATAGAAGATTCTGAAGGTTCTAAAACTATAGTATTAGGATTAATTATTGTGACATTAATGATATTCATTCTTATTTTCACTCTAATTATTAAAAGAAAATAAGAAAGTTATTTTTTACCAAACATTACTAATGTACCAATAAAATTTTCATTAGCAGCAACCTGATGAATTTCCACATCTTTAAACCCCGCATCTAACATTCCTTTTTTCCAATCATCAATACTAAGCTTTGTCATATGAACATTCAACCTTTCTGGCCAACTATGGCTATCTTCATTCTCTAAATAATAATCTATTCCCGCAATTAAAACACCATCATTATTAAGCCATAAATTATAGAAATTTTTTAGCATTTCTAGAGGCTCTTCTAGATAATATAAGAATTCCATACTATGGATAAAATCAAATTTTTCTTTTGGTGACCAAGATGGCAACAATGCATGATAATATTCCCCCTCAGGATCAGTTTTTTGCGCCTTCAAAATCATATCTTTCGATCCATCAATCCCTATGACATTTTCACACCTTATATCATTCGCTAATTTTCTACAAACCCAACCATTTCCACAACCAACATCTATAGCAGAATATTTTGATTTTAAATGACCCTCAACTAGTGATAACATTTGATTTACAGATTTGGAATGACCTTTTTCCATACCTTCATCTTTCCCTATATTCGCCCATTCAGAAAAAATATCAACCGCTTTTCTTTTTTCCATTATTTTTTCGTAAATTTACTTACTCAATCAACTTTACTTAAATCTTTAACAAAACAGGCAACCCATTTAATATTATTAATTATTGGAACACAGCATGAATAAAGGCATTGCAAAGCCCATTTTAGTGTTACTAATAATGATAAGCTCAGGCTGTACTGGGGCAGTAGAAGATATTGTTGATGTAGTTGATGATGTTGACAACACCCCAATAGTTGATGTTATTGAACCCATTTCCAAAGTATTAGATTGGATGGACATTGGTTCAAGAGAAAGAGTTTCACCAGAATTAGTTCCATACAATTCTTGTGATTATTTAGAAACTGATTTGCGCGAAAATTTAAAGGAAAGAATGCGCATTACACTATTACAACAAACCTCTAATTATTATGGAGGAGGAATGTGGTTAGAAGATGATGCCCTTATCGAAATGGATGGGGTGGCTGAAGACACAGGAGCGGTTGCAGAATCAGCACCTACAGACTCAAATTCAGATACTAGAGAAGAAGGAGTTGATTTTTCGGGAACTAATAATCAAGAAGAAGGTGTTGACGAATCAGATTTTGTTAAAACAGATGGTAATTATATTTACATGATTAATGATGGCAAATTGGTAATACTTGGTGTGCCAGAGTTTGGAAGCCTTGACTTTCAATCAGTTACTTCAATTGAGGGAAATGCCCAGGAAATGATGTTAGCAGAAGATAATTTAGTAGTCTTATCTAGTGTTAATAGTTGGAGCTTATCTGATGATGATCCTTTGTGGAATTTGGTTTGGGATAATAGTGCTCTAAGGATGAGGGTATCTAGTTTGACTAAATTTTCAGTATTTGATATTTCGGAAAGAGACGACCCAATTTTGATGAATGAATTATATCTTGAGGGGTGGTATTTAACAGCTAGAGAACAAAACGGAATGGTTAGAACAATAACACACGGATATTTAGATTTACCAGGACTTAAAACATGGGTGGAAATCTCACCCGAGCATCAAGATTCATACTATAATTTAGATTGGGATCATCCCGCACGTCAAGCGATTTGGAATATGTCAATTAATAACACAATTGAAAACAACAACGTAGTTATTGATGGCGCTAGCATTGAAGATTTAATGCCTCAAATGTATCATAGAACTACAAATGGAGTTAGTAAAGTTCCAATGCGCACTGAAACTTGTAGCGAATTTATCGCAACAAGAGATAATGTAGGGACACAATTTACTTCAATATTAACCCTTGATTTGTTAAGCGCCACATTTAGTTATGAAGCAGACCATATTATGGGTAACTGGCCAGTAGTGTACGCCTCTCAAGATACGTTAGTTATTGCAGAGCCTGCACAAGATTGGTGGTGGTACTGGGGTGCTGATGAAATTGAAGAAGCGACGAATATTCACGCTTTTTCACTAACAAGCCAAGGGACTTCATACCTTGGAAGCGGCCGTGTAGACGGAACAGTTTTAGATCAATTTTCCCTATCAGAATATGAAGGAAATATACGTTTAGCAACTACTACAGGTGAATGGAATCGATGGTGGATGGAAGACCCAGATCCAATGGAGAATCATGTAGTTATTTTGCAACCAAATTCTACAACTTCCACTTTGGATGAAATCGGAAGAATCGATGGCATTGCACTTGATGAAAGAATTTGGTCAGCAAGATTTGTTGAGGATAGAGCATACATTGTCACATTTAGGCAAATAGATCCTCTTTGGACAATAGATCTTTCAGATCCAACAGATCCACAGATTATGGGAGAACTTGAAGTTCCGGGCGTTTCAACATATATTCACCCATTAGATGAAAATAACGTTTTAACGATTGGAATAGGCCCAGCAGATTTAGAAACCGGTTTAGGGTTAGATTGGTCAAATACACAAATATCAATGTTTGATGTAAGCGACTTTACAAATCCCGAGCGGGCTTCAGTATTGTCCCTATCTCCAGTATCTAGTGAAGACTCGAATGAATGGACGTGGGGATGGAGTGAAGCGACTTATGAACACAAGGCTTTCCAATATTGGGGCCCCAAAAATATGTTAGCAATTCCATTATCAACTCATCGTAGTGTTTATGTTGAAAATTCAAATCTTGAAGAAAAAGAAGATTGGTGCAATGATAGAATTCAATATATGACTTGGTTATTAGAAAATGAAGATGCCGTAGAAGAAGAACCAAATGAGGGTGAGGAAAGTTCCGGAAGTTCAGGAGAGTCCACAACATCATCCAAACAAGCTGAAAGTGACCCCCCTCCTCCTGATTCAGATACTACAGAACCGGAAGAAGACCCTGACGATTCACAAGATTCTGCAGACTCAGGATTAAGTGATGAAGATAGAGAATATTTGGTTAATTATTGTATGGAAAATTATCATTATGGAGGGTATTGGAAATATGAATATATTAGCCAATTAATATTAGTGAATGTAGAGCTTGGAGAACCATTAAGTGTTTACGGAACAGTGAATCATAGCCACTTTTACAATGAAGACGATTGTCAGTATTGTTACTGGTATGGAGGCCAAACAAATATTCAAAGATCGATATTTATGGGTGATTATATTTATGCAATTTCTTCAGGAGGGGTTACTGTAACTAATTTAACTTCAATGGAAAATTCAGATGAAGTGGAATTTTCAGATTATATTGTTGATGAAAACACTCAACATTCAGATGTAAATGAGGATGTTGTAGTGGGTGTAGAAGCATAAAATAGAGATTATTGTAAACATATTCAAAAAATATATTCTGGTGGAGCATACTAATGGGCGAAGTTATTGACGTTAGTAAAACACAAAATAGGATATTTTTAACATTAATTTTATCAATTTTAGCATCAATCTATGTAGGATTAAATTATACTTTAATTCAAGGGTATTATTTATTTGCGATATTATTTTTAGGTGGCTCAGCGGTTTTAATGATTTCAAATTTAGAAATAATGAAAACAAATTTAGAATTTTCAGCATCAAAAGTATTGTATGTAATTGTATTTATATTGAGCATATTTGTTTCTACATCAGTTTTTAACAATAATTGGGGTTTTCCATTAATGCCATCTATTGGACTTTCTGTAATATGTTTTCTATTTGTATCTTGGGTATATTATTCATTAGAACCGTTGCGTGGTTAGTTTAATTTATTTGATTAGTAGTTAGGAGATTTTAAGATGGTAGAAGAAGGAGGATCAGGCCCACCTCCCGTGAGAATTTTACGACCAGAGTCTTCAGTAACTTCAGAATCCTTAGTTCAAGAAAAGTTAATTGGTGCGGCCTCAATATTTGCAGATTTACTTCGCCCCACTTATGGCCCAATGGGGTTAGATAAAATGTTATACAAATCTAATGGTGAAGCTTCAATCACTAATGATGGTGCAAAAATTGTTTCAGAATTAATGGTTAAACATCCTACGGCCAAGGCCTTTGTTAGTTTAGGAGAATCCCAAGAATCTGCTGCAGGAGACGGAGTGACGGGGTGCATTTTATTTGCGGGGGCATTAATGTACGAAGCAGGACTTTTAATCAATAAAGGATTACATCCATTAGTAATTGTTGAAGGTTATAGAGAAGCATGCAATATTTCAATGTCAAAATTAGATGATATAGCATTCCTTTACACTGATAACGAATTATTAAATGTTGCAAAAACATCCTTGACGGGAAAAGTTACTAACAAAGTATCAGAAAACATTGCAAAATTAGTTATCGAGGGGGCCAAACAAATTAAAAGCACTTCTGTTTGCGATTCTGAAAATATTTTAATGGCCAAGTCTCCAAATAATATCCCTATGTCAACAGAATTAATTAAAGGATTAATTATTCAGAAAAAATTACATTTAGATAGAACTCCTTCTGAGATTAAGAATTGTAAAGTAGCATTAGTGAATGGAGAGGTTGGTATAAGATCTTTAACAAGAGATGCTGAGATTGAAATCAATTCCCCTGAAGAATTAGCAAATTTTATTGAAAGCGAAGAGAACCAAATTGAAAGTTTAAGTGAAAAATTAATCCAATTAGGAATTAATGCTTTATTTTCTTCTGGAGAAATTAATAAAGAAATATTACATAAGTTACTATCTAAAAATATTTTTGCATTAGGAGGATTAAGCACTTTAGAATTAGACCACTTATCAAAGGCAACACTCGCAAAGACTTGCCCTGTAATTGGTGATATTTCTCTAGATGATTTAGGTTTAATTGGACTTTTAAAAACTGAAACAATAAATTCAAATGGTGAATCATCACAAAGAATTTTGATTGATAATTGTAAAGATTCCAAACTGATTACTTTTGACGTGGGGGGTTCTGATGATTTAGTTGTCGAAGAAACGATTAGAGCAATACATGATTCAGTGAAAGCCACATTTTTAACAATAAATTCAAAGGAATTGGTTTTAGGGGGCGGCAACCCTCATACGTTGTTATCGATAAAAGTGCGAGAGGTTGCAGATACTAAACAAGGAAGAGAAAGATTGGGAATGGAAGCCTTTGCAAGAGCATTAGAAACAATTCCAGCGACATTAGCAGCTAATGCAGGTAAAAGCAGCCTTGATAGTGTAATTGAATTACGCAGCCGATTGAAAAAAGAATCAGATAATCTAGGAATTGGGATTAATGGAGAAATTGAAGAAATAGAATATGCTAGAGAACCAAAAGAATCATTGAAACATTCAATTAATTCTGCATCCGAAACAGTGATTGGGTTATTAAGGGTAGATCAATTAATTTCCGCTAGGGGAGATTAATTTTAGAATTTAATAAATTAGAAAAACTTTCCACATTACTTTGACATTTTTCAAGCTCTTCAGAAGTTATTAATATTGAGAAACCTTCATTATTTTTACCAACTACACAAGGAGCATTATCAATAAATTTCTCAAGTTCAGAATTTAATTCGTCAAGATGTAATAACTCAAATGGAATATTTAACTCATCTTTACATTTTTTAAACGAAGATTTCTCCTTTATTTTGCCGTGAGTAATGTCACATAACGCACAATGCGCAGTTCCTCTAATTTTTCCCCAAAAGTATTGCAATTCCCCAATTAAAGACCCTTTTGCATTATAAATTCCAATTAATTTTTCAAATCCCACACCCAAAAACTCCTTAAGATATTATTAACGGCATGAAAACCAATTATTATTTTATGGGATTTCTTGATTAATTGGTTAGGTTTGGACATGCTGAGGGAAACTGCATGAATTCATCTCCCAGAGCATTAATAAGTGTATATGATAAAACAGGAGTTGTCGATTTCGCAGGAGATTTAGTGTCACTTGGATGGGAAATAATTTCTACAGGGGGGACTTCAAAAAAGTTAAGAGAAGCAGGAATCTCTGTAAAAGATATTAGTGAAGTTACGAATCATCCGGAAATATTTGATGGTAGAGTAAAATCCCTCCACCCAGCAATTCATGGTGCTATATTAGCAAGGTTAGAAAAAGAAACAGATAGAGCAGGTTTAGATGAATTAAATTATCAACCAATTAAATTAGTGGCAGTTAATCTTTATCCATTTTCAGACAGTGCTTCACAACAGCCACCTTTAGCAGACCCGGATTTACTTGAAATGATTGACATTGGAGGCCCAACTCTTTTACGTGCTTCAGCCAAAAATCATAGAAATGTTTTGAGTATTTCTAATCCTAAAAAATATAATGAAATTATCCAATTATTAACAAAATTTGAAGGAAATCCCTCAGAGATAGATTTAGAATTTAGAAGAAAATTAGCTTTAGAAACTTTTGAACATACTGCGAGTTATGATGTAGCAATATCTCAAGAATTACACAAAAGATGGATTGGCGATGCAAGCGAAAGTAATGAATTAGAAAATGCAATTAATAAATTACCACAGAGATTTCAGGTGGATTCAGAAATTAGACAAATTATGAGGTATGGTGAGAATCCTCACCAAGCAGCAGCATTTTATTCTAATCCAATTAATTCGGAAATTAATTTAGCAAATTTTGAAATGCATAGTGGCAAAGCTCTTTCTTATAATAATTATATTGACATAGATTCCGCTTTACGTTTAGCTAGGAATTTATCAACAGATGATTGGCCCGAAACACCTTTTGCTTGTGTTATTGTCAAGCACAATAATCCATGCGGTGCAGCTTTATCAGGCAATCAAGTAACTGCGTGGAAGGATGCTTTAGCATCAGATCCCGAATCAGCCTTTGGATGTATTGTGGCCTTTAATTCCAAAGTTACTAGCGATACAGCTAATGAAATAGGATCACATTTTGTTGAATGTATTATTGCCCCATCATTTGAAACAGAAGCGTTAGAAATTCTAAGTGGCAAAAAGAATCGAAGGTTATTATCTATCGCGCCAAATACTCAGAAATTATCACCCCAAACATCACAAGTAGTTGCAAAACAAATTAATGGAGGATGGTTATTGCAAACAGAACGTAGCCCAAAAATAGACCCTAAATTAGCCCGTTCAGTAACGAAGAACAAACCAACAGAACAAGAAATTGCTGCTATGAGGTTTGGTATGGTTGTATGTGAACAAGTGAAATCAAATTCAGTAATTTTTGTTAAAGGAACTAAAACAGTTGGAATTGGTCCAGGACAAACAAGCAGGGTAGAAGCGGTTAGGATTGCAGCAAGAAGAGCGGGTGATGAAGCAAAGGGTGCAGTAATGGTATCGGATGCGTTCTTTCCATTTAGAGATGGGATCGACACGGCCAATGAAATTGGAATTACTAGTATTGTTCAACCTGGGGGTTCTATTCGAGATCAAGAAGTAATTGATGCGGCAAATGAACATAACATGTCAATGCTATTTACTGGTGTGAGATTATTCAGGCATTAGAAGATAAATAATGAGGCTCGTGTAAAATGAATAAATTTCAATTACCACGGGTTGCAACACCAAAGGACCCACTTCGCTTAGCTGTATTAATTTCAGGTTCAGGTTCGGGAATGGCGGCATTGCTTTCACATCAACAGACTTCAAATTGTTCACATTTAACAAAACTTGTAGTATCAAATATTCACGGCGTTCGAGGGCTCCAACGTGCAAAGAATTTTGCAGTGAGAACAGAAGTTGTAGAATTAAAATTAGATATGGAAAGAACTACACATGAGGATTTAATTCATGAAATTTTAGAATTATATGAGATTGAAGCTATAATTTTATCAGGATATATGAGAATCCTTTCCCCTACCTTTGTAGAAAAATGGGAGGGCAGGATACTGAATATCCACCCGAGTCTTTTACCCAATTTTCCGGGTGCTCATCCACATAAAGATGCAATTAAAGCGGGAGTAAAAAAATCTGGATGTACGGTACATTTTGTGGACAGTGGAGTAGATAGTGGAGTAATAATCGCTCAGAGTGAAGCCAACATATTACCGGAAGATACTGTTGAGACCCTCCAAAATAGAATAAAAAAATTAGAACATGTACTTTATCCTTCAGTAATTGATGCATTTAGTGAAGGAAGATTGGAAATTATTGAAAATTCCAAAGTAATTATACACGATCGTTAGGATAATTTATATTTTTGAATGATTTTTCAAAAACGCCCCATTTGGACCATGTCTTTTCATCGACAACTAAACATTTCATTTCAGAAAGAATTTTTCCAAGCCGCCGATCTTTTTTGTTAATATTCTCATTAATTTTTTTAATTGTAGGTTTTACCTTTAAACAAGATAATAACGGTTCTAAACCTTTTGAGGGAGAATTTTTTGAAGAATTAGTTGAGGGAATCACCACTTCTAAATTTTCATCTAATAAATCAGACAATTTTTGAATTAATTTTTGAGAAACAAAGGGAGTATCAACAGGCATTAATTGTACAGAATCCCAGTTTTTATTTTTTGCATAATTTAAAGCCGATAAAAGAGCCTTTAAAACATCATTTTCATCAGAATTATCGTAATTCCATTTTACATCAAAATTTGAAAGAAGATGTTCTAATTCAGTTTTATTCTGTTTTGTTTGAATTAAAATTTTATTACAACCAGCCATCTTTAAATTTTCAATCACATGAACAATCATTGGTTTACCATTAATTTTCATTTTAAATTTGTCTTGACCCATTCTTTTACTTTCCCCACCAGCCAAAATAATTGCCGGGTAAATCAAAACATCACCTTCATTGTAATTCAGATAATTCATCAATAGCCATTTTTAATTCACTAATTAATCCTTCAATTAGTGAAATCATTGCCTTTTTTTCTCGAAAACTTCTAGCTTCATGTAACCATTCTAATAATATTTTAATGTCTTGGGCATCTCTTTTTACCGTCCAATCAAGAACCTCTTCTTTAATCGGATCATTTGAAGGTAAAAATCTCTCAACCATTCGAATCAGTTATAGCAAGTAGTTGTGTTTTAAGAGTCTAATTGTCAATCATCCTTGATTTAAGGCGATTTATAAGATCATGATCCCCCGGGCAATTTTCAATAAACTTCAATTCATAATCAAATAATTCTTTACCTTCCTTATATTTTTGAAATAATATGAATAAAACTAATTGATGAAAAATTAACCCTCTCTTACATAATTTTTCGAGAGTTTCTCTAGGGGGCAACTCATGTTTTGCACGAATCAACTCTTCACAAACAGATAACATGTCATCAGCAGGTTCTTGTTGTCTAAGTGAATTAGCAAAAAACAACCAGATATTTTCAGGAAATAAAATTGGATTAATATTTGCAAGGATAATTCCATACAATATTGCATCTTCTCTGCCATGCCTTTTCCATAATGCAGGCAATAGGTTTAGAATTATTTTCGGTCTTTCATTAAAATTCGTTATTAAAAAACTTGCAATCGTGCGTAATTCTTTGGGGGGTGTTCCAAGATAAAATTCATATTTTCCCGCGTCTTTTAGCCTATCTGTCAATGATTTAGCAATCATTGCGGGCACGCCGCAAGTATAGGCTTCCCGTAAAACCGGTAGCAATTTTTTATTCGTATTTATTTTAGACCAATCCGTTTCGGATAAAAAACCATCAAGATTAGAAGACATATTTGCTCATCAAAATAATCGACCAATCATTTTAGTTATAGTAGTTGCAGAATCTTCAATTGTTTTTAATAATGATTCAACTACTTTCGGCTCATATCGCTCTTTAATATTATTTTTCAAATCGTTTTGAATTTTATTGTGTTCTTCTTCTGTAATATTAAATCGTTGTCGTAAAAATGCCAAGATACGCCATTCATCTTTTGATAATGCGCCTATGAGTGCAATTTCGTAAATATTTTGATAAACCTTTAATTGATTTTTTCGCGAAATAATTTTTCCACCAATCATTTTCTCTCCTATTTTCACTTTCTCATAAACTTTTAGAGGTTCACCATCCTTTAACTCTAAACTTCTTGAAAGTGCGGCAATTAATCTTCGTTCTTCTCTCGTCAAAATCCCGTCATTTAACATGACCGAAACGCAATCACAGAACACTTCTAAAGTTCGAGGAGATTCGTCGCCCATAAATCTCGACACGCGGTTATCTTCTTAACTTGATTGTCATTAACTATTGTAGAAAACAGGAAAAAAATTATTTTCTAAACCATTGTATTCAAAAAGGGTTAGCATTTCGATGATAATGAGCAGGTGCTCATATCAGACTCAATCTTTCTCAGAGAGAAAGCAACTCACATTAATTGTGAAAGTCAAAAGGTATAGGGTAAATGCAAAGGTGAGGATTATGGGAAAAAATCAAAAAAATACAATGAAATATATGATTATAGCTACAATTAAAGTAGATGGAACAGTACAAAGAAAAGACGTAGTAGGAGCATTATTCGGGCAATGTGAAGGATTACTTGGAGATGATCTAGATTTACGAAAATTACAACGTTCAACGAAAATTGGAATGATTGAAGTAAATTTAAAAAATGAAAAAGGAAAGGTAAGTGGAGAGATATTAATTCCTAGTAGTATGGACAATGTTGAGACAGCAATTATTGGGGCCGCAATATCAACAATAGAAAGAATCGGGCCCTGCAACTCAAAAATTCAAGTTAAAGAGATTCAAGACGTGAGAGCAACAAAAAGAACTCAAGTTGTTGAACTTGCTAAAGATTTATTGTTAAAATTAGTTTCAGATAGTAGCAGTACTAGTAAGAGTGTAATTGATGAAGTAAGATCAGTATTAACAACAGAACAGTCACAATTTTTCCACGGATTAACTTGTGGCCCTAATGTTGAAAAGGCATCTTCATTAATTATTTGTGAAGGAAGAAATGATGTTCGTAACTTATTAGCAGCGGGAATAAAAAACGCAATTTGTACAGATGGGGCTGGAGAAATAAAACAAGAATTAATTGATTTAGCCAATAAAAAAGAAACAGTAACAATTGCAATAGATGGCGATCGAGGAGGAGAGATGTTATTTCTCCAATTAAATCAATTAATGAAAATTGATTTTGTTGCGCAAGCACCAGTGGGCCAAGAATGGGAATTATTACCAGTTAAAACAATCACAAAATGTTTGGCAATGAAAGAATCCGCAGAGAGGTTTGCTGCTAGAGTTTCAGAACCTGAAGATAAAACAGAAAAGAAGGTTGTAAAGCCCCCCCAACAAATAATTGATTATGCAGCTAATATCGAAAAATTAGGCGCTAGGGAGGCTATGTTAATTTTTGAAGACGACAGTACTTCAGAATCTATTGGGGCGTCTAAATTAGCATCCACCATTGGGGAAGCAGAAAAAACTGTTTTAGCAATTGCATATAATGGACAATTAAGCAAACGTATGTTTGATATGGCTTCAGAATCTGGCGTAGCAACTATTATTGGAACAAGCATTAAACCAGGAGAAAAATCATCAGACGATGTTGAAGCATGGGCAACTTCCGATTGGAACTGATTAAATCCACATATTAATCGTAGGGATAATAATCTAATTTGGCTTGCAAAGGGGTATGCAATAGGGTTATTCCATGTTGTAATAACGTTTCTTGGAGGAGATAGATTTGGAAAGAATTGCCGGTTTAGGAGTAAGGGCAAAATCTATTTTAGGAGAAGATGCGACAGAATTTGTCATTCGCGAAAGCTCGAATGGAAATGAAACATTATCCCTTCTTCATTTAGAAGATTTAATTCAAGTTGTAACTTCAAAGAGAGATGAATTAGGCAATGTATCAATTGAAAAACATATGATTACTAAGAATATTGAGACTTTTTCACATTATAGATATGATTGGTTAGATAATTATAAATTAGGTTGGTGGATGATGACCGCATTAGGATTAATAATCGTTTTATCGGCATCTTTTTTATCAGAAATATTCTTTTTAATGAATTTAGGCATATTGCTATTTTTTATTGGGTTATTTCTTACCATAATGCAAATTGCAGATCCTGAATATATTGTGTTTGAAACATCTTCTGGCTCACACAGGTTTTTGGTTTATCGAATGGGAAGTAATAGAACATTAACAAATGTTAGCATGGAACTTATAGATGATACAATGCAAGAATATCTTAAAACAGGGGAATTAGACAATTCTGCATTCAATGAAAGATATCAAGCGGTAATGTTTGGTTCATCAGCCCCTCCAACACCCTCGCCTTCTGAACCACCAACAGTAGCCCCTACGACCCCTCCTCCTTCTGAACCACCAACAGTAGCCCCCACAACCCCTCCTCCTTCTGAACCACCAACAGTAGCCCCTACGACCCCTCCTCCTTCTGAACCACCAACAG
>PBHR01000004.1 GCA_002720275.1 Methanobacteriota archaeon
GATGTAAATGAGGAACGATTTGGAAAAAGAGTTACAGAAAATTTAAGAAAATGGCCTTGGGACTCATGGGAAATAATTAGCACACATAAGGCTGACAGTAAATACAAAATTGTAGGTGCTGCAAGTATAATTGCAAAAGTAACACGTGACAATATAATCAAAAACATTGAGAAAGAATTTGGATTTGAAATCGGATCCGGTTATCCCTCTGACCCAAAAAGTAAATTAGCACTTTTTGAATTATGTAAAGGTGATACACCTCATAATTGTTTAAGATGGAATTGGTCAAGCATCCGTAAACACTGGATTACAAACAAAAATTCCAATCCTCCTAAAAGAAATTACAACAAAACTAATTGGTCAAATGCAAATCAACGCCAATTAAGTGATTATTAATGGTCTAAAAAGTAAAATTAAAAATAATACAAATACAACTAAATCAAAGCCATCATTTGAATAATAAGTTCTTAGTGGAACCCACAATGTCTTGGGTGCCTGACTCAGAATTGGAAAAAAATATTTTTCATTTGGCTATTCAGAACTCTCTTCAGTATGATGGTCAAGGTCAATTATCGTCTGTTATGGGAAAAGTAATGGGGACATATCCAGAAGCAAGGCCACATGCCAAAGATTTAACTTTAATAATAAAAAAATTTGTTGATGAAGCTAATGGAATTGCAGAAAATCAAGGTCTTGAATATTTAAAAAAAATACTTGAAGAAAATGCACCGGAACTACTTGAAAGAAAAATCAAAGAAAAAAGAGTAGGATTACCGGAGTTAAAAAATGCGATTCAAGGTAAAGTTGTCTTAAGATTTGCACCTAATCCAAATGGCCCTCTATCCTTTGGTCATTCTCGTGGAATCATAATCAACAGTGAATATGCAAAAAGATATGATGGGAAATGGATATTAAGATTTGATGATACTGACACTGTAAGAAAACCGCCATTGCCTAGTGCTTACAAATCAATTGAAGAAGAGGTCGAATGGCTTACAGGAAAATCCGCAGATAAAATCATAATTGCTTCGGATAGAATTGAAACATATTACAAATATGCATCAGAATTAATTAGTAAAGGTGGTGCATATATTTGCACGCTTAGTGCAGATGAATTTCGAGAATTTCGACAAGCTAAATCAAATTCACCAGACAGAGATCGTTCCCCTCAAGAAAATCTAAAATTATGGGAACAAATGCTAAATGGAGAATTTCAACCAGGTGAAGCAGTTGTAAGAATAAAAACAGATATGACTTTGCCAAATCCAGCATTAAGAGATTGGCCTGCACTAAGAATACAAGATACCAAAAACAATCCACATCCCAGAGAAAATATTAAATCAAAATACAAAGTTTGGCCTTTGCTTGATTTCCAAAGTGGAATCGAAGATTATTTACAAGGAGTTACACACATAATTAGAGGTAAAGATTTGATGGATTCAACTAGAAAACAAACGTTACTTTACGAGCATTTTGGATGGAAATATCCTGAAACTGTTTATTGGGGAAGGGTGAAAATTCACGAATTTGGTGGATTTTCAACATCGGGAATGAGAAACGACATCAAAGAAGGCAAATATTCTGGTTGGGATGATCCGAGATTGCCCACAATTGCAAGCATGCAAAGAAGAGGCTTTTCACCGAATGCATTACGTAATTTTTGGATTGAATTAGCATTGACTCAAAAAGATATTTCGGCATCAATGGAAACGATTTATTCACACAATGTAAAAATGATTGATCAAACATCACCTAGACTCTTTTTTGTGAGAAACCCTTTAGCACTTAAATTAGTAGATGGATTAGAAAAAATTCCATCTACCTTCAAAACTCTAATTCATCCAGAAGATGATAACTTAGGATATAGAACATGGGAATTATCAACGGAAGAAATGAACCTGTTTATTGAAGAAGAAGATTTAGAACTTGCAAATAAAAATAATAATAAAATCAGGCTGAAAGATTTTGCAGACATTCAAATCAAAGAAAATACCGCATCAATTATTAGCCTAAAACCAAACGAAAAATTACCTATAATTCACTGGCTTGATTCAAAAAATTCTCATGATGCAACATTGGAGATTACTACAGAAAATAGAATAGAACTAATCTCTGGGAAATTAGAAAAGTCTTCTAAATTAGAAAAAAACAAAGTAACACAGTTAGAAAGAATAGGATATGCCAAAGTAGAAAATAGCAACAAACTTATTTTTCTTCACGACTAATTTGAAAGTGCTTCTCTGTAATCATTAGGACTGAAATAACCCGCAAAGGCGCCAGATCCGTCAACAGCAACTACTGCATGTGGCTTTCTGGCATTCATCTCAGAAACTATCTCAGAAACATCTGTGTCAAGCCCTACAGACATAATATCCGTATTCATATGACCTCCACATGTTTCTACATTGCAATCGTGTCCTTCTGCAACCGCACGCAAAATTTGTGCATCCGCTAATACTCCCTTTGGCACTTTATCTCCATCTAAAATGATTAAAACACCACGTGGAAGTGATAATAATTTCTTAGTCGCCTCAACCAAAGATGTATCTGGTGAGATTGTATCGTGTTCGTCTGTTAGGACAAGTTCTGAAACCTTCATTTAAATCCCCTATGACACCCACAAGAAGATTGGCATTATGAACCTTGTCAAAGACTTGATTTTCATTCGTAAGGTTGAAACGGAACAACTTCTTGCGTCTACTTATGGCAATAGAGCGACTCTTAAGCGGATCAATTCAAGAACGAATTGAAGAATTATTGCGCCCAGAAGATTTGGTTATGGAAGCTGCAAGAGATCTAGTAAAAGATGAAATTAAAGGATACATACGTCAAAAAATAGATGAAAACCCTGAATTGAAAGAAGATTTAAAAGAAACAATTGAAAGTTATTTTGTGGCGAAAGCTCGCTCAGCTTTTGCAGAAGTAAAGGCTAGCCGTTCTGCATTAAAATTGGGAATGAATCTTCTTCCTGAAGAAATGCAACATGAATTTGCCGAACTCGTGATGAACATGTTTGAAAAAGAATTAGGCGAATTACTCGAAAGAGCATTGTAAATAGATTTTAATGTGTTTTATTCGCATTGAAAGGGATTATTTCATATCCTCTCATCGGCACCCTCTTCTTATTGAGGTGTATTAATGAAACGTATATCATCCATACTATTGGTTTTAATGGTTTCATCAATACTTCTACCAGCCTCTAATTTTGGTATAGTATCAAGTGAAGTTGTATGCTGTGATTCCATACAATATAATTTAATGTTTAGTGGAAGTTCTTCGAATGGCCTTTTATCTCCATTTGAATCTAGTTTAGGATCTGAACAAAAATCCGAGGTTGGTTCTGCAATAACTCAATCAACTGAAGTAGGAAGGTGGTCCGGACAAACAAATTTTGGAGGGGAATACCCTAGCCATACCGCCACATTCATACTCCCATACAAAATAAACGATGGGGCTGGAGTAACAATAAATGCAACAGTAGAATTAAGGTTAGGAAGTGAAACAAATACAGGTTCAACACCTTTGCCACAGACCTTCCTACCTGGTGAAAATGGTGTTTTAGAATTAGATATTGACGTGTCGAGTGGCACCCTTCTTGCGGAAGATTCAATCATTGTAATATTCTCTGTACAAGAATTACTACTACCAACTGGTTCAAATCCCTCAATCGAATTTTTATGGGGTACGTCGGAATATCTTGGTTCAATTAGCTTGGAGGCCCCTCTTTTTGACATTGAAATTAATGAGCCAATAATTGAAGGGAGGTCTGCACACGTACCTGTGAAATTCAACTCAGGATATGGTTCACAATTAATTTCTGAATCGAATTTTGAATTTTATGCCAATGGGAATTTGATCGAACAACTTCCAGTTTCAACTCAAGGGAATTTATTGACTTGGACTTGGGCAGCAGATAATAATGTTGAAGATGGATCATTTCCTTTTGAAGTGAAAATTAATTTCCAAAATGGAACTACAGTAAACGCTGGAACTGAATTTGAAATTACATTTGGAGATAGTGAAGGAAATAATTACTTCTATCCACTGACCGAACCAATAAGAACTGGAGGTACTGATTTAGATGTCGAAATTGAAGTAGACATGTCATCAGATATTGAAAAAACAATCAAATTAACTATTAAAGAAAATGTTGCTTTTTGGATGAGATGGGGTCTAGATAACATGGGCAACCCTAGTTTAAATACCACATCTTGGCTTAGAAGTTTAGCACCAACTAATTCAGATTATTATCAGAATAGAGTTTTAGACAATGCAGAAGTTAGCAGTTTTGAACAACAAATTAGACAAACCGAATTAAATAATTTTTTAGGACAAGGACTTGGAATTGATGCAAAAAGATTACTAGGTTTAGACAGGGCTGAATTTGATTATGTAGGGGTCGAAATATTGCTTAATGGCGATGAAACGGTAAGCAATACACCAATTACTCTTATTTTCAAAACTAGACAAGCGAATACTGCAGGTCAAGAACATCTGATGCTTGATAATTTTATCAAACCTTATTTTGATGAAAGTGATCGTATTTGGTCATCTGTAAATTTTAATTTAATACTAAATACAGATTCCATAAATGGTGTTTTTCTAAGAGATTCAACAGAAATTGAAGTGACACAAACTAGACTAATTTTTACTGAAAAAATCATTGCTAGTACAACCTTCACTCAAACCGATGCACCCTTATTATGGGTACAACAAGGCGGGAGTCCCCTTGAATCACCATTAGCTATTTTTCTGATTTGTTCAATTATTGCCTTTGCAGGATTAATTGTTTCTGGATTTTTATCAAGAGGTAAAAATAAACTAATGTTAATAAGTGAAATTATTATTTTAATTTCTTTAGGTTTTATTCTTTATTTCTTATCGATAGAATTCATAGTTGTGTTAATTGCTGCAGCTGCCAGTTCAAGTTTATGGATTATAACTGCTATATTCTCAGGTAGCAGAGATGATGATTATCTCTCTGATTCTAATGTTTTGACTAATGCAGACCCTCTTGATTTTGATAATATTACTTCATTTAATTGCCCAAATTGCTCTACAAAAGTAAACATCTCCTCTAATGAAAGACCACTAAGAGTCGCTTGTACTGGATGTAACAAAGTACTAAAAATCGTAGATTAGTTTATGTATCCATTAACAATAATACTATCTATTAATCTACTTGCAGATACCAATTTATTACTACTTGAAGTTAATTCCCTTTGAGCCCTACTGAATTGGCTTGCCAAATCAACATCCCAGCCATGAACGACAATTCTATGCCAAATTAATTCCTCTAACCTAGCAACTCCAATAGAAGTAGTAAGTAATGGTTTAACTAGATTTGACAACCTTGTAGATTGTTCATTTAAATCAATTTTACTCCATTCAGATCTTAACAGATTTAGTTCAATAGAATTTATTCCAGGCAATTCCATTAAATCAGGCTCATTAACCTCTCCAATTGAAACTATTGAGACAAAGCCCTCACTTTTCAAAGAATCACGAAGAGAAGTAAATACAGGGTCATAAGTATAATCAAGATTTGAATCTAACCAATTCCCTGCTAAAATTAAAACTAATAAATTTTCAACTCTTTCTCCCCCAATCATTAATGCCAAACAAGCAGACATTCCAACAATATCTAATTTTCCAACCCTCGGTGTTTTATCTTGACCTAACTCCACACTCAATTCTTTAGGAGTTATCCTTATTTCAGAGTCCCTTAAATTACTTTGACCACAAAAATAAATACATAAATTTTCACCAGTATGCTTGAAATCATCTATATTCTCGACTAATTTACGATTATATAAAATTCCATTATCTAAAAATGATGCTTCAATAAATGACAATGAAATTAATTGTCCTAATTTAGGTTCTGCAACTAATGTTACAAGTTCTGCAGAGAATATCCTACTCTCAATAAAATCTAATTCCGGTTTTATTTCTGAAAGAAATGGAAATATATCTAGGGGTTCCACAAAGATATTAGAAATGATGAGGTTATTGAATTTTAACCAATTAAGCAACCATCAATCTTACTTGTTTTCTATCATATTTCCAATCAGAAGGAAGTTTGTCTTTAGACTTGTAATATTTCACTAATCTACGAATTTTTGATTCAGTTAACTCTAATTGTCTAGAATTATGAAGATCTTTTCGGTTAGAATCTAAATGATCTACTAAAGACAATACTTTTTGTAAAAGGTTCATCAAATCTTCAGGTATTTCTGCGTTCTTACCTTTTTCAGATAGAACTTGATTTATCCTCATACCACATGCTTTCCTCACATCTGGAACTGCATGTTGATCTCTCAATATTGTTCCAATTACTGCTGTACTATGCCCATTTTCTGATAATTCAATAATCAATGATTTGATTTTTTTAGCATCCTTTAACGACCACTCAGGTAATTCTTGATTATGCGGTTTTTTTGAACCACTTTTACCTTTTCTGCCATTGTGAATACGTGCCATGAAAACCCCTTAGCGAGCCACCGACAAACTTCCCCTTTATGAACGGTTGCCCTAGAGAGTTTTAGTAAAATTTCTAAAGCCTATGTCTTATTTTGGCCAATCTTCCACATCCATGATTCCATTCCCAAGCAGGTGCTTGGGCAATCCCCGACCCAATTAAAACATCTTTTTCATCAAATAATAGCACTACATCTCCAACTCTAATGTTCTCGTCAAAGGAGACAATCATTGGTCCAAACACATCCCCATTCCAATTCTCAGGTAATTTAATTTTGGCAAAGGGTAATGTGTTTGTTTCTGCCAATACTGGCAAAGATGCCTTAGAAAAAGAAAAACTAGAATTCAAATGATTCCAACGTGCAAAAGGTTTTCCTGATTTTTCTATTTTCCAATGGGGTCCTTTACCAACTAATTTAGAACCATCTAACCAATTTGAATTGCCATAATTCCAATTTGAAATTGTATGATATTCTATCATTCTCTTTGTTTTAGGCGTTTCATTTTCCAAATTTAATTCCTTTTTGGCTTTTTGAATTTCTTCAGAAAAATTATCATTTGTAGTTTCAATAACATTTATCCCACAAAATTCTGAGCCTAAACTAAATCCTGAATGATTTATTATCAATTCAAAATTAACCCGCTTTAAAATCCCAGAAAGTGCATTTGTCACAATTAATTTTTCTTCAGCATCCCAATGGCCAGTCACGGGAATATCATAATTAGATGCTGGCCATAATTCTTCTAATTCTCTAGGAACTAGCCCTAATGGCGATGTAACACTAATTTCTGTCGCTAAAACATTACCAATATCTTGACTAAACCTTCTATGTGATTTAGAATTTCTATAAGGTTTCCTAGCAGAACATGGCAATAAGATCAATAACTTTTGTCTTGTTTTATGAGGTGTATAATATTTTGATATTTTATTTGACCATTCCATAATAATTGGATCTGTTCTAATTAAAGGTGAATTGCATTGCAAAATACGTTCTTTTGAAACATGTCTTGCAGATGATTTCATTTTCCTTTCATAAACAAGATAATCATGATGTCTTAGTTGTTCAACAGATTTAGGATAATTTAAGATTCTTTTTTCTACTAATTCTCTTAAATTAAAATTATTTATTGAATCACGTATTGTAGAAATCTCATTTTTCCATTGATTAATCTGTAATTCAAAAGTTAATTCTCCCTCCAATTCCAAATTGATTTTTCTCGGTCCATTTGAGGTTAATAATGCACCTGCAGCATGTGCTTGCCTTGTTCTTGATAAATCATGTAAATCTACTCCAAGCCATGTCAAAAAGGCAATATTATCTGGTCCAGATAATCCAGGGCACCAAATTAACGAAGATGGGAATGTTTCCCTTACTGTAAGCATAGCTTCAACAAATTCTCTTGATCTACTTGAAAGTTGAATTGCATCAGTGATTACAATTATTGAAGGATGTTCAATATCTACAATATTTGAATCATGCATCATTCTTTGCAAAGACAAAGATAAGATTGGTGTAATAGAACCATTACTTTTACCATCTGTATCACTTAAGGATGGAGGGTAAACATGGCCCTGAATAAATTCCCATTCGGGAGAAAAATTGTCAAATGGGGGGCAAAGAGCGGCCCTCCCCTTAATTAGAAAAGAAGGGGGTAAATTATCATCGATTCTAGAACAAATAAAGGGTGCAATATTTTCTGGTAAATTAACATCATCATCTAATAAAATAATTGCAGGAGTCCTTGCACAGGGGTCTTTTCTATCCCCTAAATTAAATACCCTAGCATGCCTTTGCCTGGCAGAAATATCAAGCCCGAGACGAACCCCGTCCATAGCCTCCCATCTGACTCATTACTTTGAATCATTTGAAAACATGAATCTCTTCGGGGGTCTATGCACTGGAGAAATTTATGCTTGTTTTTCATAATTTTATTTTCTTCATCTTTACCAATAATTAGTGATTTTTCTAAAGGAGAGGCAATTGTAGAAAATAATGATGCTCCTGAAATAGTTCCAGGACCTTTTGAGAGCCATAACATCATACCAATATTAGTAAATGCTTGTGAACCCATAAATTGTGTATTAAATTCTTCATCCGCTGAGAGTGTTGAAATCAAGGGCACATTTACTGATTCTGAAGATAAAGATGTGTATTGGTTTAATTCAAATTCAACAATAAAAAACGTCACTTATGAAGTCTGTATAAATACTTCAACTGTGCCACTTTCGATATATTCTACATTTAGAAACCCAACAGATAATTTGTTAAGTAATGGTGAAGTTTTAGTTTCTGACACCCCAACAAGTGATTCAAAATGTAAAAAATACCCCCAGATAAATGAAAATAATGAAGAATTTTGGATTAAAGTAAGTTCATTATCAACTTCAGGAAATTATTCATTAATTATTAAAAGTCAACAAATAGACATTCTAGGTCAAGAGTTTAAAGAGAATTTAACCCATATAATGTATGAAAATAAGGGAGTTAGTGCAAATTCAAGTCTTGGTAACTCTACAGTACGAATTTTAAATCATTCAATAAATGAAGGTCAATTATGGAATTTAGAAATTATTTCAGATTCACCTCACTCAACATATTCTAAATGCCATTTATCTAATGGAGAAACTATTGATTGTTTAAGGAAAAATTCTTCAATTGTTCAAAATCTACATAAAATTATGTTTAATTATTATTCACCAGAAAGTATTGAATATATTGAAATCTTTCTTGAAATGTCACTATGGCTAGGTAACTGGGAAGTAAAGAATTCTCTTAACAAACAAGGAGATCCATTCATGGGTACTGCCGGTGATGCACCGGGTAATTTTACAGATTTACAATGCGATAAAGGTTGTCAAGAATTTGAAGTAAATACTGGTTTAAGACATATCGGAAATATGCCCCTAGGGGTCTTTGATGAAGCTGATGTATGGATTTTGAAGATTAACGGTAATGAATACGAAACATATTTTGTTGAAATTGAATTACTATGTGATGCAGGTTCAATATTGCTAGAAATTCATTCACTAAATCCAGATGGAACTACGAACATAACATACCTTGTTCCAACTACATCAACGTATGAAAAATTACAAACTGAATTATCCCCTGGAACTCATTACGTCAAATTAATTAATATTTGGATAGGTGGTTCTCAAGACTGGGAATATGGTGATTTAAACAAATCAATTACAACTTATGAGATTCAAATAAAATCTATTATTAATAGCACAAAGAATAATCAAACATTTGAAGTCAGTGAGGAATTATTATTTTGGGATAACATATTACTTTGGTTTATGGGAATTTGTTTTATTATTCCGATGATTTGGGTATTATTTAATTTAAGAAAAGATAAGTTAAGAATGGAATTATTACTACATGATAAAAAAAGATTAACACGATTAAGAACTTTGTCATTAAGTTCTGAAATTGATGAAGTCAGATCAGATCTGTCATTATTTATTAAATCAATTACAAATGTGAATTGGGACATCCTTTTAGAAACTTGGGGGAATCCTGATTTAAGTTATTTAACTAAATCGATAAGTGTTAATTCATGGAAATTAAATCCGGGATTAAGCAATAATGGTGGTGTGCCAATCTTAGTTATCATTGAGGCTCATGAAAAGGATTGGGAAATAGCNGCCATAAAATTCGAATCAANGAATAACTCAGAGTGGAATGTATTATCACTACAACCTAATCTACTTTNTCGAAATAACGANATTTTCCTAGANACAATAAAGGTGGGCAATAGAGTATCTCTCGAAGTAGAATTAGNNGGNAATGCAGNAGACATTCAAATAAATATNTCAGGNATGTCTGAAGGAAAACCNGTGGCTGTAAAAACTTCTAATTCTCTNAAAGTGCTTGAAGAAGAATGATANGATATTCTTCTAATTNTTCCTACTGTTTTTATAAAAATTCCAACCTGCAAACGGTAAGCTCCAGAATAGGCCACCAATTGTGCTGATNAGAACCAGAGTCNCCAGAGTCNTNTAGNTCGCTATTCGGNGCCCCANNTGCTGCCCCAAANACGGGCAANATAAAAGTGAGNAATGATATTGGAATCAAATGCTTCANCGAGACATCGTCTCCTGTGACTTTTGGAAATATTCTCTTCACNGTAAAAGCNGGAATCAGAATTACNGNTAGAAATGAAAGCATTGCAACTTCAAAGCCAATTCCGGTTACCNCGCTCAACAGATTCAAACNCATCAAAGAGCCGATNAATCCACCANNNATTGANCCTGATAGTAGAATATTTTTCCAATTCATCACTATCAATTCGCACCAATTCCAGCAATNANATTAATAGCACTACCATCAAACAACATATTTGAAAGNAAATACAANGTNCCAATCATCATTGTGATTCTNAAACTATTTGACATCTCTTTAGAATTATCATTCAAACAAAATACAAGTAATCCTAANANAATNAATCCNGGGCCAANNGCNGCCCAATATGCNGCATTACCTGCATCTTGATTTCTGTCCTTCAAATNTTGTTCNTGTAAATCTTCATAAACNTCATAATCTTTAGTAAAATTTTCTATTTCCCCAGGTTCTAATCCATTATCNTCTACATCATAATCATCCTGATCNGGAGNNTCTGGNCCTTCAGTATAAGTTGCNGAATGNGCATAACCTGCNGACATNATCATCATAATAAATCCNAGTAANATGAAAAATTGNGTTACTCCTTGAGANACCCACCAACCCATATCACTCATTCTTTCACCNTCTTTNGANGGTTTATTCATNNGCATTTTTGGNGCNCCGCTCGGAGGCATACTTCCNCCACTAGGNGCTCCAGGNGTTGCTGGNACCCAATTACTTCCATCATACATCCATTGNCCGTCTTCACTTAATGTCATGATTTNAGCGAAGTATAGGCATCATATCAACTTGTCTAAATTATATCAATTTATCAGAGATTACTTCAATCTCNCCATTATTTATTGCTAAAAGNCNATCTGAAGGTATTTTCTCCCAANATTCATTAGTCAATTTCCTTGTTGANATTAAAATTGCATTTCCATAAATTTTTGATCTTCTAAGCATNTAAATNGGTTTTGATGAATAGTGNTTNAAAANATACATCATATTACCATCACTAAGAAACATATTCAAATTTATAGTCCCATGGTATTGTTGAAAGATTTTTTTAATTGCATTTTTAATTGCAGGGTATTTTCCCTTAATCTTATCTGAATTTTGNTATTCAATAAGATTATCAATTATTTCATTAAANATCGATTCTGAATCTGTATCTCCTTCNGCCAANGGGTGATTTTCTGCACCGTCTACCCANCCATTATGAGCAAATAACCAATCTCTACCNTTTTGGTNTCNNTTGAATGGATGNCAATTGCATTCACATTTTTCTCCATGAGTTGCCCACCTCACATGNGAAATCAAATTTTTACTAGATGCTTTGTCTATAGTTTCAAAAAAATGTTCATCTAAATCTGCNCTTCTAGGTGCTCTATGAACNATTGCCTTNTTNTTTTCGAACCATCCAATNCCCCANCCNTGAGGNTTGCTACCTCCATATTCAGAAAAGATTGGNAGGCTNCTTGTAGCCCTATCTTCTTTGTTACAACTTAANCCAAATAAATCACACATAATTCATAAGTATNNTGTGTACTATTTTAAGTCTACGATTTTATATTAACACCACTTCGATTGTATTANCGAAAGGGAGTGTTTACATTCTAGAAAATTTAGACGGTGATCCAAAATGGTGGGGNGGAAGAATNCCTGACATNCTTTTAATCAATGAAACACACCCTCAAAAATTAGAGCTTTGGAAAAGAAAAAGGCTCNTACCTCTGTTAAATAAACTTCTTTTTCCNGTNTGTTGGAGCCTTTTTTTATTNGNNTTNGGNATTATGTTTACATTACTTGACCATAGNACTAATTTCTCAGAATTTATTGGTGCAACTCTATTATTAATNGCACCNATNTCATTAGGCCTTAGTATNATTCANATTTCTAATTCTCANGAAGATTCAAAACCANTTTTAGTNTTAACTGGAATGTTNGGCAATACAAGNATAATGTGGTTTTTAATNTCNANNGGANTANTTTTNACTAGTCTGGTAATNAGGCCAACAAACANCATGTTCTGGAATTTAATGATAATNCCNAATGTGATTTTATGGCTTGAATGGTTCGTTTTTGGTTCATTTTATTTCAGTTCNCCTGCAGCCATATGGTTAATCAAATATAACCCAAAAAAAGAATTGCCAATGAAAGAATTAACTGAAATNGGCTGGGAATGGGTGACAGATTCACTTAATCCAATTAANTCTTCAATAGCNNTAAAAAAATCNAAAAAAAGNTTTCTCGANATTTCATCAANCAAACATAATGATTCTTATTTTTTAATCCTATCNTGGTGGCAAAAAGGAGGAGTNAGGCANGACCCATTTGTTTCANAAAAATTAAGGGGTTTNGCAGTTCCATCATTAACAAAAAGATTTGGATATGAAATTTCNGAATTTAATCAAAAAATGNTAGATGGNATTGAATTATTGGAAAAATNTTATTCAAATTAAATATGAAATTTATTTCAACCTAACCTGACTCGCGTATAATATGGACGTGACAATACTACTTGGTTCTAAATCTGATATGCCCGTTGCTGAGAAATGCACGAAGATACTCGAACAATTCGATGTATCTTACCAATTGCGTGTAGCTAGTGCNCATCGCTCTCCCGCTTTTGTTGAACAAATCGTACACGATGCTGAGGCAGATGGCTGTACNGTTTTCATCGCNATGGCTGGACTTGCAGCAGCTCTNCCTGGNGCTGTTGCNGCACTTACTACCAAACCTGTAATTGGAGTNCCTTGTGGNGGNAGAGTNCCTTATGACAGTCTTCTTTCAATAGCNCAATTACCNCCNGGAGTNCCNGCNGCAACTGTNGGNGTTGANCGTGGAGATAATGCGGGATATTTNGCAACNCAAATTTTAGCGCTTGGAAANGAAAAATATGCTNCNGCACTTAAGCANAATAAACTTGATCAAATTGAAAGAGTAAAGAAAATGGATGCTGAGGTAAACGGTAGGGATGCTTGATGTTTGAGCCGGCATCATTCATTGAAGAAGCCGCTCAAAAAATGAAAAATGANATTGATGATATTGCAATTATNGCTTGTAGTGGNGGTGTTGATTCAACTGTTGCNGCCGTGATAGCTAATCANGCANTTGGNGATAAATTACACTGTGTATATGTTGANACAGGNTTAATGAGAAAAAATGAAACTGAAGAAATCCAAGCAATGCTTTCTGCNCATGGATTAAANCTAACAACAGTNTTTGCCGAAGAACGTTATTTTGAAGCACTTAATGGCATTACAGAGCCTGAAGAAAAACGTAAAGTAATTGGCGAATTATTTATACGCATTTTTGAAGAAGAACAAACCAAGGTTAATGCAAAATATCTCGTNCANGGNACTATAGCACCAGACTGGATTGAATCCGGNGGTGGCGTNAGAGATACNATCAAAAGTCANCATAATGTTGGAGGTTTNCCTGAAGACATGACATTANTTGTTGTTGAGCCNTTACGTGATTTGTATAAAGACGAAGTNNGAGATTTAGCCCGTACGCTTGAAATNAANGTGGCTGAACGTCAACCNTTNCCAGGACCNGGNTTGGCAATTCGCTGTTTAGGTGCNTTAACAAAAGAGCGAGTNCATACNGTAAGGGAAGCATGTGCAATAGTTGAAGAAGANTTTGAAATTGCTTCATCCGAAGGCAAGATGGAGATTCCATGGCAATATTTTGCGGCATTATTACCTGTAAAATCTGTTGGCGTACATGGAGATGTTAGAGCATATGGAGAAACCGTAGTTGTTAGNGCNGTGCAAAGCTTAGATGGAATGAGTGCACGCTATTCAGAAATCCCGCATAGCATACTTCAAAAAATATCTACTAGAATTACAAATTCACTAAAAGAATCTGTAAATAGAGTTGTTTACGATATTACTCATAAACCTCCTGGTACAATTGAATGGGAATGATCTTTGAAATTATGTAGATTTTAGTACATTTATCCGAGGCATTCAAACGTATTTGACCTCTCGGNACCTCATATGAATTGGAGGGGGTGCGTAGTATTAATTATTACAACCACACTATTTTTACCANTTTCGACACTTTCAATAAATATTGACAATCAAANNGAACTGGTTGAAAATGANAAGAANCATTTAGTTTCAAATAATGAAAAAGTCATTGATANNGCACTTTGGAAAAGAATTTCTATGGGAGNNCATAGCGAAATTATTGAAATTATNGTTCAATTTGATTCAGGGANNAATGGAGACTTGGAAGAAGCAATCTTAATTGAAAATGGNTTTNTTCCAATANATAAAACGACCGTNGTGCCTTCTATTTTTGCATNTGGNCCCGCTTCAAAAATAAGNATTTTAGCAAANATNGAAGAAATAAAATGGGTTGAATGGAATTCTCCAATGAAATATTATATGGATCAAACAATTCATACAATTAAAGCAATTGATGCATGGGATCGNCAATTAATAGATCTTTATGGNTATCCAACATCAACCAAAATTAAGGGTGANGGNATNACNGTTGTAGTTGTAGANAGNGGAATCGATGCTTCACATCCAGATTTNGANTACAACCCTCANAGNCCAAACAATCCNATTAAACCGCAACCNGANGANAAAGTAATCTANAATGCAAAATTNAANCAAGGNTCAGGATCAAATACNCCTGATTTTTTGTGGGTACCTGCATCNGATACTGATACNTCAAGCGGNCANGGNACTCATTGNGCAGGTACTGTNGGAGGTAATGGNGATGCCTCTGCNNNAAATAGATTNGGAATNGCTCCAAATTCATGGCTNATAGGNCTTTCAATGGGNGAATTAGCATTTACAATTGATGAATATTCTGCATTAGAATATGTTTACCAACTATCTAAACCTGGNTCCGCTACTCAACAAGCTTGGAANATTAAAGTAGTTACTAACTCATGGGGNCCNGGATTCCCNTTTGACTCNATAGATGCCAATGATTTAACNGTACAAATNATTGAGAAGATNAGTATTGAAAACAATGTTGCTGTNATCTTTGCCAATGGAAANGATGGNGGAGAAGGNGAAGANGACCAATCAAATATTTTTGCNAAAGTTCCAGCNGCCATAGGAGTNGCAGCAACTAATAGAGATGGTGTNGGAATGTCTGANTTTTCAAGTCGNGGTGANATGTCAAATAGAGATACTTGGCCTGATGTAGCAGCACCNGGNGTNGACATTTGGTCTGCTGCAGCACGTGCNACAATGATCGGTGCTGGAACNGGTGCTGGNGACTTAGGTTCTGGNGAATTAGATTATTATTATNTAGCAATTAGTGGNACTAGTATGGCNACCCCNCATGTTGCAGGGTTGGCAGCATTATTATGGCAAGNAGCACCTTCATTAAAAATGAGCAATTATGATGANGATCTTGATTCTCCNGACAAACCNACATTACATGACCCAAGTGGAATTTCACCACCACAAGAAGCNGAAAGAGAAATNCATGAAATTGAAGCCATATTNAAATTAACTTCTGATTATATGANTGAAGGGGAAAANCTTGCTGAAAACAGTAGCAGTGGGTTAAATAATCATTCACTAGATTATGCTCAAGGTTATGGNTTNGTAAATGCAGATAATGCNGTTGCATTGGCATTGACTTTACANCGAATGAGNGATGANAATGGTGANGGATTAGTCGATAATGAGGACATTGAAGTTCTAGACGCATTCAAGGTTTTTAAAGAAACAATGANAATNAATACAGAAACNTTTTCAACATCNGGATTAACAACAAATTGGGATGGTGATTTNGCAGTATTCACAAGTGAATCTGATTTACCTCCCGCTTCTTCNCATAGNAANGAATTTTTTGTGCCAAAAGGNACTACGATGGTATATGCTGATTTAGAATACAATCCGATAACTCCATCGATTTTTTGTCCTACTTCTAGTATTCTTAGNTTGGCACTAGACGCAGATGGGGATGAAAATTATGAGGAAACNGACATTGATGAGCAAGAAATTACAATTGANGGNGGTTCAGAAGAAGGTTCTTGGTGGGCTGTAGACGTCCAAGGAACTTCCATTGGAAGTTGTTTAACTGGTGGAGATCTTGGNCCTAGAGCTGCNTATACTGTTGAAGTTACACTNAGATTTAGTCCNACAGAAATTAACCTTGACATAAACGAATCTAGNGGTTGGAANTCCTTAGGNAATGGAGTTGCTGAANTNACNATGCAGAGACTCCAATATATCCATCCNAATTTTGANGAAGANGTNGAGCAATTAAGTGGTCTAGAAGGAATGATTAAATGGTTGCAAGAAAATTGGTGGATTCCTTTAATTATAGTCTCAACAATAATCATNTTATCTNTAANNTTNAATGAAAGAAATCANCGGATTTTTANAGAAATACGCGAAAACTATGGNNATAAAAGAACNNCNAAATTAAAAAATNCNAATGTAAANACTAGTCAAAACAATATTATTGAAGCAGAAATAATTGAGGCCGAATTACTTTAATCAAGACGAAGGCATGAAATATCAAGGTCTAGTGGGCCGAGTGCTTGCCGTATTAGCTTAGTTGGTGGAGCGGTCGGCTGTTAACCGACAGGTCGCAGGTTCAAGTCCTGCATACGGCGCTTTTTTTTGCATATATNGCAATTAATTTTATCACTAAAAAAAGTGTTTCTAAAAAATTCTAAATTTTGTATGGATTAATTGTTTTACTTANAAAATTATAAAAAATCTTAAAAAAATTCCTATTTTTTTATATAGTGTTTATTCTTATGAACTAATGATAACTATGCAAATGTCTCCCTTTGAATTCATAACAATCTTCTGTTCATTGATCCTTGGTTTAGCCCTTACTCACATATTTCGAGCGGTTTCTGATTTGTATGAGATTCGTGAAAGAGTTAAGACATACTGGCTTAATTCACTCTGGGTTGTTACAGTAACAATGTGGTCTGTATTCACTTGGTGGGGACTCTGGATGTTGTCAATCGACATGGAGTCTTGGAACTATGCACAGTATTGGTTCCTTGTAATGAATCTCTCATCAATTTATTTCTTTACGACTCTCGTTCTCCCTAAAGCAACAGACAAAGGTGATATCGATCTTGAAATACACTACTACTCTGTGCATAAAGCATTCTTCTCAGTAGTTGCATTTTCATTATTTACTTCTGCAATTATAAATTACTCACTGTTCGGACAACCGTTAATTGGCCCTATGACAATAATGCCATGTATCGTGGGTTGTGCTGCAATAGGTGGTGTATTTTTAGAATCAAAAGCATACCACAAAGGGATTGGTGTCTTCATGTTTATCATGTTTATTGCGTTCCAACTAACAGACGTAAATGTGATTAATTATACAACTTAAATCATAATTATGAACGCCTGTCCTTAGCCTCATCTAATATTGCTGATTCTAAATCTTCATCTGTAATACTCAAATCAGTTTTAAGGGTTTCAAGTTGAGATTTTAAATTTCTACTTGGTTTATTAGGAATATGCAATTTTAATAAAACTATTACATCTCCCCTTCTGCCTCTTCCATCTGGTAATCCTCTTCCTGGAATGTTTAATGTATGGCCAGCCAATGAATTTGAAGGTATCTTAATAACGAGGGGTTTGCCATCTAAATGGGATATCTTTACCGTTTTCCCAAGCATTAAATCCGGAAAACCTACTGGAAGAGACATCAATAATTCTGCACCATCTCTTTCGAACCACGGATGATTATCAAGAACCAATTCGATTTCTAAATCCCCAGCAACGCCACCTTGTTTTGGGACATGCCCCTTACCTCTCATCCTTAAGCGCATACCTGTATCTACCCCTTGTGGGACATTGAATCGTATTGTTTGCTTTTTCTTTTTCCTTCCTTCTCCTTTACACTCTTTACAAGGATTGATAATTATCTTTCCACGCCCTTGACAACTAGGACAAATCCCACTAGTTTGCTGAACAAATGGCCCTACTTGACGTGTTTGTGTTATCTGCCCACTCCCCCTGCATGTAGAACATATATCCACATCGTCTCTTGTTGCTCCACCTGTCCCTGAACATGAATCACAAGATAAAAAAGTGTCAACTGAAACTTCTTCGGAACCACCTTCGAAAGCCATTTGAAAAGCTATTTTCTTTCTAACAAGTATGCTTTGCCCTCTTGCTTGGCGAGGTCTACTTCTTCTACCTCCGCCCCCAAATAAATTTGAAAATAAATCATCTAACCCTGAACCAAATAAATCCTCATACCTTATATCAAAGCCTGAAAAACCTCCTCCCATCTGAGGGCCAGAATGTCCAAAACGATCATATTGTGCTCTTTTATCGGAGTCTGATAAAACTGCAAATGCTTCTTGAATCTCTTTAAACTTATCATCAGCCCCTGGATCTGAGTTTTTATCGGGATGATATTTCCTAGCTAATGAGCGAAATGCTTTCTTAAGATCCTTGTCGGTTGCATCCTTGTTGACACCAAGCACCTCATAGTAGTCCCGTTTATCAGACATTACACTCAATCATGCGGACCACACGGGTGCTATGAATAATTCGCTAAAATTCTCTTTATTTTGAGGAACCACAGACCTCACAATAATTTGTATCAATTGAATTCATATGTCCACAACTTCTACAATGCCATGAATTAGATACCAAATTATCGTATTCTGAGGCACCACTTGAAATACTTTCATTTTGTATAGTCTGAGTAACTATATTTGATTCTAAGACTACATCTTTTTTGATGTTTTTATCTTTCTTCTTAGATATTTTGGTAGCAATCCAATCCAACATCTTATCCATAGCTGAACTTTCCTTTTCTGCGACCGTGGTTTTTTCTAATTTTTCTTCAAGAGAACTATCACCTCTCATCCTAGCAGCCGCCAAATTAACATGTTCTCTTTCATTCAACATACCTACTTCAGTTTTGTTTTCAATTTCTGCTCGGGCATCACGATTATCCATCATTAAATCTCCAATTTTACCTTGCATCTTTTCAAGGGCATTTTGTGTTAAAGCACCAACCTCTACTGATCCTTTGGTTGTATGTAACGTGATTTGATTATCTTCCCATGCCCCAGAATCTTCATTTTTATAATGCTTTGATAATTTTTTTAATGCTTGAACTCTATGCCATTCATGCCCCCTTACTGTGACTACTCTTTTGTATAGAATATAACCTGGAACAAAACCAACAATTGCCGCGGCCCAAGGGGCTAGAGGATCTCCATTTGACAACAATTGTGCAGGTTGAAAACCAACACTTGGAGAAAATAAAAGAAACATAACAATCGCAGGAGTAATAAGGTAAATTACACCTATCAAGTTGCTTTTATTCTCCTGCACAAACAAATCTAAATTGTTTTAACGATTGAACCTTTCCCGTTAATTCTCAATATGACTATAATTTTAAACATCAACACGATCCTTTGGTGCTTTTCCTTTGACCAAAAACCCATGTAAAAAACCAATACTAAATGTTGTATGTAGACCAAAAAGCAATACAGGGACTCCAAAAAGCATTAACGGATTCTTCCAACGTATTGACTCAATAGTACCTGCGAAGAATATTACAAAAACATATAATGCAGGAGGTGCCCACCATAAATTAAATTCAAGAAAATATAAACTTAAAGTTAACAAAAAACCAAGCCATGGTGCTATTTCTGCGAGAGGTAATCGAGTTGGATGTTTTCTAACTAATTTCACTCTCCAAAATCCATTACGATGACCAAACCTCAACCATTGTAAAAAAGTCTGCCTTTTCGTAACATGGATACAACTGATATCACTTCTCCAGATTTCCCAACCATTCTTAATTAAACGCATGTTAAGATCTGAATCTTGAGCTGTGATCAAATTACCATCATAACCGTCAATTGATTTTAATGCATCAACCCGGTATATTGCTAAAGGAGGTATTCTTGTTCTTTGAAGTCCTTTAAATTGGGCATATGCACCATGTCCATTGCCCAAAATATTCCCTAAACTTGCCTCAATTAACGTCCCCATCAATGTCATTTTTTCTTCGGGTGGTTTAAGAATCGTACCAATAGCAGCAATTTTACCACTATTCTTCTTTTCTAATTCAATAAATTCATTCATTCTAACCTCTAAATGATTATTAGGATATGTTGCATGTCCAACGGTTTCAAAAACATATTCAATATTTTCTGATAAATTCTCAAATGCAATATTTCTTGCTTGTGAAACATACCTATTAGGATTATTTAGTAAAATTATTTTTGGCATTCCCTCTTTTAAATTTTTAATATATTCTTCAACAATTTCGGGAGTTCCATCTGTAGAATTACCATCAACCACAATAATCTGATGATTTGATGAAGGGTAAGTTTGATTACAAAGACTATTCAAACAATTTTCAATAAAATCTTTTTCATGAAAGGTAGGAATCACAGTAGCAACTTGTGGTAGTGAACTAATTTCAATCCCTCCTTTATTGCCACTAGATTAATCACCATTGTAAAAATAACGGTAATATTTTGTATTAACCCGCAATTGCATTATATTATTCCTTTTGGCTAAGTACGAAGACGAACATGGCGACGATGGACCTCAAAGCGAAATTAAATCCTGTAGATTCAAAAGATCTTGTGATTATGGCGATTAAAGAAATTTTTCCAAATGCAAAAATTCCAGAATTAAAAGAAAATACAAAAACATTCCCAATAAAGGATGAAATTGAATGTTTAACAATAAACGATATTGATTTTGATTATTTCTTTGAACGCATACATGCAAATAAAATAGCTGATACAGCACTAGACTGCATGAGTCAAAACATAGAGAATGAGACATCTCATTTTAGAATCTCACGTCAAGCGGCATTAGCTGGGAAGATTTCATTTGTTTTAGAAAATGAATATCCTCTAGGTGGGTGTTTCGAATTAAGTGTTGAATCATCAAACATTATAGCTTGGATTGAAGAAATGACTTGGCACTCTGGGAGAGATGAAATTCCAAGGAATGTGGATGATGAATTAAAAATGAGGAGGGATGGTGCCCCTCAAGATTGGTTTTGAATTATTTTAATTAATTTTATATTTGCTTCAAGCCAGTCTAAAGTCTCTAAATTTTCTTTTTTCATCCACAAAACTTCATCATGCACAATTAATTTTAATTGTGGGGAATTTTGATTGATTTTAGCATTCATCGCTTTCAAGTTCACAAAATATTCTTCATACAGATGTTGAACCTCTCCACAAGGGGATAAAATGTCTATATCAATCATTAGTTCTTCAAGGATTTCTCTCTTTAATCCCTCTTTTACACCTTCATTATGTTTCAATTTGCCTCCAGGGAATTCCCATTTGCCTGGGTGTGGTTGTTTTGAATCCCTTTTTGCAACTAAAACATCTCCATTTTTATTACTAATTATTGCTGCCACAACATCAATAATTTTTTTATCTACGACTGATTTTAATATCCACAAAATCATTTTAATTTGATCGGATATTTGAATAAACTTCTCCGATGGTAAATGTACAAATAAACAAGGTAATGTTCGATTAAATCGATCTTTAATCTGATTAGAATTTATTGTTTTTAACGTTCTAAAATAGGTTTCATTACATACAAAAGTACCAGCATCTGATGAAATTAAAAAATCTACTGGGGAATCCTCATTAAATACCTCTATATTAACTGTTGAAATATATTCATCTAGATCATCATTTACAATTAATTTGTTTTTTAATTCTCTTCCAGAATTATCCTTAATATTCATGTTTATTTTATTTACCGCTCTAGACTCCAAATGTATTTTTTTTGCATTATTACTAAAACCTAAATGTAAAATAAAATCATAATCTTCATAGGGGATTAATTCGCTAACTATTTTTGAACCTTCTTCATTTACAGTTAATATTTTTGTTTTAATCTCATATTCATTAAGATTTAATCTTTCAATCTCAGTGACTAATTTCTCTGAAATATTAAATGAAGAATTGTCAAATGGTTCAAAACCAGTTAAGAGTACTTTTGGTTTCCTCATTGACACACCCTTGTGTATCTAGTGAATAGCATTGCCGAATAGAACCCAACTACAAAATAATAGCCAAAACTTGACAATGTGTAAAACATTAGCCATACTGAACAAGATGAGTGAATCTGAGATTGTCGTTCAAATTCCAAGAAATGAACGTATAAATAAGAAAGGCAATATTCTAAAAGTGATTTTTGCTCAAATTACATCAGGTGTAGGTTTTTGGGGTTCATTACAGCCAATAATTGCCATATTAGTTTCATTAATTCCTTTTTTATTCCTCGGGCAACATTTCAATAGATCCCATCAAAAAGGCTTTGATTTCACACTTCTTCAAATTCCTTTAGCATTAACTGGAATTCTTTGGATTGGGTTATATCTATGGTCAATTTTTGATGCATGGAATGAAGCACAAAAATTCGTATTAAATAAAATTAACAATAATTTAGTATGAATAATCATCAGGATACCATAATTGATTTAATGCTTCTAATTGTTGATCTTTTAAATTAATCATATCTCCTCTATCATCGTTATCAAAATCATTTGGTAATGTTCCAAAAATAATATTAGATATATCTGAGGTTTCTATAGCCCAATACATCACAGAATCTTCATTAGAACTATGACCTGGATGATCTGGATCTTCATGATCTACATTTGATGTATAAACTAAATTTACCAAACCAAGAAGGTGCCCGAATTCATGAATTGTAACTGCTGCTTCAATTTCTTCCCAACTAGGTCTCTGAATTAAATTCTCAGATTCCTTTATGGTATCTACAAAAATCATAACAGTAGAGGCATCTACAGCAACTCCTAAAACATTCGAATCTGAATGAGTTCCGCTTGGAAACATGAAATGAAATCTTAATTGATTTTCGTTCATTGCATTTGTTTCGCGTGTTTCCCTCCCTACAAGTCTAATATCATCATTAGTCCAAACTCCCTCATGTTCAAAATCAGTCAAAGACAATTCATAAGATACTGATTGTTTGTCACAAACACTATTTATTCTATCAATTAATAAATCAAGTGTTTCAGGAGTTGGTTTTTGTTCTGCCTCATAATCCACCTCAATTACAAGTTCTGTAAACTGACTAGAATTTAAACAAGCTAAAACTAACCCCCCTGGAACGCCAAATTTTTCTGGAAGAACTTCTTCTTTTGAAAAACAACCTGAAAATGAGCTAGAAAATAATATCAAAAATAAAATGTAGCAATAAAATTTGGAATTAAATGTACATTTTATGCTCATAATGTTCACCTCAAAAATCATCTGGTATTTCTACTGTTGAAAATAACTGCCCGGGGCTAGTTGATTTCGCGAGTTGCGTCCTTACAAGTTTTTCCCAACTACGTAATACCAATAATGAATCTGAAAGAGGTATTTCTTCTAGGTTAATCGAGGTCCTAATTAAAGTATCTAAAATATCAATTCGATCATTATCTAAAACGTCAATTACTTTGTCTAAATTTAATTTAGATTCTGATTTGTTTGATTCATAAAAATCCAAGGGCCATGGAACAGTAAATAATTCGGGTAATTTTTCATTATTTTCAAGTGCTACTTGCTTTAATTTTTCGCATAAAATATTAATGTACTTTGAAATTACTAAACTTACTTCAACCAAAGGCATACTCAATTGCTTAACTAAATTTACAATATTTTGATGCAAAACTAACATTTTTTCATTTGAATCGTAATTTGAAGGATTCATATCAACACATCATAATGTACGATCGTCATACCTAATTGCCGAAATATCTCCCCTAACTCCATCATTTTCATCGTTATGTACTTCGTACCAATCCACCATCCAATCTCCATCGGTATCCCAATTTGTTGGATCCGTTCCTTCTGCAGTGAAATCACCATCTATATCTAAAATCCACCACCCGAATGGATATTGTCCTCGACCAATGTCTGGAAGAACTGTTGTACTTGAAACTAAACCGTAACTATCAGTCCAATCACCTCTACAAATAGATACATCATCAGCAGAATCCATCACAAAGAAATCATCATCATTATCCTGAATTATTTTTGCATACATTAAATCCTGACTATCTCTTTTATACATTTTTAGATAATTGGTTTCCATCTCATCAGCTTCCCCTAGATGTAATAGCCATTTTCTAAATTGCCACCACTCAGTTATTTGAACTCCATCCCATTGTAAATCTAAGGATCTGACTAAAGTTGCTGAACGATAAGTATCATCTGTAATAGCATAAAATTCTTGGAAATTTGAATACTCATCATATTCACAAACCACACCACTACAATCCCAATCTCCATCATTATCTGGATCTAATAAAGCGTCTGTAGGATCCCTTGGATCTAAAGTAAACCAAGCCAACGATAAATCAGGCCTCATAATATTCATGCCATCGATTTTCAATGGCTTTTTCTGAATACTATCTTCCGCACCAACATCAACCCATTCAACAGAAATATATCTTTGACTAGAAAAGTTATCCAGAGATTCATTCCATGCCATTGCATATTCATACCAATCAGGCAACATATCCCAATCAGTATCATTATCAAGTGGGTTTGTACCATATTTCAAAATCTCTCGGCCATCGGAAAGACTGTAATCACGATAATAATTTAAAGTAAATTCTTCAGTACCCTCCCTTATTCTAGATTGGCTATCATCGTCTGTATCATTCAAATGTGGATAAGTTCCATTATCAAATTCCATATTATTTGTAAATGGAATCGCAATATTATCTAATCCGTATTGACCGCCAGAAATTGTAAAAATATGATTGTTCCATTTACCTTGTTTGGCAGGGGTATCAACTACAGAACGGTCATACCATCCATCATTGTCGATATCATAATCTCCATCTAATGGGTTTAATGGGTTTAAGCCCCATCTACTTTGTACTGTGAAAATATTATCATCACGTGAAACGGGAATAGGATCTGAAATATATGTAGAATAACAGAATTCCCAGCCGTCCGGCATTCCATCACTGTCTGAATCTGGATGTGTAGGGTCTGAAATTCCAATTAAACTATTGTTGAAATTATTTTCATTTAGTTCATTTATTTTCTCCAATCTATCTTGAGTTACTGGGAAACCATCATGTAATTTTCCTGAAAACAGCTCATATAATCTTTCATTAGCTTGTTCCTCATTAAGTCCCTCTTCTTCTGAAAGTGCTTTAATTGCATCAGTTGCATAATCATAAAATCCTAATTCTAGAGGAACATTATATCTTTCAGCCTCTTTACCATATGTTCTTGCTTGCCACTCTCTTAAATTCGAATATACTTCATAAACTGCGATTTCTCCATCTCCATCACAATCATAGGAATCATCATCTAAATCTAGATATATGTCATTACTAATTAATGGATTCATAGACCAACGGTTCTCTTCCAAGTCCCATTCGGTAAACCAATATTCATAACCATCCAACATTTCGTCTCTATCTGTATCGTTATGAGTTGGGTCAGTTATTGAACGAAGTGTTTCTATAATTAAAGTAGGTGGATTTCCTATTTGCCAATCAATTAAATCTAATTTAACTAAAGTAGCTCTATTTTCGGTATTATTTAATATATTTCCAACCCTCGAAAATTCGGTTCCTGGCATTTGTTCTTCTGCATCAAGATAGAAAACGGGGGCATCAGGTGGATGAAATACACCATTATCAGGCAAACCGCTTACTAGAGACAATTCTTGCCTATCCGTTAAACCATCATTATCTGCATCATAATCTCCATCACCAGCAACTAGAGGATTTAATGTCCAAAGGCCATCATTTGAATTCCAATCTGTTAACAACATTTCTAATCCATCTAACATTCCATCTCCATCAGTATCGGGATTGTTTGGATCACAGGTCATACCTGAAGATTCACTCAAATTTGAATCTATGAATGAACCAAAACTTAAGTTCGTAGTAATCCTACCCCAGACCTGGGTATCAAAACCACTGATTGTATTTGATTGCTTAATGTAATATTTTGGAGAGAATTGTAAATGAATTTCATTTAATTCCGGATTTATGGAATTATATTCCTCCCAATTGGAATAACCATCAGAATCTGGATCTCCAAATTTGTCCTCTTCAGAAAGAGGATTTAAAGTCCAATCATTAGCAACAACATCCCACCTTGCATACCAAATTTCCCATCCATCCGGCATTCCATCTCCATCTGAATCGGGAGATATGGGATTTGCAGAACCTTTGTCCTGTTCATTTTGAGAATTAAATAATATCGGGCTTGTTAATTCTCCAAAAGTGAAGACTGGTTCAGCCGCATCTTCTGTATTTTGCCACAATTGAGTAACGATTCCAAATGGCAAGGAAGATGTTTCACTATCATTTTGTCCAATAAAACTCGTGTCTCTAATATGATATTCCAAATAATTATTAAATTCTTCATCTGGTTCTAAAACTCCATTATTATTTACATCAAAGCCATCGCCATCAGGATTATTAGTTGCATCACTACCATTTAAGGGATTTATTCCCTTCACATCACTAGTCCAATAACATGAATTACCATCTGGATCGTTAGGATTATTTGCTAAAGCCTCCCAACCATCAGGTAATGTATCTCCATCACTATCTACATTATTTGGATCTAAAGTGGACCACTCTGATTCTACTGCTTCAATAGATTCACCCATAGTTTCAAACAAATTACCCGATAAAGCCTCCAAGTATATTTGCCCCCAAGCGAATTCACAAATGTTGCTTAATCCATCTCCATCTGCATCCCATAATGCATCATCGGCCCTTAATGGATCTAATGACCAATTATTTCCGCCTGTATATGTTGTTCCAACCCATCTTCTATTTTCAATCTCCCAACCATCAGGCATTCCATCTCCATCAGTATCGTTATTTGTTGCATCTAATGGTGAATCTGAACCACCACTCAACAAATATGTATCTGATGCACCATTATTCTCATCACATACATATTGGTGTTCTACAACATAATGACAATCGAATTCAGTTAGCCCATAATAAAACCCAAAAAATTCCATACCGTCATTAATACCATCACCATCGGTATCTGGATCTCTTGGATCAGTACTAGGATATCCTGAATCGGTAGTGGGCTGATATCTAAATTCATCTAAATTATTCCAATCTTGTTCAAAGAATGAATTCTGTTCACCATCTAAATTTAACCCGTCAGCATCAGGATCTAGTAAGGCATCTGTTGGGTCTGTTGGATCCAATGCGTAAGCATATTCCCAACCATCAGGTATCCCATCGAAATCAGAATCATTATTTCCAGGATCTATTAATGCAATATTTGAAAATCTTCCAGGGTCTACAGCACCAAGTAAGTAACTAGTCCCATTTAAATCGACTTCAGCTAGAGAGACTACTCTTCCAGTAATTGATTCTTGTGCACCTTGATTAAATGATGCTAAAGCTCCTCCAACTAATTTCCAAGACCCTCCTTTTGAACCAACCATCACATAATTGTCTAATGGAAGTATTGAATATACATCATTCATTTCTTCGCTGGTAGTGTGTTCCAATGAACCACTGTGCGATAATAGATTGCTACTTAGAGTCAATAAATGGATTCCTGAACCTGTGCCAATCCATAAATGGCTTATTTCTGAACTTATTGCAGCATCAGGCACAATTGTTCTTACCTCAAATAAATTTAATTCATGTTCATAAGTTAAGTTTCTCAGGTTATTTGTATTATATTGGTCAAAAACCCATTCTAAATTTAAAACTCCTTTTGCATCTGAAGTTTCGGATTTAATTAAACCTTTATCAGTTCCTAAAAATAAAGTTGGCTCACCATCAACAGATACGTGAACTGCTGAAGTGGGATTAGCTGAAACAAAATTTAATTCATTGAATAAACCATCATCCAAAGATTCTTCGGATGATTCTTTTAACTCCCCTGAATTCTTTATCTCAAAAACATAACCTGAGTCCTGACCGATAGAAATGATTCTTTGATTACTCCCTGTTTCAACTAATTTTGTAACAACTTCCATTGGGCCTATGTCTAAAAATTCAACTTGCCCATTTAATACTCCTCCTTTGTCGAGGGGCATGCTGTAAATTCCATCAGTGGTTGCCATAACTACAGCACCTCTACCAAATTCATTTTGAATTAACACCATATCATTCATTTCAACACCATTTGGTAATAACATATCATCTACAAGCATTTCATCCATATTAAATACTGACAAGCCTACTTTGGTTCCAACATAAACAAGCGAAGATTCGCTATCTTCAAAAGTTGCTAATCTCCTCACATCATGGCTTGAGATTTGAATATCTGTTGTCTTATCATAAAGTGTTAATGTGTCTTTTAATGAACCTGCTTCAACAGTTTTTAAACCACCACGAATAGAATCTCCACTATCTTCTGAAACTAAATATTCCTCAAGATTACTGAATGCTTCACCTCCACATTCTATTAATCCACCTGCAAAGCAAGTGTTTACAATATCTGTTGTTAAATCTCGAGTCACCTCACCATTATTTGTGAGGTCCCAACCATCTGAATCTGTATCCTCAAGATTATCCTTTTTATTGTGTGGATCTAATCCAAAATAAACTTCCCAACCATCTGGAATTTCATCTCCACCAGGGGAATATTCAAGACCACCTATCTCGGACCATCTGAAAAAATCACTATCAGGATTTAATGGATCTGTTCCTCTCCATCGAGAAGTATATCTTTCATCTACGTCTCCCTCTCTATAATCAAACCATAAACCATCTAACTCTGTCATCCATTCTAATGGAATTCCAAAATTATATTCTGCAGAATTATTGTAATATTCATTCGATTCAATACTTCCGTCACGATCGATATCAAATCCATCTTCATCATAATCCTCCCCTCCATCTGAACCATTTAATGGGTCGAAAAGTGGACAAGACCACCTTCCTTCTATCAGGCCTCCCGCATTTGACATACACATTTGTATTTCATATCCATCTGGCATACCATCTCCGTCAGTATCAGAGCGTGTTGGATCTAAGTAAAGACGGAAGCCTCCTTCAGGATCCAAAGGATCCTCACCAGTCAAACCAGTTCTATTCGTAAAACAATCAACGACTAAATAAGGCCAACAATACTCTTCTACGTTTTGTAATCCATCATTATCCATATCAAGATTTAATCCAGAGGAACCGTCAGGATCGTAAATTCCATCTGAACCATTAGTATAATCCATACCTTGAATGAATTTACTTCTCCCATCAATTGAAATTGCATCCCACGAATTTCCAAACTGTTGTTCCCAAACATCTGGAATGCCATCTCTATCAGTATCTGTAACAGGTGGTGGTCCTTGGTTGGCATCTTCTGGATGTACATTTTCAACAGACTGTATTGCTGGTAATTGAGACATAGTCAGTAGTGAAAAAATCATTATTGAGGTGACTATCAAAGTTGTTTGTTTTCGACGCATATCCAGACCTCCCGTCTACCCGACAAAACTTGACCAACTCAAATACCTTATGAGACTGATGGAGCGATGTTCGTACAAAACATCTGCAATTTGCCATTTGGGCAATAAAACATACTTTTTCATTTGACATTTACGATTAGTTGAAAGTCTTGTCGCGTTCGGTGTGAAAGGATGTCAGTATCCATTACGCACCTAGGAACAGGAAGTCGTGGCAATTCCACTCTAATTTCTAGTGAAAATGGCAATGTATTAATCGACAATGGATTTTCTGGCAGACAATTAGAAAAAAGGCTAGCAAGTATGGAACTTAAACCAACAGACATTGATTGCATGCTAATTTCTCACCATCACGGTGACCATGGAGGCGGGGTTGAAATAGCAATGAAAAAATGGGACATTCCAGTAAAATGTAATTATTTTACAGCTGAAAAACTAGGCATCATGAATAAAAAGAATTTAGAGATTTTTGAAAGCCTAGACCGAATTGAAGTTTTGTCTGATGTTACATTTTTACCATTTCCAGTACCTCATTCGGGAGCAGAAAATGTAGGTTTTTCAATAGTTACAAAAAATGGAGAAAAAACATGCGTAGTGACGGATTTAGGTTGTTATACAGATGAAGTGATTAAACACATGCAAGGATGTTCACACATCTCAATTGAAGCAAATTATGACTTAAGAAGATTGCTTTCAGGGCCATATCCTGATAAATTAAAGAACAGAATAATGGATCGAGGTGGGCACTTATCAAATAAGCAAACAGGTAATTTATTATCAAAAGTAATAAGCCCTGATACTAAAAGTATAGTGCTCACTCATCTTTCAGAAGCAAATAATAAACCACACCTTGCAGAGAGTACAGTTTTATACCATATTGACGACATTTTTACCGGTGACATCGCAATTTCCCTGCAAGACGGGCCTGAGTTCAGTCATTTTTTAGGACAAGAAGACAAAGAAAAGATATCTATAAAAACATAATGTACAGGAAGATGAAGGATAATGAAGCGTAAATTAGAGAATGATGAGTCAGCACTCAGTGACGTCATTGGTATGGTGATGTTATTAGCAATGATTGTAATTGTTCTCTCATCTACAATGATAATATTACAACCTTACATTTCAGACTATGACGATAATAAAAATTGGTCTCAAGCAAAAGTAATTGCGGATCAAATAGATGAAAGAATACGTTTAGTTGGTTCATCACCTCAAGATACGGGGTCAATACAAACATTTGAGTTAGCTTCAACCTCTATTTCAAATCTAGATAATGCTGAGTTTTGGACTATTTCTGGTGATGTTTCCGGTTTTGATGTTGTTGAAGTAGCACTATCTTCATTTAACTCTGTAAATGTTAAATCAATGAATAACACTGCAACTTACGCGACTGTAAACAATGGAGGAAATATAACAACCCACACATTAAATTTTGAAACAGATACGGGGATAGCCAATGTAAATTTTGATAGTTATGTAGACAAATTATTAATTGTGGAAATTTACAATACAAATGATATTTTAATTCATAAATTCGTAAGATTAGAACTTTCAGGAATTGGTATAGATACTGCATTATCAACTGGGAATTTTGACATCGATTTGATGAATGGAGCAAGATTAGAAAAATTATCTGATGAAGCATATAAAGTTACAAGATATCCATCACTACGCCATTTTTCTATGCCTGATAATTCGCAACAACTTAGTTTTGTACTAGTTAATGTTGATATGAGTTTGCTTTCGGGAACATCCAGCCCATTTAGTTTACAAATGGTCTCTGATGGACCGCTGACATTATTTGATGGAGACGTAAGAAATATTAGAATGAAAATGACAAATGAAATTGATGAATCAATGACTGATAGATATATGTCTTATTGGATGGAAGATTATAATCTGAATTTAGCGTCTGGAACATTGGACACATTCGATGGTTTAGGCCCTTGGAAAAGAGTTTCTGGAATTGATGGCATAAGTATACACCCTCTTGAAAAATCAGTACTTACAGAGATTGTTCTACATCGAGTGGTGATTAAATGAATCGTATGAATACTCTGATTTCAGATCAAAAGGCGGCTAATTCTGCAATAGCGACTGTTTTAATGTTTGCAGGTGTAATGAGCATAATTAGTATCATGCTTGTTTCAATTGTTCCGGTAATTAATGAATTACAAGGTGCTATAGAATCTAGTGACGCTGTTTCACAATTTGAAGATTTATCTGAATATGAATCACAATTAGCCCAACGAGGATTACCAGGAAGTTCTTCAGAAATGCAAATTGAACCGGTTCTAGGGAAATTAGAATGGGATTTAAAAGATACAGGAATTTGGTTTTCATCATCTTGGAAAGATAATTCTGAACTTAGGTTAAGAAATGCTGGAAATTTTGACAATCAATTTGACATAAGATATCCCTCTGGAAAATTGAGTTCATATTGCATGGATGATTTACATTTACAATTTGAATCAAAATGGAGATATGAAATCCCCCCAGTTTTAGGAAACCTGATAATCGCATCAAAATCACATATTACTTCAAGCATCACATCATCCTCAATAACTTTGATTCAAGGAGAAAATGAGTTGACTTACTCTCTTGAATTAAACAGCGTATTAGAAATTAATTTGCCTATTGAAAATTCAATAGAGAAAACAACAATAATTAGCGATGTTGAATTGACAATAATGCTAATGTTGGGTAATGGTGGAGTTACATTCATAAAACCAAATAATCCTAATCACAATGATTTAGGCACAATTTGGAAGATACCTCTACCTGCAGGTAACAATCAAATTAATTTGATTTCTGAGGATGAAAATTTAATTAATTTGATTATAGATGATGAAGAAATTACTGAAAAAGTAAATAGAATAGGAGACGGTTCCATTTGGTCGAAAAGTTTTGAATTTGATGAACCGAAATTAATAACATTAGAATCTTCAAGAAATTCAAAATTACTTTTACAAACAAATGTGAATTCAAACTATGGCACTACAAATTGGCAATCCAATAATGGTTTAATGTTGGGAACTGAATTTATAATCCCGCCATTAAGTGGAAGTTTAATCATCTCAAATAATAAAGAAGATTCAACACAAATAGACATTCAAGGGGCTGGATTTTCTGTCCCTGGAGATGGCATGTACAAATTAGAATGGCCAATTCCTGGAACTAACGGTGTTACTAAAGTCTCAAGTCAATCCGACATTAGTATAAAATGGACTCAAGACAATATTGAAAATAACGGTTTTCTTTCTTCTGGAATCTCATATCTTGTTCCAAAAGATACGGGGCAACTATCTGGTCAAAAGTTTTCCACAATGTGGACTGGTGATTATACCGAAAATGATGAAGCACACATATATATTACATTAGCAGGTTCAAAAGCTTCATTTAATTTTTCAGGCGTATTTAATGCATCTGGAAATTTAGAAAGTACTTCTGGCAATTCATATTATCTAAATCCAGGAGATAATGGTAAATTAAATTCAAATGTAACTTCTGGGCAAGCAATAAAAATAATGCAAATTATTGGTGATTCTGGAATTACAGAAATAAGAGATAAAGGTTTTCAAAGATGCCTTCCCTTGAAAATGATTGCTTCTGGTTGGATAAATATTGAGTTGCCTTGGTATGATGTTAGTGAATTAACATTAGCTGGAATTAGAGATGCATGGACAAAAGGAGATCATCATTCAGGCATTAGAATACAACTAATTGGAGAATCTGACACATCTGAATATTCAACTCTTGCAGACGCATGGGTTGTACAAGTTCCCGCACTAAAATATGTATTCACGAGCAGTATTCGAAATCTTGAAGTCGTTGAAAAAGGTGGTTTCGTTACAACTAATCATCCAGAAGGAAACCCGTCTCTATCATATTCAGCACTGGCAGCCAAAGGGAATGAAAATTTGTTAGGAGTTCACATTCCAGTAATGATGCCAACCACTTCAAGCATAACAAGTGGTTCCTCAAATGTTAATGTTCAATTAAAAGTCATACAAACCACATTTTGTACTAATGAAAACACAAAAGAAGTAAGAATGGGTTGGAATGGGAAATATGGTAATAGTATTACAAATTGGTTATCAGAAGACATAGAATACTCTGATGATTGGATTTCTTACCCAAATCAATTTGATTTGCTTTCCGACTATACTGGGTGGGTTGATAGGAGTAATGGAGAAGCAGTATACCATAGCCCTAACAAAAATATTGATTTTACATTGACTTTTACTGCAATTTCATTTGATGCAAAGGAGGAAGGTGGATGAGATATAATTCAAATATAAAACGTGATGAATCTGGGGCTGCTACAGAATTAGGATATGTGTTTACATTTTTACTAGGATTGTTATTACTTTCATTATATTCTATTTGGGCATGGGATATAGAAAACTCAACCAGAGAAAGATGGTCTGAAGTAGCCCTTACCGAAAATGTAGAACGTGTTGGTTCTGCAATTGAAAGAGCTGATGCGGTAGCAAGAATCAACCCAAATGCCACTTATTCTGAAAGAATAGAATTACTAAATGTTGAACAATCATCTGTGAATATAATAATGCTATTAGAAGATGAAAAAATCACAATCACACACCCTACTTTTAAACAACCGTTCGAATTTGAATTAACTTCAGCGGCACCGACTACGCATACAGGAGAGATCAATCTAAAAGGCGAGTCTTCAATTTGGGTTCATTTCTCTAATGGTGTTGTTGAAATTTCTAATAAACCCGTTAAGACATGACGAATAGTAAAAATAAACTGAACTAATTCCCAGTTATTGCTTTATGGAACATCATTTGTACTTCTTGCATTTTTCTAGTTGCTCCAACTTCTCTAAATACATTCAAAGCTCTTTGTAAATACTCCATACGTCTTTGTTTATCTAGACCTGTTGAACCTAATCTAGATAGTAATTCGCCAACCAAAAGTGGTTGATTACTAGATTCAGCTAAAGCGAGTCCTTCAAGGTATTTTTCTACAGCCTCATCTCTTTTTCCTGAATCTTCAAGAACCTCTCCTAATAATAAAATCAATTCTACTTTAATCTCAAAGTCTTCAGAATTTCCAAGAGTTTGTAATGTTTCTAAATAATGATTTAAGGCCAAATCTGTATCTCCATTTAAAGCATAATACCTTCCTAAAACTGCTCTGGCACGGGAATGAGTAATTTCTTCATCTTTTGATTGAGTTTCATCATATGCCTTAAGTGCATGTTCTCTACCAGATTCTAATTCACCCATTTCTAAATAAGAACGCGCTAAATTTATCCTTGCATGCACCAAATTGGTATCTTTTTCATTTGAAAGAATATGTTCAACTTCTGAATGAGCATCCATGGCTAATTGTTTCTTTCCTTGCGATCTGAAAATATAACTCATATTCGTGTATGAATTACAGGCTCCAATTGAATCTTTTACCGCAATAAATCTCTTTAATGCTTGTCTATGTAAATCTAGAGCCAATGTACTATCTCCTCTTTTCCAAGCAAGTTCTGCTAAGGATGAAAGTAGAACACTTTCTAATTTTAGATCTTTAGCCTTATTTGCATTATCCATGGCTACTGTAAATGAAGCCTCTGCACCACCGAAATCTCCAGCTAATGCTAAAATTTCACCTCTTAAATGCCATAGTTTCCCCCAGATTTTAGCTGGTCCTTTCGAATCAATTAAACGATTTATCAATCCCAATAGCTCTAATTGCCCTGTGTGAATTAATTCACTACCTCTTAATGCAACCTCTTCGGCAGCATCTTCAGAATCTGCATAACTAATTTTATGATGTAAATATTCAATAATATCTTGAGGAGTATGCAATTTCTTTTTGTACCATTCTGCTGCAGAGTTATGAAGTGGAATTGAAACTTGTTCATCAATTCCATTAAATATAAATTCTCTAATCAGATCATGAACGTCATAATTATCTGAATCTACTCTCCTAGCTAAACCCTGTTCGACTAAATTATCTAAAGTGTTTAGATCTAAATCAAGATTAGTCAATGCCTCAAGAGGAATTGGTTCACGAAAGATTGCCAATGATTGTAACAATCTTTTTTCTTCAGCGGACAACTTATTAAAAATTTCAAGAGAAACATAATTTTCTAAAGTCAAATGGTGTTCTATTGTTGAAGCACCTCTATCAATTAATTCTAAAACTAAGGGATGTCCTTTAGAAACACCATAAATTCTTTCAAAATTATCCTCATCAATACTATCAAATGATTTCAACAAATTCTTAGATGATTCTGGATCTAATCCATCAAGAGGTAAAATTTTACTAACTGTTTTCCCACTTTTATCTCTTAAAGGCAATACTGGGCGATAAGACCTAGAGAAAATTACCAGACCTAATCCTTCATCCATTTCATTAATTCTTAATGTGAAATTGTAAATAATTTTGTAAAAGATGTCTTCATCATTTTTATGATAATCATCGATAACAATCAGTGCTGGAACCTTTTTCAAACAACTTATCAATAGTTCAACAGTTTCATCAACTCTAGGAACTGAACTTGCTTCAAGATAGTCATTAAGTTCATCTATGCCTATTGAACTAAGCCATGCACCAATATCTTCTAAAAATGGTCGACCGCCCACTCCAAGTTGGCATCTATGATAAATCAAATTTCTTCTAAACGTATAGTTTTCTAATAATTTAGCAGCCAAACTAGTTTTTCCAATTCCTGCTATACCTGGAATTAAAATTGCAGTAGGGCCTTCGTCTAATGATTCTGAAATAGCCTGTAATTCTGTAACTCTTCCATAAAAATGCCTTAAACGAGGTAAATCTCCAAGTGTGGATGTTAGTTGTTTTTCAACTCTTTTAGTTAAATCTCTTTCAATTAATTCTGGAGAAAGTTTTGTGATGTCTAAAACACCATCATCCCTAAGATATCTTAAAATATCTACAGGCCTAATCTGAAAAGGTAAAATTTCACTACAAGAACCCAAGGTTGTTTCCAATAAGTTATCATCATCTGAGAGAACTGAAAATTTATGTTGACTTAATCTATTCCATGTTTCTTCTGCTATGTCCGCACCTGTTGATGTTAAAAAGTAGGATTTTCTTTTACGCATCACACCAGAAACATGTGCTTGCCTTTCTATCAACAAACCTTGTTCCTTTAAACCTGAAATTGCACGAGGAACATTGCTTCTTGCAATTGCTACTGCATTTGCAATCCCCATTTGAGATAATGCGAATGGTACTTCAACCGACTCAATAAATGCCACATAATCTCTTAAGTGTAGGAGAATACGTTCTTGTACGCCTGGTTTTGGATTATTCATGATGCTCCCGTTCCATCTTTATTGTAATACGTTATGAATGCAATGGTCAAATGCTCAAAAATCAAAAACGATCTCTATATTGTTCTGCATACGCTCTTGCAGAGGTTTCATCATAACCCTGTGTAATTAATTGTTGTACATAAGCTTCTAAATTTGGATTTGGATCTACATTCTGAGCAGGTATCGTTTGTACTACCGCTTGTTGTTGTGTTTGTTGTTGATTTTGTGCCCAAGCATATGTTTCATTAGTTCCGCTTTGTTCCTCAATTGAAAAATCGTCTTCTTCGTCTTCGAATTCAATAAAGAAAAATGCCAACACGGCAAGTATTGCTACAATCACAATCACAATCAGACCAATCAGCATTATTGACATTCCTTCTTCTGGGCTTTCAACGGAAAGTCCTCCAGAAACAGGATAAGAATCACTAGCATATTCAAATTCCACTTCAACAACACCACCATCTTCAGGGAAGAAGGTTCTAGGCACTTCTAATCTCCAAGTACCTTCCTCATCTACAATAGCTTCTCCCAAAGGTATTTTTCCTGCAGTCATATATGCTTTAACGGATTGCCCTGGCCTTCCTGTACCGATGTATATTGCAGGATTATCTGTATTTACGTCTTCACTATTAAATTGTTCAAATGTAAACTCTACAGCAATAATCACAATATTGAATTCTGGCGATTCTATTGATTGACTATAGGAATCTGATGCCTTCAACTTAACACCAATAAAACTCCACTGTGCTTCTTCTGAATAATATGTACTCATTGTAGATGTGGCAGGGTTATAAGTTAAAATTCCTGTTTGGGGGTTGATCTCTAAAACTTTAAACATAAATTGATCATGTTCATTGAAATCTTCCTCATTTCCTGCAATAGTATAACTTAATTGTTGACTACTAGAATGTTCAAAAAATTGATTTAAATCCATTTCTAAACCTGAACCACATTTTTCTAATGATTTTGAACCTTTGTCACAAAAAATCTTCACAGTTGACCCACCGCCTAAGTATTCATCCCAAGCAGTTTGATTAAACTGAGGTGGATCTACTTCTTCCGCAGGATTTAATATGACCACACTTGTTGATTTTACAACACTATAGTCTACAGCATCATATGCCCTAACATTAATTGTATATTCACTTAAATGCTCAAGTTCAGAGGTGTCCCAATAGGTCTCCCAATCGGTGCCCTCAAATTGATAAATATTTGGTAAATTTGTCCATCCACCAAGAGAATCGGTAATATTTACTTCAACTCGACTAATATCACCATCTAAATCATTAGCATATCCATAAATTCTAGTCAATTCATCACCTTGAATATCTCCAGAAGGTCCATAAATTTCGACAATTGGTATTGCATTTTCATTATTTATTGTCAAAGTTAGTTCCACAGGGTTACATTCACCAATATCAGATCTACAAAATTTTGAATCACTAGCCCAAACCTGTACATTGTATACTCCGGAAGAATGAGGACTAAAGTCCCACACATATTCCCAGTTACTCCAATCAGCAGGAACAAATTCCTCATTAGGCAAAGTAGAACCATCTTCTTTTGTAAATTTAATATGTATCTTATGTAAATCGGGAGAGTTAACGCCTGAATATGTATCAGATGCTGAACCTCTAAATGTCACTGTATTTTGACTGTGCTCAGAATTGTCTTGAGGTGACGTCAACAATACAGTTGGTGTCACAGTGTTTAATTGAAAGGATCTAGAAACAATTGGACTATATTCAACTCCGTCAAACGCCCTGAATTCAAATTGATAATCTGCCTCTGGTTGAGTGCTCATATCTAAATTATAAGACCAAGTCCTCCAAGGCCAATTTTGTTGAGTAACTGTATCTTGATTAAAACCACTAGTATCTGTAGCTAAAATTCCATCGTCCCAAGATCCTCCAGGTAAACGAATTTCGACTCTATCAACAGTACCCATGTGGCCTAATAGTGCTTCCCAATCTGAATTGTAGGTTCCTGGATCTCTATCATCAGAACCATCAAATGAAGTTCCTGAGATATTTATCCATCTCTTAAATGCAGAATTATCAGGATATTGAATATCAATTCCAACTGTAGGTGCAATATTAACCAAATCAATCACACCTTCTATTTGAGAAGTCAAGGTAATTGATTCAGAAGCAAATCCTTTGTCAAATTTCCAAGCATCAATATAATACTTTGATAATTCTCTCCCTCCGCCATTACAATCTGGATCTTCATCATCATATAGCAAATCACCATCATTATCCAAATCATCATTACATGAATTCTCAGATGGATCTGTTACCAATCCATCCGGATAAACTCCAAAACCAGTGAAATCAAGATGGAAATCACTCGCTAAAACAATTTGAGGAGTCATCCCATATTCATCTGTAGTTAAATTATACAATTCATTTCCATGGCTATCTCTTACTGTAATATCAGCATTAGAAACAGTGTCTCCATTTGCTAAAACACGATACCTTACAAGTTCCCCCTGTTGTACAATGTTTTGATGTTTTCCCGCCCCACTATTTAATCTTCCAATATGGATGTTTTCTAAACCAATATCTAAATCTGCAAATGCAAATACTGTAGCATTGGGATTTAATTCGATAGACATTGGTATATCTTCTGGATAAACATATTCGGAAAATAAATTACTATACATGGGTGGTACTTTCAAACAATCTGTATACATTGTTGTATCACAATTTATTGCTGAACCCCTCCATCTTAATCCAATTGAATAAACTCCTGAAGCAGAAGGTACAGGTATTGTTTCTGATTGTACTGCAACCCTACTCTCTGTAACATTGTATGTTTGAGCATCTACATTCCAAGTATTATTAGAAAAATATGCTATAGAACCATATTTTCCAGTATATTCTCTATTGCTATCAGATGAATATTTTGTATTATAACTTGAAATTCGGGCTGCATACTCGCCTGCAGAAACAGTATTGTTTCTTACGTCAACTATTCCACCAGTAACTCTTATTCCATCTCCTACAGTATCCTCTATTGTATTATTCCAAAGTGTTGCTGAACCCATATAAACATGCACTGCAGGGCATTCGAATGTTCCTTCTGTGTTTCCTGTCTCTCCATAAACGGTTTTAGAATTACATGCTCCACCTGCATTAATAATTTCACTATTTGTTAATTTCAACCTAGCCGCATATGGCTCAGATACACCAGTGTTCCAATTATCATCATCCCAATGATATTCACCCAATAAAATTGGTTCTCTAGCTACTGTGTCAATTTTTGTATTATGAATTAATATATCTGATTCTCCTTGTATATATACTCCATTATATCCTGTAATATTATGAATATCTGAATTAATTACTGATAATTCGGATGAACTTACAAAAATACCTGATCCTTCTTGAGAACCACTAATCTCAACATCATCAAGAAATACAAAACCATTTTGTTTAATGGTAAGAGATGCTGCTCCAACAGATGTAAATGTTGAACTATTAATGTAAATAGGGAAATGTATCTCGTTTCCTCCAGATTCAATTACTCTTCTTGAGTCAACAAAAACTCCATTACATTCTACCGTAAATTCAGAATTTAAAATTTCTCCAGCTGTATTCTTCAAGTTCATTCCATAGTCGGTATTAGTTCCTTCTGCATTCGGAATCATTTTGACTCCGTCAAAAAAGATATGACTGTTTTCAACCCAAAGAGATGAAAGTCCTCCAGAATTCTGCCCGCAGCCATTTGTAGTTCCAGCGATGTCAGAATTTAAAATTGTAAATCGCTCTTGCTGATTTTTACCAGATGTATATGCCGAAATAGCAGGACCTCTAAATCCCTGTTCATCATTTCCTGCAACAAAATCACTATTTGAGATTACAGGTGCTGCTTGATTCGTAACTAAAACACTAGACGTATTAATATTAGAAAATGAAATGTCATCAGCATTAATACTTGTACCATCAAAAATCAATGCTGCATATTCTTTGCTTTGCCCAATTAACATAGGATATCCATAGGCACTATTTATTGATAATTTTTTAATGCTAGAAATTGCTTCATCAATTCCTGAATTTAAAACAATACCTTCCCCGCAAGATGCATCCCAACTAAATTCAAGATCTTCACACCAAGTGCTTTGCGTTTCATCTGCTGGAGATTGCCATGTAAAACTAATTGTTCCACCAGCTGTAGCTCCACACCCTGTATCTCCAGCACAAATAGCACCGTCCACAATTAATGCGGAACCGGCAGCTAAAGTAATTGATGCTCCAGCATTTATTATTAATTTTGCACCTGGAGGAACCGTTACATTTCCAACTAAACTATGGGTATTTCTCCAAACCTCAATTCCATTAATTTCATCATTTCCAGCACTACCATCAGTCTGGTTAATACTATTAGCTGAAACAATAGGAGAAAATGAAATTGCAACTGACATTGAACTTAAAATCATCAGAAGGCATAAGAAAAAACTACGAGATGTTGATGAAGATATCACGTCTACCACTGTAAGCGACTACTTAATCTATCTAAAATACATCCGCAAAAAGGTTCAGATTTTTAATAAAAAATCAACAATCAATTGTTCCGTTTAAAGAATCCATCCAGCCTACTGCATTCAATGCACCATATCCATATCTGTCATCATGCGGGATTGCTTGTGCCTGATAAGGTATGGCACTTTCCATTAATGCTTCTTTAACCATAAAAATACAATTACTTCTGTCAGTATTATCCCATGTCGGTTTTAATGAGGGATTTGCTTCAAGTAACAATGCTAATGCACCAGTTACAAAAACAGTTGAATCACTTGTTCCAGTACTAGATGTATATTTCCCATCCACCCATGTTGAAATTACATTTACACCTGGTGCTGTAATTTCTGGTTTCTCATGAGGTAAATTTCTGGGATTATCTCCATAACCTGCAAGATTATCACCTCTACTACTTTTTTCCCATAATGTACCATCTGAATTTAACGCACCAACTGCAATTACTCCAGGTACATTTGCTGGCACAGAAACTCTGCCATCATCATTCAAACCCCCATCGTTTCCTGCAGCAGCCACTACAAATATCCCAACATTTAACGCCTGTTCAACAGCATCTACAGCTAAATTATCCAAAGGGTCTTCAATATCTTGAGCACCGCCTAAAGACATACTAATTATGTCGGCATTTCTTGATTTACACCACAGAATTGAATCTGATACTGCCTTGTCACTACCCATCTCATCGGCGCCTAATGCACTAACAACCATTAATTCAACACCAGGTGCTGAACCTTTCAATACACCATCAGCTGCCAATAAACCTACAATTAAAGTTCCATGCCCATCTTCTGCGTAATCCACAGGTTCAATACTGTCTGAAACAAAATCCTTGTAAATTATATTCCCTTGAAGATGCTCTAAATCGGGATGATTTAAATTAACACCCGTATCAATAATACAAACTTTAACACCATCTCCAGTAAATCCAAGTTCTTGTGCTTGCCTAATTCCTGCGAAATTATAAGCCCACTCAGAATCAGGTGTCTGTACTTCATCAAGTATTGTATAAATGGGTTGTAATAAGATCCAAACAACCACTGCCATTGTTAAAAATAAAAGTAAGCCAGAAGGACGAACCCTCCTATTACTCACATGTATTAACGCAATTCTTTGAGTAGGCCATCCAGTAGTTATTGTCCTAAATTCATCATCTTCATCATATAGCGTTTCAGGGTCAACTGCAGTTAAAATTCTTGGTTCATTAGGTTCTGGAATTAATTCCAAATGTTTTAATTCCCGAGCCACAAATATACCCCAATGAAATTACTGTAAACAATTTACATTAAAATCCTGGTCCGCTTCCAGTTCTTCTACTTTTAACAAAAGAATAAATCCCAAAAGCAAAAATTAAGACAATTATTATTGGAACAATATTTGGTTGTTTTGCTTCATTATCAGCAGTGAATTTTACCTGATTTAGCACAACAGGTTCTGGATTCTCAACAAGTGGTGTTTCACCAGCATCTATAGTAAATGTAAATTTATACTCTCCAGCATCAATTTGATCTGTATTAAATAATACTGTTATAGTTTCATTACTTTCTGGTAAAATTGTAATCGGCTGTGAAACTGCAGTAATATTTAGTTCCTCAATATAACCTGTAACTGTAACACCTTCTGCTGATATCAATCCATCATTATGTACCAATATTGAAAAATCAACGGGTTGATGAATTATTCCACCACCAGGACCCATACTAGGTGTATCCATTCTTAGATTCGCTTCTGCAACTTGGACAAGTACATTAACTGGAACCATACTTCCAGACTCACTTGTCACATTTACAACAATATTATAACTTCCTTCGAATGTAAATTCAGGCATTGTTACTGTAAAACCGACATCTGAAGTGCCATTAGCTGGAATTACTCTAGACAGTGGTTCTGAAACACTCCATCCATCTGGTAATTCAGAGCTATCTATCTCAAAGAATACATTATCATCACCATTTCCTAAATTATCAACTTTAATGTCAAATGCAGTTGTCCCTCCTCCTGCAGTCATTCCAACCACATCAGGACCTGTTGCTTCAATTGAATAATCCTGAGGAATATGTACTTTAAGATCAAAATTACTAGAGTGACCTGTAGTTGAGGTTGCTATAATTCTTATGTTATGTCCTGTATCATAAGAAATACTATTTTCACCATTTGGTAATTTTATTTTTATCAACAACTCCCCATTACTTGGCGATTCACTTATACCAAAACTCATATTCTTAATCTCTTCAAAAGTATCTCCAACCTCAAATTCAACTAACCAGTCATCTTTATCAGAACCAGAAACTGATGCCATAAATGTGTAATTTTCTGATGCTAAGTTTCCAGCATATGTTATATCGATTGAAACTTCAATATCATAATACTCATCAGTAATTCCATCTCCGTTTAAGTCCCTAATTGTCGCATTAATCATTTCATCTTCTACATAATCAATTATTTCATTATTTGAAATAATTTGAGTAATTGAAAATTCAACATCATGCGTCAATACTCGATTAAACTCTACTACAGCCTCAGCAGAAGTAACCACGGCAAGTGAACCATCTTCTGCAAATCCTGGTGGATAAGCACCACTTATAGTATCACCAATATATTCCATTTCCATTTCCATCTCTAAAGCAGTAAATTCACCAGAAATTTGTAATGAACCTGCAGGTAATAACCAGATTTCTGCGGTTTCAGATACAGTAATATTCCATTTTGCATCATTCAAAGTTAATGTCAGAGGCACTAAATCGGTGATTGTAGAATTTGTAGATTCTAAAGTAATAATATCTCTTTCATCTCCAGAGAAATCTGTCCATCTTGTGCTAATTGGTAAATATCCACCAGCCTTAATTGTAGTATTATGTTCTCCACCATCAATAATTTCAGCTTCAAATGCGTCGTATACAACCATATGGAAACTTGGTGCTTCTGCATGGAAGACCCATTTTCCAGGTGCTACAGTTGCATTCCATACAATCTCTCCATCTCCGTTCACAGAAATTGATATTTCTACATTTTCTCTTTCGTATCCTTCATCTGCTGCAGGGATTAATTCAACACTCATATCTGTAATTATATCATCACTAATACTTTCAAATCCATATTGTATGTCTATTTTACCAGATACAAAAACATTATCTGCATCTAAAGACACATCTAAATCTTCTTTGTTAATGCTTGTATTTTCTACTTCAACAATTAATGTATCATTATAAGTGAAACCTAAACGGCTCACATTAATAGAATAATTATTATTTGCAGGAACATAAAAAGACCATTCTCCATCAGATCCTGTAGTCATATTCAAAGATTCAAATCCATCAGAATCAAGTTTAACTTCAGATTCTTCAAGTTCTTCACCAATTTGGTATTCTCCATCCTCATTGAAATCCCAATACACATTTCCACTAATTTCAACATACCTAGATAGTTCAATATCTGCAGTAATTGTTTCATTTTCAGATAAATCACCTAGTGCATAATCCTCTAAAATCCACCTTACTCCATTAAATTCATCTGTATAATTTAATTTCAAACTCCAATCACCAGGGTATAATTGTGCTGAAACCATTGCTGTTTGATTTGATAGTGGTAAAGTTACTTCCCCAAGGCCATCATTAGACACAGCTGTTAAACTAACACCCTTCAACAAACTATAATTAGTGATTTTACCTAATTCAAATAAGGTTAAATTCAAATTAGCTACTTCTAATGTCCTCCATTCAAACGTTCTGTTTTCAGAATTACTATCAATGTATACTAATGCTCTAAATGATTGTGTAGTTCCATCTACATCATAAGGGCCAATTGTCACTGTATAATTTCCAGCAGGCACATAATCTAAAATCGTACCATTTGAATCTGATTCCATTCTTAAATCTAGCAAGAAGTTGTCACTATCTGTATAATCAAATACAACAGTAACATTCTCTGCTGGTGCAAAGTTCTGTTCTTTAATTTCAATATCTACTTTCCACAAAGATTGCAAGACTAAATCTATTGTATCTTCTATTCCAGAAACTCCAATTGAAATTGGATCTGGTGTTATCGCAAATAATGTGTCAAATTCACTTCCATTCTTTACATTTTGAACGTCCATTTCTAAATAATATTGACCAAAAGATAAGTCCATTTCTAAAATTCCATCTTCTGTAAACATCTCAGATGTAACGTTTATTGTTTCCTGATTTATTCCTGCCGGAATTAATCTAAAATCAATACTAACTGGTGTTCCATTTTCAAATAATTCATCTCCACCATCAATAAATGTCCTAATTTGAACTGTAACAGGGGCAGGGAATGCATCTACTGTCCAATTCAAAGCTTCTATAGTTGTTCCTACGGATTGATTTGCACTCAATATTGTTTCAGGAACGCCCAACATTTCTTCGCTAACTGTAATTGAATAATTACCAGTTGGAAGAACGAAATCATATCTTCCATCAGAATCTACCGTAGAAACCCACGTAACACCCATGAACATTTCTAAAGTCTGATCTCCTTGAGTACCAACATATTCTGCAAAGACCTCAAAGTTCTCAAAGTCAGGGATCTTATTGTCATAGGTTACATTGTTTGGATTCAAAATCACTCTTCCAGCATAATTATATGAAAGGCTTAGTTTTTCATTAATAATCAAATTAACATTCTCCATGTCTGCTGAAATATTTACATGTTTAGCAGCAACCATGTTGTTTGGAGTTAATGTTGTAACATCAAATTCCATTCCAGAGGGAAGTTCTAATTCAAATTCACCATCTTCATTTGTTTCTACAATAACTTCAATACTTCCACTCCTGAAGTTTACTGGTAACGATGTAAGTGGTTGAGGAACCTGAGTACCGTTTTCAACATCAGTAACGATATTAGCCACATATCCATTAATAGAAACTGCTTTTGAAAATTCAAATAAATCTAAATTCAAATCCTCTTGCTCTAAACTAAATTCACTCCATAAGAGTAAATTATCGCCAGTTCTACTTTTCATAATCCAATCACCTAAAGGTAATTCAGCAAATATAGCACCTGATTCGTTAGATGTAGCATTAATCACATCTCCATTTTCAACAGATGTGAAACTTACTAATATGTCATTTACATCAATAATATCTGGTTGATTTGGAGTTGTCTCGTTCCTTACTGCAGGACTAATTGTAAATTCTACATCTCCATGATCTAATATTTCTCCATCAAATGAAAATCCTTGATCCTCTTCAACTAATGTTGTATTTAATTCATAGTGAGCATCTCCATCTAAATCAACTCTAACACTATAATTACCTGGAGACAAGGGTCCAATACTTACATTTCCTTCTTCACCTGAACTGAACCTTAAACAAGTCACACCAGGGCTGAATAAAGAACCACTTTCATCAACCCAAATCCCTTCATTAAGATTGATTTCAGTACATTCATCCGAGTCTAAATCCAAATCAATTATTTCCACAGTAGTGTTAAGGCTATTTCCTTCTTCATCAGAAATAATTCCAGAGACTTTTAGACCTGCAATACTTAAATCAAGACCTTGAGAACCATCTAGTCCTACAGTTATTTTTTCAATTACATCAGATGTTCTGCCGTTATTAAACACAGCATACATTTTATATTCGCCAGGTGCAATATCATTGGCGTAAAATGATCCTGCAATAACCATCTCTCCACTATAATCTCCGATTCCTGTGTAAGTCGCTTCACCTTCAAATGTTCCCGTTCCAACAAATCTTCCACCTGCTTCAAATGTGGCATTTGTCAAATAATTTGTAAATTCAGTTACGACATCTGATGTAAAACGTCCACTTCCAACTGCAGTACCATTAATTAAATACTTGCCAGAACCTTCAGAACAAATATTCTCACCCTCAGCAACTGTTGAATTTTCACAAGCACTAATATTATCTCCTTCAACCCAATTTGCATCTAAAACACCTTGTCCGCTCCAAGTTCCATTACCTGTATAAGATTGGCCTACCTGAAGTCTACGAGAATAATTTCCAGTAAAGTCAGTAACTTGTAATTCCATAACTGATTCAATTATTCCTTCATGTTCAGAATATACAGCAGTTCCAACACCACTAATTACTAAATCTTCACCAGAAACTGTTTTGTTAATTGTGCTTACATCATAAGAAATCTCGTCATTCCAAAGGTTTTGTAAAACGAAATCTGTTTCTACCAAAGGTAATCCATCAAATTCACCTTCTCCAACCCATTTTACTACTCCTGATGCAGAAGATGTTTCTAATTCGATATTTACTGCTTCTAAAGGAGTCGTTGAGATTCTTTCAGCTTGATTAGCTGTAACATTAATTTCGTTTTCACCTAACCACATCATTCCAGAAACTTCTGAAAGTAAACCTGTAATTGGATTAACTACTCTTTCACCTGGATTTTGTCCAATAATATCTATATTCATTGAATAAATATCTAATTCTCCGGATTGTATTGTCATTAAATCAACAGAACTATCAAATTCACCAGTTAATGCTGTAACGCGGATTCTTCCAGCAGGTGCTGTAAAACAATAATTACCATCTGAATCAGTTGTTGTAGTACCTATTGGAATCCAATATGTTCTTGCATCTAAATCCTCTACACCTTCACCACTAAATCCATCTCTTTCGACCAACAATGTGGCTCCAGCAATAGGAGTATCTAATTCAGGAACTGATACAGTACCACATACCTCTGCTCCAGCATAATATTTCAGGATCTTTACACCGAAATTCGCTTCTCCAAGGCCAAATGTATCATAATTACCTCTTTCATCATACCAATTAGAGATTACAAAGTGATTCATCATTGCACCTGGAAGTGGCCAAGCCGATTCCAATACCGACTCTGGAGTTCCAGAATAGGATGATGAAAGTAGTGGTTTTGGTGAGGCTGATATTACTCCAGAATAATCTGTTAAACCTAAATCTGCAGCACCATATCCAATATAGGCTCTAGCTAACATAGTATCATAAAATGCCTCAGTATGATCATACCTCACATCAACTAATTGAATGACTTCCACATCTCCTCCACTTTGACTTCTCAGTACATCCATCTTATATTGCTCATTAAAATCTTCAGCTGTTCTTTCAATAATACTCTCTGAACCTCTTTGTGTTTCATAAACTGTATCCATGAAATGATCTGGGTTTTGACCTGAAAGTATTGTAGGAGCATAGAAAATACCTGTTGGATTTCCTCTATTGTAATTAGAATCAGAATATGCCCCTCCACCCATAGGGTATAATCTAGTATCGATTGCAAAATATGAAATTTCATGATTTCTAGTAATCATTTCACCAGGAGCACCCTCACTATCTTGAACCTCATAAATATCTAAACTAATTATATCACTGTATAAATCATTTAGAGTTTCGCTATCCAAAGCACCTGTCAAAACCTGAGTTCCTAGAGCAATTTGTGAATTTTGCCTATGGATTGAAGTACCTGTATCCATATACTTCTCAATAATATCAGCAGTATACCAATAATCTCCAACAACATAATGACTTGCATCAAATGTTTCTCCAGTGCTATCATCTACATATTCTGTAAGAACATCTCTATTAGCTGTTCTATCTTCAAAAGTAGATCTAGCTTCAACTTCAGAAGTATAATCTTCACCGATTTGTGCTTCTCCTTCATAAATTCTCCAAACATAATCATCTGTTTTTAATCCATCAGTATTGACATAACCTCTAGCAAGTGCTAAAATTCCTTGATTCGTTGTTTCTTCTGTCCATTCATAAACTTCAAACATTCTATCTTTTGCTAATTCTTGAGTTAATTCTCGAGTTACCAAATGAAATTCATCATATTCATCTTGGTGCATGTGTTTTAAAAGAGTAGATTTGAATTCTTTTGAATAATCATCACCATTACCACCATGTACAACATCTCCAATTCCAATTCTAATAATAAACATTGCAACAGTATCATCTTGACTTCTTGAAAGCAACATATTACCTGCAGTAGGAATACCAGTCTGGAAGTTATCCGCAACTGTAGGGTGTTGTCCTTGAGTTAATGCTTGGAAACCATAATCCCACCAAGAAACAAATGCGGGTTTATCTGAAAATTTCATTAGACATTTTTCTAATTCTGAGTCCCAAGTACCGTCCATTTCATTCTCACAAACTAAACTATCGGTAACGCCATCATGGAATTGATCTTGTTGTGCAAGCCAATCATACGCTGAATTCCAATAATAATCATTAAAACCCGGACCAAATGAATTCATGAACCAATAACCCTGAATATCTTCATAAGCAGTTCCATCAACTAATTTTGACCATCTTAAAAAGTCTGGAATTAAATTATATAATTCTTCATCTACATCAGCAGCTTTTTCACTTCCTCTAGGGATTGCAGCATCCATACCATATGTTGCGTGTTGAGAAAATACCATGATAAAAATCATGAAAATTGCAACAAATCCTGGATTTCTAAAAAATGTTTTTCTTCCTGATTTAAATCTAGCACTTGGAGTATTAATTCCCATCCTTCTCCATTGTTTAACAAGTTCATCCCAACCAGAAATTTTCCATAACCATGCAAAGGCTCCTGCACCTACAATAGCCATTACTGGAGTTGCATTGTATACAAACCTGCCAGCATTCCAAGCCATATATGAAGCAAGTAAAACCCAGACTGCCAAAACTAATTCAGGCAGTTTTCGATGCCTTAAACCATCCCATGTCAATCCAAGCCCTCTACATAATGCAGCAATAAATACAAAGGCACCAAAACTACCAAACAACAATCCTCTAGATGGCGCTTGAGCTTCGGCAATAGTTCCAAAAATCTTATTCTGTGAAAAATATCCTCCACCAGTAAATAAAGTAGCACCTAAGTCTGAATACTCAAGTACCCACTGAAGCCATAATAAGAATAATGGGAACAGCACTAAAACACTAACTGTACCAATTACCATTAACCATGGCTTATCTCTAGCAGAACAAACAATATAACCTGAAATTACAATTAATCCGGTGATATAGAACATTGCTTGGAATTCACCATTGAGCAATAATCCTAATGCAGGATGCATATAGAACGGTAATGCTGTTAACCAAAGAGTCAAGAGCATTGTTATAGTAAGTACAGTAATTGTCATACTATCTCTTCTTCTAAATAAATTAAANAATATCTGAACCATATAGAATACAAATAGAATAGATGGAGCATAAACAAAACCTTTCCATGCCAAAGCAACAATTGCAAAAGATACTCCTGAAAGAATCGCATATGATGTTGCTAATCTTTGATTATCCCAGACTTTTGTAAATCCTTCAATCATATATGCAGGATTCCAACCTGACTCGGATAATACCCGGTCTTCATTAGCATTTTTCATAGCCTGAATATAATAATAGAATCCAACTGTAGCAAACAATAAGACAAATGCATCATGATCTGCTAAAGCAAAAGTTGTATGACTCACATGGCCCGGCATAAAAGCAATTAACCACGCAGCTAAGACACTAGCGCCTTTTCCAAATACTTCTCTTGCCATACCAGCAACAGGGAATACAATCAATGCACCATAAATTGCAGGTAATGCACCAACACTCCACCAAACTGCCTGTTCAGCACTCATTCCCAAAACAGGTGAAAGAATTAATCCACCTAAAGCAAGACTCCAAGTATATAGAGGGGGTCTTGGATTAATATCTCCTATTGGGTAAGCTCTATCTGCATCGAAAATAAAATGCGCCTGTTCAGCAATAACGTAATCAATTGCACGTTTCATATACCANGGATCTGAACCTCCAGTAAGNTCCCANCCNCCAGTTCCTAAAGCATTCATTGCAGGAAGNACGTTCCAAACAANCCTAATCGTTAATGCNGTAATAAATGCNGTAGCAATNAATATTGANCTCCAATTNGCATTCCAAAATTTTCTTGCTTGACCAAGATCACCAATNGTTCTATTCATTTTATTNCCATATTTTTGATGNGTAGAAATATAGAATACNAATACAAAACTAAAGAATGTTATTCCTAACCATAACCACATTCCAATTCCGTCATTTAACAAATCNGTCCATCTATCNCCATTNTCNTCAGGTGCTACAAATTGATTTAGGAATCCTTGCTCNTGNAAACGNCCAAATGAAAANAATANCCATGTAACTCCNAACAACATTGANCTTGTAAACCATNTTTCAGAATAGAAAAATGCTGCAATCANTGCNAAGATACCNGTAAATAGAGCCCACCATACAGAAACATACATNCCTGATAATCTCATTTGTTCNCCNGTNANCCCTAAATCTTCTACAACACCTTCNGAAACNNTNCCTAAAGCACAAAAATGTAANAATGTTAAGATNTGAGCAAANGACCACACACTTAAAGCNACTAAAAGAGGTGCTACAGGCTTAATNCCNGACTCTGGNCTNGGCAAAAATGTGAACCAAGATCCTTTTCCAGGAGNNATTAATANNCCTCTTTGTAAAATTGCTGNAATAAANCCTAAAGANGTCATTAACAACCAAAAAGTGAAGAACATTTCNGCACTTACACCTCTAACNCCATTNAAATCNCTGCTATATGANTTNAANACTTCAATTTCTGGAAGCATAGATTCTGCATGACCTGAAACNCCNAAAGCNGCATAAANNCCNANCATTGAAAATGTAAATATTACATATTCTTCATTTCTATCNGAATTAACAAGAATAAATCCNACTATTGCAATTAAACTAAATAAAAANCCAACTACTCCTCCAAAGAAATTTGCAACTAGNGATCCANCAACAANAGTNATTAAAAGNTANATTNCAGAAATTAATGAAGATGANAATTTGTCACCAATGAATTTTTCTCCAAAAATTGGAGCNGTGGCCATCAAAGAAGCACAACCAAGTACAACAAGTGGAACCACAAAATCATTCAAATCGATATTTACGCCAAATACCATTCCACCGACAAGAGCAANCAATATTGCAATAGGGGCAATTAGTAGCCTTCCTATNTCTCCAAATCGACTAAATGATACGGCATTAGTCTCNTCAATTTCGNTTTCCATTTTCTTTCCCTCACGCATAGCCTAAAGGCTATGGCGGCCAAGCGACCTGCCCTCTATTTTTAACGGTGACCCTTGTTCGAGATTCTTTTAAAGNGATCTAAAACCTATATCTTTCCTGTAATGAGAGCCTTCTAGGGCAATATTTCCCATATATTTGTAAGAAATTTTGGCNGCTTCCGAAAGTGANTTAGANATTCCTGTTATGGCTAAAACCCTNCCNCCATTTGANACTAAATTTCCANCCTCATCNTACTTTGTTCCAGCNTGATGNACCATACAATTTTCTAGTTCANAATCCAATCCAGAAATCANTCTATTAGTTTTCGAAGTTGANGGATAACCNTCTGANGCNAAAACTANAGTTAAGGCATGTTTATCGTGAAAGTTNACTTCTATTTCTGACAACCNTCCCTNTGCNGTTGCTAAAAATAATTCATATANGTTAGANGAAATNANNGGTATTGTNACTTGTGTTTCAGGNTCTCCAAANCTTACATTAAATTCTACCACATANGGATCNCCATATTGATTTATCATTAAACCAACATATANACAACCNCGATANAGGCTCTCNTGGGAAGANAACCAATTATGCATTGGNACAATAATTCTATCAATTACCTTATTTTTTACNGNNTCNGTTACAATNGGNGCTGGTGCATATGCACCCATNCCNCCAGTATTTGGNCCNGNATCNCCNTCGCCNACTCTTTTATGATCTTGACTTGCAGGAAGACATACNAACCCNGATTCATCCATTACCACTAACANACTTGCTTCTTCNCCTTCTAGAAATTCTTCTANTAANACAAAACCATCAAGTNTTATTCCTTCTGAAATTGCTTCCATTGCTTCATTTNTATCATCNGTNACANTAACACCTTTCCCACCAGCNAAAACATCTCTTTTTATNACCCAAANTGGNCCAAATCCATCAATTAATTCNTTAGCTTGTTCNTANGTATCAATCCTTATTGAAGNNGCAGTAGGTATNNCTANATTCATCATNACNTCATTTGCATATTCTTTNGANCCTTCTAAATTAGCNCCACTAGAGTGNGGNCCAAAACATAAAACANCNATTTTACTTAATTCATCTGATANGCCATTNACNAATGGNCCNTCTGGNCCNACAATTACNAAATNNACATTTAAATTTTGAACNAGNTGTATTATTTCATCTACATTTGAAACATCAATTTTNTGATTCATTCCAATCTTNGAAGTNCCNGCATTTCCNGGNGCAATATGTAATTCNGANACATCNTCACNTTCTTTCAAACCCAANGCAATTGCATGCTCTCTTCCNCCNCCNCCAATTACAAGAACACTATNGCCCATAAAGTAGTTGAAAACAATTAACCCCATAATTAAATCGCATGNNATTTTAAACNTAGGTGTAGTTCACAACACTACATTGTTTAAGTGCCTATTTGATTTCGANTGTAAAATGTTGGACACATTAGTGCCCACTAGAGAGGATATTGCTTATGCACTTACCCTCGATGGTTTTATNGGATTTCTNNTCATGATTGTTGTNGTTNTATGGATNTATATGCCNGGATATTTAGCAAATACTTTTGCAATGATNTGGGGNAGAATNCCTCCCAAATATGGATATGGCCCTTGGCCAATTGATTTTGGTAAAAATGCTTGGGACGATAAAAGAATTCTAGGAGATGGTAAAACATGGAATGGTTTAATTGGAGGTTGTATCTCAAGTGGTTTTCTTGCAATTATAATGCATGCAATGACAAAGGGAAATTCAAAAGATATACCATTTATTGATATTATTGCTGGAGTAAGTGAAGATGCATGGTTTTGGATTGGTAATGAATGGACTACATCTTTTTTCGTGGGCTTTATTTTGGGTTTTATTTGCCTTTTAGGTGATGCTACGGGTTCATTTTTCAAAAGAAGAAAAGGACTTATCAGAGAAGGTAAAGAAACAAGTAGAGCACCATTACTAGATACTTTACCATTCGCAATAGCATTATTTGTATTTGGAGGATTATTTATGGGTAATTCGATAATTAAATGGGAAAATGTCGATCTTGTTTATTCACCTCATGGCGTTCCAAGGGTAATTCTAGCAGGATTCTTACTTTTATTATCAACTCCCTTTTTACATAGAGCATTCAATATTTTTGGGTATAAAATGGGTTGGAAAGATGTTGATTACTAAACATCTTGAAAACGTAAAGATGTTTCGGCAAGTCCATGGCAACAAAATTTCGAACATTTATACTAAGTTTATCGCTGGTTTTAATCCTATTTTCTCCAATTAACTCAACAGCGGAAAATTCAGAAGAAACATACATAAATGGAGGAGACCTTGATTCCGATTTGACTATTAATTCCGGAGAAATCGTACATATTTCAAACAGCGTCACAATCGCAGATGGAGTCAACATTCACATCCTAAATGGAGGAACACTAAACCTCTCAGGTACACTCATTGGTACTACATTTGGATCAACAACTCTACCATATGGAATTAATGCAAGTATTAGTATTCCAAATGTCATTAATTCTGGAACTAAATTAGTAGAAATTACATTTAATTTAGAAGAAGAAGAAGAATATGGTCCTGAATTTTTTTGGAATGGAAATAGTGCAAATATAACAAATGAAAGTAAACATATAATTTCAACAACATTTACTGCTGGAGATGATCCATTAGTTGTAAATATACTCGGAAAAAACATTTATGGTTCAAAAATAGTTAGTATTTCCATCAATGTTGATGATTCTGAAGTATTAAATCAATCTCCTTTGTATTTTGAGCAAGATGGTTTGAAACCTTATGGCTCAAGAAATTGGAACCTAAATAATGAAGGAACTCTAAACTTAATAGATTCTGAAATCATTGGTGCCATGATTTCGGGAAGTGGGACTTTTACTGCTTTAAACAGTTATTTTAACTTAAGTTCACCAATCCAACTTTCAGCTGTTTCTAAATTTTCAATCCAAGATGGAGGAATGGATGGAAGCGAAACTGATGAATATATTGAAGCACCATGGGGAGCAGATATTCAATGGAATGATGCATTTAGTACAGGTGACAGCGATAGATGGATTAAAACATTAGATTGCCAAAAAATAATTCTACCAACGCCTGAATCTTTCATAATTGTAAAAGAACTACAATATATGAACAGTGGTGTTTACGTGGATCGTCAAGGGTTTGCTAACCAAGATTCAGAGTTTGAATTAACAGGAATGTGTGATACGGGTTGGAGAATGGTAGAAATCGTAGATAGTGAAGGCACACCTTGGCAAGAAAATGCATACATTGAATCTGTTTGGTGGAATTCTCCATGGGGTAATTTTAGTAAATCAGACATACCATTAGGTTTTGAGCCGATTGTTGAAATTCAACTTGATATTCCAAATGTAAATGTAAACTCAATTGAATTAAATAAAGTTACATCTACGGTAGATGAACCAATAGAAGTTACCATCACATTAGAGAATACTGGCAATTCATCGGCAATTGTACCTATTGAATGTAAATTATCTGACGGTAGTGATGCTGATGTAACTCCATTTGGACAAACCGTAATTATCGGGGCAGGAGAATCAGGAGTTGTTTTAGTAGATTGGAGAAATAGCAAAGATGGTGAGGATTCATTAACATGCCAACCATTAAAACCATCAGGATTTGAAAATTCTGATTTATTAGGTGGCAATTCTGCAACAAGTGAATTAGTCACATGGAATGCATTAATGGATTCTTCAGACACTACTGCAAGTACTCTAATTGTGTTATTCATTCTTGTTGGAGGGTTAGTTGCATTAGTTACTTACCTAAATAAAACTGCCAACAACCCTGAAGAAAGTTATGATGAAGGAGTTAAATCAGATCCATTAGATGATTGATTTAGGCATACCTAAATTTAACTAATTGTAATATTTCGGGCAAACAATGGGACCCTTAGAGCAGCACAAGTTAACCGCTGTAGGCATAATTTCTGCAATTGTTTTAATTTCAAGTTTTTCTTTGGGTTTCATCCTAGAACCAGAAGAAGTTGTATTTATTCCTGATAAAAATTCTATGATTAATGATGTTGAGCAATTAGTATCTTTAGGCCCAAGAGTTACAGGTTCAACAGCAGAATCTGAAGCAGCAGAATACATTAGTCAAAGATTTAATGAGATAGGATTGACCAATGTCCAAATTAGAGAATATCAAGTCACTACATGTTGGTTTGAAGACGCAGATCCTGATGAGCATCAAATTTTAATGCATGCCCAGTTAGAACAAGGAACACCAAATGCACCACTACTTCCAGATGGTACTGCGGGAACAACAAGAGTACAAATTGATTCTACGGGTGATTTAGCACATAATGAAGGAGCATTCAGTTTTCTTGGTTATTCTGGGGCAAATCATAAACATGACAATATTTTAACTTCTTTAGGTTCTGGAAGTGCAGAAGATTTCAGTGCAAAAGGTGATTTGACAGATCTTGCAATAATAATTAATTATGATGGGAATAGATCTTTATCTGAAATATACAAAGATTCAATAGATAACAACGCTGCCGTTGTAATGATTTATTCAGAAGGAGTTGAAGAACCTCCGTTTCACACTGTTACCGTACAAGAAAATAACAAAACAGTACCATTTCCTGATGCTTATAATGGTGAATATGCAGATTTATTAATTCCTTACATCTACATCTCTGAAAGTACTGCTAATTTATTTTTTGATTTTATTGAAGAAGCAGAGGGTGATGACACAAAATATCCTATTCTTGATGGTTTTTGGGAAGGAAGTCAAGTTGGAACTCGTTCAGTAAAAGTAGTTACTGGAGAATTGCAGGGGACTGGGGATAGAGAAATAATGATTGGAGCACATCATGATTCGGTATATTTGGGTCCTGGTGCTGTTGATAATGCATTAGGCGTTGCTCAACTTCTTGAAATTGCATCTCAATTAAGTACCATGGAATTAGACTCCACAATCTCATTTGCTACTTGGGGTGGTGAAGAACTTGGTACTTTAGGAAGTCAAAAGTACATTGAACAAAATGCTGAGGAACTACTTGGTCTAGATTTATATATTAATTTAGATTCTACGAATTTAAAACCCTCGGCAGGTTTAGGTACTTTAGGTATTGAAACTACTAGTTCATCTATAGCAGAAAATCTTAGAGGAGTTAGTGAGAATCTAATCCTTGAAAATACAAATTATTCTACAAATATAATTACAATTGAAGGTGGAGGAGGTAGTGACCATAGAGCATTTAACAATGCAGGTTTTACTACTGTAGGATTATTTGGTTGGAAATATCCCGAATATCATCTTCCTTCTGATCAAAGTGATGTTATCAATCCAGAGAGCATTTCTTTTGCCGCAGAGCTTGTATTAAATTTCATCATTAGTGAAACTGGACATAATAATGATTCTCCAATCATACAAATTAATGGCTTAGAGGGTGAGTCTTCTTCTTGGGTTTTTCCATTTATTCTTGCATTATGTGCTGGTCTAGCAACAGGAATTGGTGGATTAATTGTTTTCTTCATGAAAGAAATTACTCCTGAATTAATGGCTTTTCTTTTAGCAATGGCCGCTGGAGTAATGCTGCTAATTTCAATTGTAGATTTATGGTTAGGGCATGCTTTTGATGATGTTAATGGTGATGGAGTAATGGATTGGGGTTACATTACAATTTCATTCATCATAGGAATTGGTACGGTTTATTTAGCAAACTTCATATTGAAAAAAGGAGAAGATGATTCAAATCTTACAGAACAAAAAAGATTGTATAATTCTGGAATTTTAACTGCAGTTGCATTAGCAATACATAATTTTCCAGAGGGATTAGCAATGGGTGTTGCAGTATTAGATGATTTACAATATGGCGTAGTACTGATGTTTGCAATAGCACTTCACAATATTCCTGAAGGCGTAGCAGTTGCCGCTCCAATTCAAGCAGGTGAAGGGGGTAGGTTGAAAGCTACAATGATTGCAATGGGGACTGGTCTTACTGAACCATTAGGCGCCCTTTTTGCATTACTGATTCTTGATTCTATCTTGACTGATTTTATGGTCGCATGTTCATTAGCATTCGTTGGTGGTATAATGACTGTAGTAAGTTTTCGAGAATTAATCCCTCAAGCAATAAAACAAGATAGGCCAAGACATATGATTGTAGGTATGCTCTTTGGTGCTGCTGTTATGCAATCAAGTCTAATTTTATTAGGTTAAATTTCAACATTCGCCAGTAGGTTGGTAATTGTCCCCATCATTTGCACCTTCATTGGCATTCCAATGAAGTTCATATCCTGGTGATTCGAAAGTTAATGTCCCCACACTATCTACATCGTAAGTAGAATCCATATCTACGGTGAATCTTAAGTGATAACAACCATCATCTTGATAAAAATCATCTCTTGCAATATATTCTATTCCAAAGTTTCCAGAATCTGAACCACTTAATTGTAACCAACTATCTTCTACAGAACCAGCTCCAGACAATAAACCTGATGAAGACCATTGAGCCAAAAATCCATTTACTATGATTTGTGGATAAGAATACACTACTTGTGACCCCTCATATATGATCTGCGCATTAATTGTATAATCCGAATCAATATGTGAGATTAGGTCTGTGTTAACTGCATCTTGTACTCCCATAGACACTCTCATCGAAACGCCATCATGACAAACACCATTACATTCGGTGTTACTATTGGTGCTCATTACAATTAATTCACCATCACCTTTTGTAATTGTTCTATCCATAATATTAGCAGGTTCAATCTTATATTCTGTTGCTTTTAAATCTCCTTGATTAGCATTAATTTTGTACAAAATATCTGCACCAGAAGAACCCATAGCTCTAGAATTCCCTTGATAAAATGCAGAAAATGGTATTTCAACATTTAATAAATTACTAGAAGGTATTTCCGTCGTAGTGTGCACTTCATCATCACCATAACTAACACTAATCTGTACTGGATCTTTTGAAGCACTTGAAAACATAGGATTGCCAAATCTTATTTGTATTTTTAAAGCATCATTATCTTCCTCAATTGAGTGGTCAGTTATTGTCATAGATCCCGCTCCAAAACTAAAACCCATTGCAACTTGGTATCCAACAAAAAGCACTAGTAAACTAACTACTGCTGCACCTATTTTCATTCCCATACCTTCGGCCAACATGCTACCAAAAACTGAAGTTGTAGCTTCGGCGCTTGAACTCACTACTACATCTGAAGTTTCAGGCGCTACATTTACTACTTCAACTGCCACGTCCTTCGATGCTTCTGCTTCTTTTGCCTTATCTAATAATCCACTCATGTGTATTACCCTCTCCAATCACTCTCTAGCGCTAAAGGTTTATCAAATGAATTGTCAATAGTGTGAGATTAACCCAAATATTAGACTTCTTCTATTAATTCAATTTCTTCGTCATCCATTCTTCTATAAGCAATAGCTGCTGCAAATGCTAGCATAGACAATGTTGGTATTATTTCGAATCCTGGAAGGTAAACTCCTCTAACATAAACAGTTACCATTTGAACTTGGTAATTCGGAATTCCTTCTGTTCTAACTGAGAAATCGCTTGTTGCTTTAAATTGCAATTGGTAATAATTATCTGTCCAACCTTGAATCTTAGGTGTTCTAGTTAGCACATTCACTTTCTGCGCTGGGGCCTGTGCATCTATCTCGGTAGAAATCAATGGCAAAGAGATCTGGAAACCTGCTTCTTCAAGTTCATCTCTGTTATCAACTTCAATATTGAATTTGTCTAATGCATTTCCTTGGTTGTATACTTTGAATTCAAAGTAATAATCAACCTTAGGTCTTAATTGTTTGAAAGGCTCTGATGCCTCAACTTGTAATCTACTAAATTGTTTAACAACAACCATTACGTTAGCTGTTTTTTGCACAGGGTTAGGATTAGGTGCTCCATTGAATGTTTCAACAGTTCCTGCAATTGAAACCACACGGGTTGTTTCTGGCATTCTAAGATCGCCTCTTACTGTAACTTCAAATGTAATTGAAGATGTTGCACCTACTGTTACTGAACCAGGCCCTGCAAATGCTAATCCACCGCTAGTAATTGTGATTCTAACTGTTTCTGAATATCCTGTAGGATTTGTAGCAGTACAGTATGTGATTCCTACACGGGTTGAACCAGGATATACATCAATTGGTATATTTGATGGAGAACATTGAATGTCAATATCTGGATTAGGCGATTGAGCCGCTGCTGGAACAGCCACAGATAAGACACTTAGTGCATAAAGACCAAGTAAAAATATAGTTAATCTAACGAGTCGCATTGCATTCACTAGTTATCCCCAATACTAACACACTCTTAACCCTTACTTGAGTCTGCTACTTTATTTAGAAGATTTTTATTATTTTTAATTCTTTAGCTAAGATGTCTTTTCAATAGTGTAATTGAGTATAATTAACTCTATCAAGTACTCTACCTCTTCTCCATCATCAGAATGTTGACAACCAGCACTTCCACCACTTTCAGCCTCTACAGTAATATCTAATGCATATTCCCCAAGACCAAATTCCATTGCATCCAATTGGCTATGTATTTCCTTTTCAGATACCCCATTTACCTCTCCAATCAATGATGAATTATACCATTCTATAACTATTTCATGAGATGAGGTGCTACCTTGTCCATCATGCTGACCACTACCTGTCCCATTGTAATCATCATGTAAAACAACACCAATGATGTCGTCTGGTTGAGGATCACCACCTGACACTAAACACCCAAAACCATTACTAGTTTCATCTTCAGAATAAGTCAACAATACTCGAACGCCCACAATATTAGTTCCATTCGACCATGAATCTATTGAATCAGTATGGAATTCAATTCTCAATGTTTCATCATCCATAATATATTCTGTACCTTCACCTAATCGTTCTTCAGAAAAAGTACCTGTTACCGAATAACTCCCCACTCCTCCCATTCCACTCTCTGATGAATCAGGAGATGCTGTCAAATAAGCCACTTCAGAAATTAAAAAGATGACTACTAGTGCCACAAGTCCTTGATTTAACATAGGTTTTGGAATTTCAATATTTGCTAAAAATTTAGAATCAGACTCTTCACGGAAAGTACACATTAAGAAATGTGCAAGAAATGCAGCACCCATTCCTGGTACGGAAGGAAATATTCCATCAGCACCATTAACGGGGTCGAAGCCTAATAATGGAGGAACCATAGTCCAACCAATAACTCCAGTAAATGCTGCAACCATCATTGTAATTGAATGAGTTGAATCTGGCTTATACCCCATCCAACGGATTGTAAGTAGTGGAATAAAAATCCCCCCAAGTCCGTAAACAGCAAGTACAACTAGAGCGAACACAGAATCACCGCCAGGAATGTAAAGTCCTGCAATTGAAATCGCTGTTGCAACAATTGCTACAACGATTGTTACCTTTTTTGTTGTCATATGGTCTTCTCTCCATTCTGGTTTGATGTCATCTGTTATTGCAGCCGTGCAAGCAAGAACTTGACTATCCGCAGTTGACATCGTAGCTGCAAAAATAGAGGCAAGAATCATCCCTACGCCGATAGCTGGCATGGTTTCCATAGCCATTGTTGGAAGACCTAATTCAGCATCAAACCCATCTTCATTAAACAAAACACGACATGCTAGACCGATAATTAGCATTAACACAATAAATGGAGTTTGCCAAACGAAGAACCAAATCATCGCTTGCTTACGATCCTTGTCAGAACCTAAAGTCATAACTCGAGAAACAACTTGTGGTTGTCCAGCAACACCAAGACCTCCTAAAAAGAATGCAAATGCCCATAATGAAATTCCAAATTTTAAATCAGGGGGCCAAATACTTGTCAGTGTAGGGTTTTGGGCTTCAAGACCAGAATTTAATCCACTAAATCCACCAACATGATCTAAAGCAATCCAACAAAGAATTACTGAACCAACTATCATCACGCATGATTGTATCGCATCCGTCCATATCGATGCTCTAATCCCTCCAGCATAACAATAAGCGACTACCAAAACAAATCCAATTAATATCCCAGTAACTTCTGACCAACCCATCATGACGAGTAATGCTTTACCTCCGGAGGTTAGTTGGGCGGCAGCATAAATACACAGAAATAAAACCGAAAGAATCGCCGCTAATTTTGCTTCAGGCGCACCCGCTTTTTCAGCAACCAATGAAGAAAGAGAACGCACTCCCCTCTCTTGACCTTCTTTTTGAATAAATTTGTATAACCAAGCCCAAGCAATAATTTGTCCAATTGTTGAAACTAAACCTAACCACAAAACATTGTATCCAGTCATGAAAGTAAATCCAATGAAACCAATAAACATGTAACCCGAATTCCACGTACTAACTGCAGAAAGTGCAGCAAGAGCGGGATGCATTCCTCTTCCAGCAACCAAATAATCATCAGTCGTATCTTTTTTTACAAAAATTGAAGCCATTCCAACCCCTGCAAAAAGGCACATGAAGAATAAAAAAGATATTACAATCATTACTTGTTCATCCACGAATAACTACTCCCGATATAACAACCCTAATCAAAACCTATTCATGGTTTTAACCTTTGATTTTCATAAAATAATGATGGGCCCGGCCGGATTTGAACCAGCGGCCACTTGGTTATGAGCCAAGCGCTCTAACCGGACTAAGCTACGGGCCCTCTAACCTCTCCTCGTTCAATTGAGAATATGTTATTTACCCTTGAAAATAATGAAAAAGATGGGTGGTTTTGTTTTTTTAAAAAAATTATTTGAGCAGTAATGCATAACATAGTATAACCTATGCGATGGACATGACCAAACTGTGGTCCATGTTTTTCTTTTGTGTCTTACTTGTGGCAACAATGAATTGGTATGCAGTAGTTAGAGAACCAGAAGTGGTTCCTGTTGAAGATTTATATGAACATGTAAATTCTGTAGTTAAAGTTAGGGGGACTTTGATTTCTTGGGTAGAAGATCCATGGGGTGATGGAGCAGACAAAACCAACATAGTCATTCAAGATGATACTGGTGTTGTAAGGATTGAGTGGAGTAATACCCAAGCATTACCTCCTGTAGGTTCAATTATTGAGGCTAGAGGAGATTACTCAATTACCACTACAGGGAAAAAAGTGGTCTATGCTGTAGGGACTGGATCGGTCACATGGAATGCTGAAGATGTTGCAGATGCTGAATTCCTAGGCACTCATTTTACAGAATTATCTCAAAATCCTGAAAACTATACAGGAAAAATGATAACAATAAGTGGGCATATTTCAAAGACATTAAACCCTGACGATAGATATCCAAGATTTGATTTAAGAGACCATCCCGAATATTCTGGAAGTAACTATTTTCTTGGTATTTCTGGATACGGGTCCACAAATAAATGGATAGAAGCGGGTTCAAAAGTCAATGTTACCGGAATGATGGTATTTAGTGAGAGAGACCTCAAATGGATAATGTACGTGCAAGGAGCTGCTATTGAAGTCGATAATTCGTATAAAAGCGTAATAGGGACCCTAGATTGGAACAACCCCTCTAGTTGGCAATATGAAGTTAATAATTTAGTTTCTATTTATGGAAAAATGATTCAAGATGAAAATGGAGAGTGGTGGATTGAAGGACCAAATGAAGGATCTAAAATTTGTGCCTCGCCAAGTAATTTTCATCTTCAAAATAATGCAGAAGCAATCATAAATATTACAGACTCATGGATTGGACGTTATGTTTGGCCAGAAGATAAATCTTACACGTGTCTAATGATGGGAGTCGATGCTGGTTCTGTCACACTTGTAACTTCAAAAACACTTAGTGAAATCGTAAATAATCCTCATGAATGGTTAGGGAGCAATGAAACTGTAACTGTTGAGGGGTGGCTTACTACCACAATAAGTCCAACATATGATGAAGGCTCAATTGGAGATGGACCAACATGGGATACAAGAAATACCGAATTAAACATTCATCTTAGTGGTTCTAGAGAAAAATATCTNGAAGANGGNTTAAGGGTCAGNGCAAGTGGAAAAGTAGTTTGGGATGTNTCATCAACTTCNATGGTTCTTGAAGTNGATACATTGGAGCCTTTGGATTATTGGACTGTGAATGGNACTCCTGTTTATGCAATNCCGCTGCCAGCGGAGTTAAGTTGGTTTGATGGACCNACNGCATGGTTTTGGGATGCATTAGGNGGNTCTAGAGTATANATCTCAGGCCATTTAAACATCACTGAAAATGGCNCNTTNATTGAACAAGCNGGCNCNGATAAACGATTATGTGTTAATTTNGATTCCANTTATGATGTGTCNGAAATTATTGATGAAGGTGAAAGTCGTTCAACAGACACACATACATTTATTGGANGNTTATTCCAAAAAAATGCTGCTGAAGATGGAGCAATACAAATGTGCTTAGACAGCACAACNCCAGATTTAGATCAAGATNTATTAAGTTATGAAGATGAATTAGAATATGGNACNGACCCNACAAATNCTGATTCTGANGGTGATGGNNTTANAGATGGNNANGAANTTTCNGANGGNACAAANCCATTAGCAATNGTTTCAGAATCAAATATTTNACCNCAAATTAATGAAAATGAAAACGTNACAAATAATGANAANGTGGTCGAANATNANACTACAGANTTATCAAGNACTGAGCCAGAAGGNATAGATTTAGCAAATATTTTAATTTGGACAATCGTNTTTTTAATNATTAGNATCATANTAATTACNAGTGTAAATTACATTAATTTAAACAAAAAACAAAANANTTCTACNGAAGAAGAATAGGGTGAAAAAATGGATTATTGGTTATCTTTGGCTTGGTTACTCGGCTCNATGTTTTTTGGNATNGGCTTAGGTTCNATGACNGGATTAATNCCTGGCTTTCACGTAAATAATGTAGCATTGATTTTACTTTCATTGACTCCATCTTTTTTAGCTTTAGGAATTCCCTTATTTGCNGTTGCATCAATAATTGTTGCTTGTGGNGTTGTTCANACATTTTTGAATTATATNCCNTCAGCATTAATTGGTGCTCCTGACGCAGATCANGCNCTNTCNTTNTTNCCNGGACATAGAATGTTGTTNGCNGGTGAAGCNACAAAAGGTGTTGCTTATTCGGCCAGAGGTAGTCAGTTAGGNCTTCTACTCACANTNCCACTTTTAATNGGAGTTAGACTTGCTTTTGGNCCNGAATTAAATTTGTATGATGAAATGAGAGATGCATTNCCATGGATNTTATTNACAATTTCATTTTTCTTACTNATTACTGAAACTACAAGATTNCCATGGCCTTTATGGATTCAAAACATAACNGGNGGAACACTTGGAGANGGNTCNAGNGTTACNGGATTTATAGTTGCAACCGCATATTTTTTATTNTGTGGTTTTTATGGCTTTGCTGTATTCTCATTNCCTGCAACAAGTCCTGTAGGNATGCCAAATGCNAGNCTTTTACTNCCCTCNCTNGCAGGACTTTTTGGAATTGCAAATTTAATTGANATATATTCAACAACNCAAGAATTACCNCCNCAAAAAGACGATTGGGAATTACCTCCNNCAGGNCCTNTAATGATTCCTTGTTTNCTATCTAGTGTNGCTGGNACNGTTATGGCNGTTTTNCCNGGAATGACTGCTGCACAAGCNACTGTAATGGTGATGAGTGGAAGAAATGTCGCNGCTTGGGTTAAAGGAGAAGAAGGNTGGGGCATGGATTTTGAAAATATGACTATGCCTGAAATAAGTGATGATGANTTAATGGCNAAAGCAATGGCTGCTGCAGATAGTGAAGAAATACCAATAGACGATGTATACAAAGATAGAGATATGGAAATTATTGCAATATTATCTGCAGTAAATACGGCTGTNACAGTTAGTGTTTTGGGATTCCTATACGTTATTGGTCGTTCGAGAAGTGGTGCAACTTTAGCATTAAAACAAATGTATCCAATNGATAAATGGGCTGAATTAGAACCTTCTTCAGATTTTGTACGTTTACTTGCAGTAACTGTGGCAGCAGGGTTAATATCNATACCNATAATGACTAAAGTTGGAAAAGGNGTTCTAAAATTNCATGAAATGATNCCACTACAAACAATGNTGATGGCCGTAATTATTTTTGTTACTCTTCTTGTATGGTTTTCTACGGGTTGGATNGGCATAGGAGTTTTGATAGTAGGNACGGTTATGGGATTAATGCCNCCAAGGATAGGAATAAGAAGAAGNCANGGCATGGGAATAATAATCGTACCAATTATGATTTACACATTCATGCAAAAATATGGTGATCCTTTCGGATTTATATAAATAAAAAAATATGGTGAAAAAAATGATAAAGAATACAAGAATAATTATCCCTTTAATGATTTGTATGTTGATGTTTGGTAATTCTATTTCGACTCAAGTCTTAGATGATGTTGTTGAAAAAGAACCTCAANTAGTTGANGCAAGATCTACAGCATGTGCTTCAGANGTCTGTTTAANTGAATTATTAGTTAANGCTGANGGTGGTAGCGAAACNGGNGCNGTTAGTNCTTTAAATTGGGCTAGTGCAGAATGGGTAGAACTNTACAATAGCGGNCCNAATACNGTAGATTTAACNGGTTGGAAATTAAGAGANAATATGAATCGNGATATGGATTTAGACACTTCAAGNGTTGTTTANCCTCAAGGNGCTTCNGACATGAATATNCCTNCTGGCGGATATATGATNGTNGCAAGAAATGGTGATGGNGCNGGTTGTGGATTTTGTTTGTCAAATGATGGNGCAACNTATACTCGTTCAGCANCATTAATTGATGANAGTGGAANTTCTGTNCATGAAGCAACTTGGAGTTATTATGTTTCTGAAGGTGTNTCATTAATTGAAAANCCNGCNGATCCATTAGCAGATTGGATTGAGNCAAATCAATTAACTCCNGGNGCAAGTAATGGAAATGCNAGTGTTCCTGAANCTGTAATGTGTGTNGACATCTGTGTCAACGAAGTTATTCCAAACCCNATGGGNAATGATTCNAGAGATTGGCCNAATGGAGAATGGATTGAACTATACAATAANGGNAGCACNGGAGTNAATTTATCNGATTGGGGAATGGCACTTGATAGTGGNGATTACACNAANAACTTACTNGATTTTGCTGTNGATTTTGATGCAAATAATGAAGATGATTGGATTCTTGAGCCAAATGAATATTTACTACTNGGTTTNGATACTACAGATAATTTTGTATTAAGAAACAATGCTGATGAACTTAGTATAAAACGACCAAATGGNNCAGTAGCACATACTGCTGAATGGTTTAGTGCACCCTCNGGAATAAGTTTGGTTGCACCATCACAATCTACGCTGAATAATTTTTGGGTTAGNCCTCCATATATGACNCCAGGATGGGANAATCCNGTAAATTTACAAGATTCTGTAAATGGCACAAGTAATTTTTCAATCAGTGAAGTTCTAGCATATCCTGATTCTTCAAATGGAAATACTTACCCTAATGGAGAATGGATTGAACTATTCAATGAAGGAGAGGATTCAATTGATCTCTCTGGATGGAAAATAAGAAATGGAACTTGGAAAACTATTGATGTTGATGAACACATTGTGGCTGGTGGAAATTCTGAAACTGGGCATTTAGATTCAGGAAAATATCTTATTTTAGGTAATGTTTCTGATTTCATAATTCAAAATTTCTATGAAGTTTTATGGCTAATTAGCCCTGATGAATCTGTTGTTCAAGCAATTCATTGGAATACATCCTCAATGGGTTTANGCCTTATTGAAGACATTAATGGAACTGTTGCAGATCCTTGGATTTCATTTATGCCAACACCAGGGGCACCAAATATAGAACCTCCACCAGATTATGACGATAATGCAGAATTCGTATTAACTAAGATTTTTGCTAATGGAAACCTTAATTCTAATTCATGCTATACTTATGTAGAAATTAAAAATTTAGGAGAATCAAGCTCAACATTACATGGGTGGAAATTAAGTTACAATGGAGAAAGTATTGGAACAAATAGCCTTGACGAATTTGTTTTTGCAGACATTTCCATAACCGCTGGAAATTCAATCAAAATTGGAACTGGGGAATCTGATGTTCAAAATTATTTACAGAGTCATGGAGGAGTTGATGCATATTATTGGTGGGATATTGCCACTGGAAAAGAAAACCTCGAAGACCCAGACACAGGTAAAACATGTATTTACCAAAACTCATTGATTTCATTAGAAAATCCAAATTCAACTTACATTGATGCAGTTGCATTACCTGATTCAAGTCCACCCTTAGATGGCTGGAGTGGTTCTGCTATAAATTTACCAAATTCAATTTCTAATGAAAATACTATCGTATTTGTAAGAGGAAATGGTTGTGAATATTTGCCCGATTCAAATACCAGTTCAGATTGGGAAATTAGTTGGAGCAAATTTGGAAGAAGCACTCATTGTGATTTTGATTATCAAACATTTACAAACGCAAAAATAACTCCAATGATTGGACCAAGTGATGGCTTGTATCAGATGGTAAATTGGATTGATAGTGCTAAATCAAGCCTTCATGTGCACATGTATGAATTTACAAGTTTTAAACTTGCTAAATCTCTAATTGACGCAGTAAACAGAGGAGTAGAAACCACCGTAGTAATTGAGAAATACCCATACTCAAATTATGATTTAACCACCACCAGAGGTATTGTTTACGAATTAGATCAAGCAGGTGTTGAAGTTCTTTGGTTTACAACAGGAAGTGCTCAAGCACCTCAGCCATACGCTTACAATCATGCAAAAGCAGTAGTTCTAGATGAACAAGAAATTTGGTTAGGTAGTGGAAATTTCAAAGATAGTAGTTTTCCAAATAGGCAACAATATGAAACTAATGGAGAAATTGTATTATTTGGTTCCGATGGAAATAGAGAGTGGGGAATTTTTGTTAATTCTTCTACTCTTGCTTCAAAATTACTTAGCAGAATGGCTTGGGATGAAAATACCGATCACCCCCATATTGAAGCTTATGATCCGGGAGAACCCCAATTTGATAAACCAGATTCATGGTCAGGTTTGCCAACATCTAATTTACCATTAGATCCACCATTATATTCAGTCCCTGAATTTGAAGGTGATTTCGATGGCAAACTCTTATCTTGCCCAGATGATTGTGCTAATGCAATAATTTCTAGTATCGACAATGCAGACTCTTCAATATTGTTATCCTTACAATATTTAGATTTAGATTGGTGGTATGGTTGGTCAGATGAATCCAATCCTTGGGGAGATAGCCTAGTTGTGGGTGCATTAGAGAGAGCTGCAGAAAGAGGTGTGTCAATACGTTTAATCATCAACGAATATTATGCTGATGAATCACCTGAAGTACAACAAGCAACTAATTTACTAAATGAGGTATGGAATCATACCTATGGATATGACACCGCAGCAATTATGATGTCTGCAGGGGGGGAAGACAGAATCCTTAAACTCCATAACAAAGGAATGATTGTTGATTCTGAGAGTGTTCTGATTGGTTCAATGAATTGGGGTTCAAATTCATTATTACAAAATAGAGAATATGGCTTGTTAGTAAACAGTTCAGAACTCGCACAATATTATATTGAAAGTTGGACTTCTGATTGGGACAGATTAGACCTTTGGACAGATACAGATGGTGACGGATTACCAGACCACTGGGAAGTAAGTTTTGGATTAAATCGAACAACATCAATAATTCCTGGAACAGCAATTACAGAACATTCTTACGATCCTGATGGTGACGGATTAAATAATCTAGAAGAGTATAATTATGCTGGAGATCCTCTTTCTCCTGATACTGATGGAGATTGTATTCCAGATCTATTAGAAATCTCATTTGCACAAACAGAAGGTATTAGCGCACGTTCAGCAATGAAAGAAACGGATGCAAATGACAATGGGATTGATGATGGAATAGAAACTGAATGTGGTTTGAATCTTGAAGATGTCGATGTTGACACAACAACTGATAGTGATAATGATGGTGTTGTGGATATTAATGATTTATGCGAAAATACCGATGAAAATATTCCTGTAAATATTGATGGTTGTCCACTTGATTCTGACGGAGATGGTGTAAACGACTTCAATGATTCTGGGGAAGTTTTGGATCAATGCGAAAATACACCCATGGGCACTAATGTTGATGCTAACGGATGTGAAATTATCTCAGAAAATGATGTCGACAATGATGGAATCATAGATTCAGAAGATTCTTGTTTAGATACCCCAGAAGGTGTTGATGTTGATTCTAATGGATGTAGCGACATGGATGGCGATGGAATCATAGATTCTATTGATGAATGTCCCGAAACACTTCCAGGAACTATAGTTGGTAGTACAGGTTGTACACCATCACAAGAAAAAACAAATAAAGAAGATGATGAAGAAAATAGGCTCGGTAATGGAGCGGCGGCAGACGACAGATTGTCATTACTAATATTAGCATTAATGGGTTTTGCTGCTATAGCATTTGCAGGATCAATTGTGATGTTCTTTATGAATAGAAAAAATGCTACAGAGGAAATTTTTGCCGATTTAACAAATGAAGCTATCGATGATGCTGCAATGGGTCTTGAAAATCCTGATTTCGATGACGAGGATACTCCAATTTATGCATCCCCTATTTTGGATGCCGTAACAGGATCAACTGCTAGTGAGGATGAACATAGAAAAGCAGTATTTTCAGCACCAGTTTTAAACGCATCTGACGCACCAAAATTTGATGAAAACGACGAGTCTATTGATTTACCGGGGTGGACAAGGGACGTAGTTGAAGCATACATTGCTCAAGGATGGACTATGGAACAACTAAAAGAATGGTATAATGAAAACAGTTGACCTTTTTTACACGACAAGTTATTCAAATAAAAAGGAAAGCAGGTGTCAATGTCCCGTGAATTAGTCGAATTAGATCTTCGTGATTTTGAAAACAATAAAGATGAATTTGTTAAAAAAATGGGAAATGCACTAGAAGACATAGGTTTCTTTGCATTAATGGGTCATGAAATAGAACTTGATTTGTTATCCCAATGCTATAAAAATTCTGAAAAATTCTTTAATAATGATTACAAAATGAAATCGAAATATGAAAAAAATGAGATTCATTGCCAAAGAGGATATACAAGATTTGGAAAAGAACATTCAAAGGATAATCCTGCCCCAGATCTAAAAGAATTTTATCAAGTGGGCAGAACATTAGAGAAAGATCATCCAGAGTATGGGAATTTTTTACATAATGTGTGGCCAGAAGAAGTACCTGAATTAAAAAACAATCTAGAAACACTATATTCTAAATTAGAAGAATGCAGCAACAAATTGTTACAAGCATGTTCAATATACCTTGGGATGGAAGAGAATTGGTTGACATCAATGGCTAAAGATGGAAATACCATACTTAGAGTAATTCATTACCCTCCATTGCCTGAAAATAGGGATCCCAATAGTGTTAGATCCTCGCAACATGAAGACATTAATTTGATTACACTTCTCTGTGCTTCAACCGAAGGAGGATTAGAAGTTATGGACCACGATGGAAGTTGGTTTAAAGTTGAAACAGGGCCTGAATTTATCGTAGTAGATACTGGAGATATGATTCAGAACATTACAAATGGGTTATTTAAGTCAACCACACACAGAGTTGTTAATCCTGATAATTCAAACCTAAGGCGTTTTTCAATGCCAATGTTTGTTCACCCCCGTAATGAAATTGATCTGACACCATTGCCTAAGTTTATAGAAATGACTGGTGGCGAACAAAAATTTGAAAATATTACTGCAGGAGAATATTTACATCAAAGATTAGTAGAAATTGGTCTTGCAGATTCATGAGGGATAAAGATTGAGAATTCCAGAATTAATAGCCCTTAAAAGAGATAAAAAAGAATTAAATGATGACCAAATTGTATTTCTTATAGAATCTATCTCCAATAACAAAATGCAAGCAGAACAAATAGGCGCATTTCTCATGGCTACATACATCAATGGTATGTCTACTAAAGAAACCACTAAATTAACAGAATCAATGAGAGATTCCGGTATAAAATTTGAATGGGGAAATAAACAACTCGTTGTTGATAAACACTCTACAGGAGGAGTTGGCGATAAAATCAGTATCCCTTTAGCACCTACACTTGCTGCTATTGGTCTTAAAGTTCCAATGATTGCAGGGCGGGGGCTTGAACACACGGGCGGAACAATTGATAAATTAGAATCAATAAACGGATTCAAAACCAAATTAAAACCTAAAGAAATTACTGAAATTGTAAATAAAGTAGGTTGTGTAATAACTACACAAACTGAAGAAATGATTCCAGCAGATAGAATTCTATATGCAATTAGAGATTTGACATCTACAGTTGCTTCTTTGCCATTAATTACGGCTTCAATTATTTCAAAGAAAGCAGCAGAAGGAATTTCAAGTCTAGTTTTAGACGTCAAAGTAGGTTCTGCAGCTTTTATGAAAGATATTGAGTCTGCAACTAGATTAGCAAAAAGTATGGTAGAAACGGGATCTCAAATGGGGATAAATACAACAGCTTTACTGACAGAAATGGATAATCCTCTAGGTTTTATGTCTGGAAATGCTCTTGAAATCATTGAGTCTATTAACATTTTAAAAGGGAACGGCCCTGATGATTGTAAAGAGTTAATTATTTGTCAAGGTGCTGAATTATTGTTAAATTCAGGTTGGACTACAGAAAATGAGGCAAAAAATAAAATTGAAACCTGCCTTAAAAATGGATCCGCATTAAAGAAATTTAAAGAAATGATTATTGCACAAGGAGTTGAAGAAAATTTTGCAGAGAATATTTGCAATGAACCTGAAATATTAATTAATTCATGCAAATATAAATCACAATTATTTGCAGATAAATCCGGATATGTAACTTCAATTAATGCAATGGACATTGCCCAATTCATCTTAGATAATGGCGGGGGAAGAACAGTTCGAGAACAATCAATTAATCACAATATTGGAGTAGAATTACATGTGAAAATTACGGATTTTATTGATAAAAATAAACCATGGGCAACAATATATTATGATGATGAAATAGATGTATCTAAACAATTGAAACACTGTATTACCATTTCTGAAAAACCGATTGAAAAGAAAAGTAGGATTCTCAAGAGAATAACCTAATTAATCTTCGAAGTCAAATCTCAAAATCAAATTTCTAGCTGCTTTAACTTCGTCTACTCTACCTACATGGGTTGTTACAGGAGCCTTATGCAATGTATCATAATCTTCTGTTAATACTTCATGAAATCTAGATGCAAATGTGTCTAATGTCTTCTTAGATTCTGTTTCTGTAGGCTCAATCATTAAACACTCAGGGACTACTAGAGGGAAATAAACAGTTGGAGCCATATATCCTTTATCTAAAAGTCCTTTAGCAAGATCCATTGCTGTAATTCCTGAATCTTCCTTCAGGGGAGTAGCGCTGAGGGTGAATTCATGTTTACAAAATTTTGATTTAGAACCATCAGCAGGCATAATTGGTATTTTTGCTAACATTTCATCAGAAGGATTCATTATTTTATATCGAAGATAATTTGCATTAAGAACTGCGTGTTCACTCATTTTTTCTAATTGGAAACCATACCTTCTATAAAATGCCCAAGATCTCACAACGGCTCCTGAATTTCCCATCCATTGTTGAACTTTACCAATCGATTCTACTGGTTCTTCTAACAGATACCACCACTCTCCATTAACTCCTAAATCGTCAGACTCTTCACGTGACCTACGAGTGATTATGGGAGATGGCAAAAATTTAGCAAGGTGTTCTTTTACTCCAATCGGCCCAGAACCTGGCCCTCCTCCACCATGAGGTTGACTGAATGTTTTGTGCAAATTATAGTGAACCGCATCAAAACCCATCAAACCGGGTGTTGTCTTACCTAGTATCGCATTAAAATTCGCACCATCATAATACATCTGCCCTCCTGCTGAATGTACTATTTCTGCAGCCTTTGAAATTTCATGTTCAAATATTCCAAGGGTATTGGGATTCGTAATCATCATTGCAGCAGTGTCATCTCCAACAACTGCTTTCAAAGCATCTAAATCTAACAATCCATCTTCCGCTGAAGGAATTTCAATAATGTCATAACCACACATCGCTGCACTTGCTGGATTTGTTCCATGAGCAGAATCAGGAACTATTACCTTATTTCTATGAGCTTCTCCAATTGATTTATGATACTCTTGAATACACCGAATTGCAGTAAATTCTCCTTGTGCACCAGCTACTGGTTGAAGAGATACTGAATCCATGCCTGCACAAATACCTAACATTTCTTGCATTTCAAACATTATCGCAAAAAGTCCTTGTTGATGAGATTCTTTCTGTAAAGGATGTAATTCAGTAATTCCTGGCATTGCTGCAATTACTTCATTAACACGAGGATTATGCTTCATTGTACAGGAGCCAAGAGGATAAAAACCAGTATCTATTCCGAAATTTCTAGTTGAAAGCCAAGTATAGTGTCTAACGACTTCTGGTTCTGAAAGTAATGGTAATCTCGGCAAGTTATTACGCTTTAATTTAGAAGGTATTTTGATTTTCGAACGATCTAAAAGTAAATCTGGTTGAGAATAACCCATCCCAACAATTCCTTCAAATTCAAAAATATTACTCATTTTTCGGCCTCCAATAATTGTGCTAATTTAGATTTGAAGGTTTTAATTTCTTCAATTGTTGTTTGATCTGTTGCGCAAACTAATAAATCCGTTTCACAATCACTATACCAATTAGATAATACAAAACCGCCAATGATTCCATTTTCATCCAACCAATCTAATGCTAATTGAGCATTGAAAGGGAATCTTATTACAAACTCATTATAATGACTTGATTCCGAATATGGAAATTCTAAATCTGATAATTCTGATAAAGTTTCTTCCAATAATTGTCTTGCTGCAAAATTTCTAAGTGCTAATGTTTCAATTCCTTTTGGTCCTAAAAGAGACATGTGCATAGCACCCATTAATGCAATTAAAGTTTCATTTGTACATAGATTAGAAGTTGCTCTATGCCTCCTAATGTGTTGCTCCCTAGTAGATAAAGTCAAACAAAATGCAGTCCTACCACTATCATCCTCACTTTTACCAACAATCCTACCTGGCATCTGTCTCAAATAGGCCTTTGAGCAGGCAAATATCCCATAAATAGGCCCTCCTGCCGTAATTCCTACCCCCAAAGGTTGTCCTTCGCCAACAACGATATCTGCACCATAATTTCCTGGTGCTTCTAAAACTCCTAATGATGTCGGTTGAACTCCAATGATTAATGCTGTTGATTCTCCAATAATTTGTTTTATTTTTGTAATACCTTCGTCAAGAATTCCTAAAGGATTAGGTTGTTCAACATAAACTGCACATGAGCCATTAGCATTTGACAACTCATCAAGATCAATTAAACCACTCTCTTTATGTTTTAATTTTTTAAGTATTATTCCACCACCTCTTGTATAATTCTCAATCACAGACAATCTATGAGGTGGTGTTAATTCAGAAACATAAACTGTATCTTTTTGAGTTGCTTTTTTGTTATGCACCCTCACAGCACATGTTATTGCTTCAGCTGCTGAAGTAGATCCATCATACACGCTAACATTAGATACTGGTAAACCTGTTAATTCACTAATCATTGTTTGGAATTCCCACATTGCTTGTAACATCCCTTGGCTTACTTCGGGTTGATATGGAGTATAAGCTGTTAAAAATTCTCCACGCCCAATTAATTGACCAACTAATGAAGGAACAAAATTGCGATATAATCCCGCACCCAAAAAACTAATTTTATTTTTTGAAGTAATATTAGAATCTAATAATATTTTGGCATCCCTCAATATTTCTTCTTCGGATTGTGGGCCTCTTAGAGGTAATTGACCAGGAAAACGAACATTTTCGGGGATGTCTGAAAATAAATCATCTATTGATTTATAGCCCATCATCTCCAACATTTCATCTTCTCTACCCAAGTTAGGTAGTTGGTCCATGTACTATCCATTTCAAAACGAAGTATCAATATTTGTATTTCTAAATAAAAGGTGGCACTATCACTTTTGCTGCTACTAATTTTCTTTTACTAGCTGCTACATATACGATTTGCCCTGATTCGACATCTGAAAAATAACCCATCGCGATACCTTTGTTTTCTAGACTCGGACTTGGAGCACCAGATGTAATTATTCCAAGTATTTTTGAATCTAAATCATCATCCATGTAAACGATATGCCCTAATCTAGGAGAGGGCCCTCTACCCTCATATTTTAGCCCCCAAAGTCTCTCCTGCGATTCCTTTTCAAGCATTGCCTTTTTCCCAACGAAATCATGATCTAAATCTAACCCAAATGGAACTTGTGTTTCCATAGTATTCCTTACTAAATTTTTATGTGATTCTATATCTCCTAATCCAGGCCAATAAAAATCCTGACCCGATAATAAATATCCTTTCTCTAATCTTAATGTATCTCTAGCACCCAAACCTACAGGGACTACACCAGAATCATCATGATCTTTCAATAATTCAATCCACAACAATTCTGCCTGTGAATTTGGGATAAAAATTTCATATCCACTTTCACCGGTATAACCTGTACCTTGTATCCATCCAGAAATTCCCAAATCATTTTGTTTTATTGCTTGGCATTTAAATCTGCCAATATGATTTTCAACTCCCAAAGTAGAAATTAATGCTTTTTTGGCATTAGGCCCCTGGAGTGCTAGAATACTTGTTTGTTCAGATAAGTTTTCCAATTTTATTGTACCATCTTCAGGTAAATTATCATGAAACCAATCCCACATAACTTCAATCATACTTGCGTTGGGAACTCCTAATATTGTTTCATCACCACTAGTTTCCCATCCTTTCCGAAATGCAGAAATCTCTTGATCATTTGTAACTGCAAAAATCATATCATCAATAATTGAACCCTCAGAGTCTAAAAAATGAGTATATGCACACCTACCCTCTGAAATTGAAGAAACTTTTTGAGTTGCAAGTGATTCTAACCATTTGGAAACATTTTTTCCACTAAAACAAAAAAATCCCATGTGAGATACATCGAATAATCCTGCTGTTGTCCTAGTTGCAATATGTTCTTCTCTAATACTAGTATACCACATTGGCAATTCAAATCCATGAAAATTTACTAAATTTGCACCTGCCACCACATGTTGATCATAACAAGCTGTTCGCAATAGTTTGGCTGATGTATCACCCATCAGTAACTTCTAAACGCGGACAGTATTCAATCATACCTAAACCGATTTCAATTTATACAACCTATTAATCGCAGGCTTGTATAAGATGTTAGTGACCAAACTCAAATCAAAAATAGCATACGCTAAAGTTACTCAAACAGAATTATTTTATGTTGGTAGTATCACAATTGATGAAAATTTAATGAAAAGAGCGGCGTTAACTGAAAATGAAAAAGTACAAGTGGTTAATATCAACAATGGTTCAAGAATTGAAACTTATGTAATTAAAGGCGAAGCCGGAAGTGGAATAATTGCATTAAATGGACCTGCTGCAAGACATGCACAAGTTGGAGATGAGTTGTTTATACTCTCTTGGGCACACATAGATCCCTCAATTGAGGAATTAGAACCGATAATCGTAGAACTTAAAAAATAGTATGCGCAATGCATAAGATTTGCGTCACATTGAATAACCCCTTTTGTTTAGATTGAAATATGCTAGGAGAAGATGGCACAAAATGGTTAGACAGGTTACAAATGCAAGTTGCAAGATCTTTACAAGCACAAGGTTGGAGTCAACAAAACATTTCAGCCATTATTGGAATGACTCAAAGCACAATAAGCAGGCAAAGAGGAAGGCCATTACCCAAATTAAAAGGGAGTGCTGATGAATCAGTTATTGATGGATGGGCCACAGAAATGACACAGTTGTTATCAAATTTAGGTCCTGAGGCGAAATTAAAACAACAACGTTATGTTATTGAATTTCTATTTGATGATGGAAGAAATATTCGTTTTGATAAAATACTAACTGGGACTGATTTAGATAGAGGGCAAACTAGAGCTGGATTACTTAGAAGATTAGAATGGATTACCCAAAGATTTGTAATTCCTAAAATTGAAAAATGGCAACCTGCAATCGGAATGAATGTTGCTGCATGCACCCCTGATGCTCTTGATATTGAGGATGTTGCAGCGTTTCCTGGAAGGTTGTGGATAATTAACGATCAAATAAAATATCTATCTATGCCTGAATTTGGAGCTAGTTTTCATTTGGCAGGAGTGCTCCTGAAAACAAGAAGTTTTGGTTCTAATGCAACTGCAATACTCAATCTTGCATTCCCTCAAAAATATTCTAAAAAAATTAATTCCGCGTGTAAGAAATTAGGTTTAAATGTTGCAAAAGCACCAAAAAGTATTCCCGACAAATCATCAAAAGATGCCCACTTATTAATTGATGAAGGTGATTTTGGATGGGTGCCAACTTTGTATGTTCTTGGTTCAAATCCAATTGAATTAGTAGATAGAGCACACCAATTAATTGATGCATTGGATGCGTGAGAATTAATGATAAAAAAAATCATTGATAATGTTCTTTTCAAACCATGGTCTATTTGGAAACCACTTTGGAATTTTCAATCTAGAGCGAATCCTATATTTCTACCAATAATTGCATTCATTATCTCATCTACAATAATTACTTCTTTTTATGCATTAACAAATTATTTTGCTGAGTGGAGAAATTTTTCAATATTTGATTCAAGCACCATAATTGATGATAAAATACCATTTATTAAAAATTCAATATTAATCTATGCTACTTACTATGTTTTATTCATAGTAGTTGCTCTTTCGGCACCGCTGAATAAAAAAGGGCTTATGGAATGTATTTTCATGTATCAAGTATTATTAACATTATCAATACTAAGTTTCATCATATTCGTATTAATGCCCATTAAAGTAGACACACGAGAGGGTTTAGAGATAGGAAATGGAATTATTTCATCATTATATGAAATATTATACCTTGCAGACCCTCCCTTTAATTCCTGGCCTTCATTACATGTGATGCATTCTATTTTCTTATCCTGGGTATTGATTAGATGGCTTAATTTGAGTCAAGGATTACTAAAAATGCCAAAAATGCTGAATAACTCCACATTATTCAAAAATAGAATTTTTCCATTTTTTATTTGGACATTAGCAATTTTAATCTCATTAAGTACAACTACTACAAAACAACATTACTTTTTTGATGTCATCACAGGAGTTGTCTTTGCTGCATTAGGAATTAAAGTCATGATTTTATGCATTAATTTAATAGAAAATGATGAAAATGCGGGTTTTGAAATATTATAATCTTAACCTAATAATTCTGGATTAGACATTAACAAAATTAATCCAATACCCGCAAACATCATCATCCAAGAACCGACCATTTTTATCATCGCAGTAGATTTCCTTAGAAAGTCAATCATAACTTGTCTCCCCATACTAACAACCACTGTTACTGAAATCATCAACAATAAAAGTCCAATCATTAAACCTGAAAGTCCAAAGGAAACCGAATTCCCTCCCTTAGTTGAAAGATAAATAATGAACGGTAAAACTGCTGCAGCAGTACAATCAATGGATGCTGCTGCATAACCAATCCCATAGAGATACATATTCCTCCTAGGTGTAAATGTATCATCATTTTCAGTTGTACTCCATTTGTCAATTAATTTTTGAACCCACCCCATTAAATGTGCCGTCCCACCTGTCAACATAAAAAATCCTAAAACAACAAGTAAAACTGCGATAATAAATGCAATTTGAGAAATAATTCCTGATTTTTCAAAGGCCTCACCCATAATAACTGCAATAATTCCGATTAACAAAAAGAAAGTCCACATCCCAAGTCCTGATAATAATCCTATCACCCATGGTTTGGGCATTTTTCCTTTTAATTTGCCCTGTTCAATTAATTCTTCTTCCCTAGAACCTAATGAAATATAATATGTGATAAAACTAGGCAATACCGGAAATGCACATGGTGAAAAATATACCAATATCGATAAAAATAATCCAAGTGTAAATATTCCAACTAGGGAAGTGTCTACTTCTGAAAGCCCAAACCTAAGATCTTCAGCTTCACCATTTAATGCTGCCTCTACAGCAGAGTCAAATTCATCCCAATCGAGTCCAGTACCTGTATTTTTAGCAATCAGATACCCCTCATGATCAACAACATAAACTACAGGTATTGTCCAAGCATTATAGTACTCTCTTAAATCTCCTCTTTCATTGGTTGTTTCATTTACAATCACGGATTCCACACTACCTTTACCAGTAAAATAATAGGGGACATGGTAATTATCATCTGATTGATTCAAATAATCAAATGGTTCAGTATACCAAGCACCTATTGCAACGATTAATAATTCATATTCTGAATCTAAATCATACCAAGATTGCATATTCTCTTCAAGATGATATTGAACTCCATGACATGCAAGGCAATCATGTGCCATAAAGTCAAGGATGATGACTTTTCCTCGATGTTCTTTTAGTTCAAACCACCCAGTCTCATTAGTATGATTTGATTCAATTCCTGTTCGATTTAAAGATATCATCTCAAAATTAGGTGCGATTTGTGCATCATCAGTAACACCAAATTTTGATGTTGTCAAACCAAATACTGTTAACCCAGAATAAGCAATTAATGAAAATAACAATATCGAGATTAAGAAAGCTTGCCATGTTTGTTTCTCAATAAAAACTCTCAAATCCATTCCAGTTCGTTTTTGAATGGCACCTAGCACTTTAATCCAACCTTCGCAAAGCAAACATGATAATGACTTTGCTGGTTAATTAATTCATTAAATTTTATAATCGTTTAGCCAAACTAATCCTACTTCTAACCTTTCATGTGTTGGATGAATCTCAATTTGAGCACAGGGGAACTCTATTTCACCACAGATTTCTTCAACAATAGAAATCGGCAATTCAATACGTTCATATTTTGAATTCCAATTAATCCATCTTGAATCTATTTCAAACATACTAATCACTTCTTCGATATGAATTTTATAATTTTCATTACCAGAATAGATTGCCCCGAAAATAATTGTATCATCATCAGAAATTTCTTCCCATGGTTGTAAATTTGCCTTAGCTCTTCGAGAAAATCTAGCTCTTAATTGCCCCGCATCTTTGTATTGAGAAGTACAAAACTTAAGATGAAAATGGTGATCTCCGGAATTTACTTTGTTTTTCAATTTTAATGCTAATTCCGCACTACCTTCTGCTCCAGCAGTAATTTCATTACTAATATTAAAACCCCTTAACTCCATATTTTCATAATTTCCAACAGTAATTTCTAATTCGTTTAAATTCACAAATGCAATTGATGTTTGTTTCAATTCATCCAATAATTCTTCCAAGATTTCACCTTTGTCTGGCTCAGCAGGCAATTCAATTCCAGTTAAAATACCCGTATCAGCGCATGCTTCGATTGTTGGGATATATTTTTCTAATTCTAATTTCAACAAATGGAATCTTATTTCATCAAGCCCTGCTTCCTTCAATTCTTTAGCAAATTTAGGATTAAAAGGAATACTTGTATACAAGTGGATATGATGATCTTTCCCAAATTCATTTTTCAATTTTTTAATTGCCTCAATTGATCTCTCTCGAGCCATCATAGGATCTCCTCCTGTAAT
>PBHR01000005.1 GCA_002720275.1 Methanobacteriota archaeon
CATAACCATGGACACGTTTTAGCAAATGTGCATTTAGCTGGAAAAGCAGAGATGGAAGCTGCTTGCATAGCGGCCGTTGATGCTCAAGAAGAATGGATAAATTTGGGTCTTGAAGCAAGATGTGCTATTTTTGAAAGATGTGCAGACATGCTATCTGGTGAATGGAGAATGAAAATTAATGCCGCCACAATGCTAAATCAAAGTAAAACTTGCTTCCAAGCAGAAATTGATTCAGCCTGCGAATTAATTGATTTTTGGAGGTTTAATAGCCATTACGCAAGAGGTTTTCATGATTATTTACAACCATTAGTATCGCCAAAAGGTGTTAAGAATACAACTGAAATCAGACCTCTAGAAGGTTTTGTTCTAGCGATTACTCCTTTCAATTTCTCTAGTATCGCAGCTAACCTCCCTAGTGCACCAGCATTAGTTGGTTGTACTGCTGTATGGAAACCAAGTAGAAATTCATACTACTCAAATTACCTCTTAATGGAATTAATGATGGAAGCAGGCCTACCCCCGGGAGTAATTAATTTCGTACCAGGTTCAGGAGCAGAAATTACAGATGTTGCTCTTTCAAATCCTGATTTTGCAGGTGTTCATTTTACAGGGTCAACTTCAGTATTCCAAGGTTTATGGCAACGCATTGCTGAAGAATTACCGAATCTAAAAGGATACCCAAGAATTGTTGGGGAAACAGGCGGTAAAGACTTTGTTGTAGCACATCCAAATTGTGATGAAAACGGCTTAGTTGTTGCTTTAATAAGAGGTGCATTTGAATATCAAGGGCAAAAATGTTCAGCAGCAAGTAGAGCATATATCCCAACTACTGTGTGGGATTCTATTTCTGAAAAATTATGTTCTGAAATTTCAAAGATAAAAATGGGAGATGCAAGAGATTTTAATAATTTCATGACTGCAGTTATAGACCAAAAGGCGTTTAACAAAATAAAGGGATATATTGGCCGTGCAAAAGATAATCCTAATTCTGAAATCATTATTGGAGGAAATTGTGACGATACTAATGGATGGTTTATTGAACCTACAATCATACTCACATCAGATCCAAAATCAGAAACGATGGTAGAGGAAATATTCGGCCCTGTACTAACAATCTATGTTTATGAAGATGAAAAATTTGAAGACATTCTAAAATTATGTGATAAGTCATCCCCATATGCATTGACAGGTTCAATATTTGCAAATGATGAAAATGATGTCGACACTGCATTTAATGCTCTAAGATTTACAGCAGGAAATTTTTACATTAACGATAAGCCAACAGGTGCTGCGGTCGCTCAGCAACCATTTGGTGGTGCAAGGGCTTCAGGAACTAATGACAAGGCAGGTGGGCCACTTAACTTACTTCGTTGGATATCTCCTCGTTCTGTAAAAAGAGCATTGGACATCCCTCAAAAATGGACCTATTCATTCATGGAATGAACAGTCATTAGAAATGTTAAATAATCTATTTTTCAACCCCAAAAATAACTGGGGAGCTATTGCTGAGAGGTTATTTAGTAACGACCCATTAACCTGATCTGGGTAATTCCAGCGGAGGGAGAAAAGAATGAACACGACAATTGCATACGGATTAATGCTTACAACACTTGGATTCTTTGGATATATTGGATACCAAGTCACGACCGGAAAAAAACTAGATAGTGATGAATATCTCTCTGCTAGAGGAAGTCAAGATTGGATAAGAATTGGACTAAGCCTATTTGCTTCAGGAATGGGAGTTTGGCTGTTATTTGGACCATCTGAAGTCGCATACTATGGTGGTTTTTTTGATGTAATGGGATATGCTCTTTCTGCTTCAATCCCATTTATTTTACTAGCATATCTTGGCCCTTACATTAGAAATTCTTTACCAACGGGAATAACATTAGCAGATTTTGTTCGTTTAAAAATAGGTAGAGAAATGCAAATATATGTTGGAATTATTTCTATAATCTATATGTTTACTTTCTTATTTGCAGAATTTACTGCTATTGGCAGAGCGATTGAATTTTTAACAGGAATTAATGCATTAATACCGATCATCCTAGTTGCATTAGTTACTGCGGGATACACCACACTTGGTGGTTTACCTGCTTCAATTAGGACTGATAAATTTCAAGCATGGTTTATTTTATGGCTATTTGTGGTATTAATTCTAACATTTATTGGTGATACAAAACAACTCATAACTGACGCTGTAGCATTTACTCCAGAAGATCTTGAATGGGATTGGGAACATGGTTCTATCTCATCATTTACCATGGCTAGTTTCCTAAGTGGTTTGACATTAATTATCGCAATAACTTCTGCGGAGATGTTTAGTCAAGGAAATTGGCAAAGAGCATATGCCAGTGAAGATGATAATGCATTAAACAAAGGTGCACTTTTGGCAGCCGGTTTAGTATTCCCTCTTGTATTTTTAATGGGATTTTTAGGTTCAGCTAGTGCCGGAAAGGGTGCATTAAATGATCCTTCTCTAGCATTTTTTTCTCTAATAAGTGATTTCTCTCCATTAATATTATCATTCTTTATTGTCTTAGTGATTGCTTTAGTATGTTCAAGTGCAGACACACTTCAAAATGCAATTGTTGCATCTATTTCTAGAGACCTTTCGGATAATAAATTAAACTTGAAACAATCAAGATATATCGCAATTGCATTAGTGCCTTTAGCTATTTTTATGTCGTGGTATATGGCAGATAAGGCCGCAAGTGTTTTTGCTATTTTCCTATTTGCAGATCTGTTAGCAACTGCGACAGTATTACCTATCTTCCTTACGTTATCTGATAAAATAAATTCTGATGCAGCTCTTTCAGGAGCGGTTGGTGGTCTTGTTTCTGTATTTTTGTATGGATGGCTTAATCCACTAATAGATGCTTCTGGACCACTATACAGTCTGTTTCCAGATAGAATCGCAACCGGTTTTCACTATATTTTTAAACCTCTTACTGAAGATGGTTTGGCTAATTTTAATGTATTCTTAACAGCATTAATTAGTTCTTTAATCATTACATTGGTAGCTTCAATGATGTTTGAAGAAGAAAAGGAACCACCGCAACAGGTTGTGATTGGAGACGTAAAACCAGAAGAAGAATAATTTCAATCATTATATGATGCAAGAATTGCTGCTAAGAAAGCACCTGATACTAAACCGACTACTTGAGATATTTCGTCCCCATTTCCAATTGCTGAAAAACCAAAAAACCCACCAACACATAACGGTAATGCAAATAATAAAAATTTTAAAAACATCATCCCATTAGAAATTTTATTTTTTCTTGGCCTTAATGTTACACTTCCTTGACCTATTTGCATATTCCAATTATGTTCTAATTGTCTTTTACGTAACATTTCTAAAATTGCAGGCCTCATTTTAGCCTCTTTTGAAGAATGTTTGCCCCTTCCAGTAACTAACCTTATTCTTCCTACTTTATTTCTAACTGCAATTAATACTTCAACTACTGCCTTACCTGTTTTAACATCTAAATCATGTAAATCTACTGTTGTTCCAATACCTTCACTACGAACATGCGTTTTAATATTCCATGTCCTTACAGGGCTCCAAAGTAACTTCTCGGCCTTTTTCTCGATAGGAGATAATACATTTTTCAACACCTCTATTGGATCTAATCCTTGGTGTCCTTCCCATACTTTTTTACCTACTAATTTAAAGCAAATAGTACCAGAAAAAGTAAGAAATAATGAAGATGCAAAAGCAACTTTGAAACCTCTTAAAATCAAATCAGGATTTAAAGCGATGTAATAAAGATGTAAAATAAATGTAAAAACAAATCCAACTACACCCAATACAATTCCAGTTTGAAATGCTTCTTTCCAACCCATTTTTCTACGAACCCATCCCCTTACTTCTTCATCAGAAGTTAATTCATTAGGCTGGATAGAATTATCTCTCACAAATACACCTTAGAGATTATACATATAACGACTATCGCATTTAATGTTAAAAAAATGCAAACTACTATACCCTATTTTAATCTCGCAGATTTGTGTTGAAAAACGGTCTTGATGACAGATCAAGAGAAAAGAAAATTGGATTATGGGTCACATATATTAGTGGATTTATATTTTTTTCAATGTTTCTCGCTCCTTTGACTTTAGAAGAAGGTACAGTTCCTAAATTATCAGGAAGGGCCAATGCATTAGACTATATGACTGAATCAGGCTCATTTTCATGGGGAAATAAACAAACATCAGACAATGGAAAAATTGGACATAATCAAGAAGAACATGGTTTTTTTTCATGGAGTGAATTAAACCCTTATGCTGCTGCGATATACGCATTCGGTGATTTAAATTGCCATCAAAAAAGTGAAAGAAGTTGGGAAATAAATGGAAATCAAATGCCCGTTTGTACGAGGGACCTCGGTATTTTTTTGGGTGTATTCTTAATTGGGATTATTTGGACAAGATTGGGGCACAACAGATGGACTATCAAAGATTCAATGTTCAGTATCATCCCTGATGAAAGGTTAGATAAAATATATGAAGCAAATCAAAGAAACTTATTATTTTGGGGAATCGGATGTTTGTCTGCATTACCTATTTTACTTGACGGGGGAATTCAGGCCATTAGTAATTATGAATCGGGCACCCTAAGAAGAATCATCACCGGAACTCTTTTTGGAATGGGCTTTATGTGGTTCTTCTGTGCATCTTTAAGTGCAAAACCATCTAAATTTAATGATGAGAGTCAAGTATTATTACCTGCGAATGCAAGATTTGTTCAACCTTCAGAAGAATTCCACCAAGATATGAGTGAAGAATAATCATTAGGAATTTTATTTCCTGGAACACCTGAACCTAATAATTTCAATCTTTCAAAAACCGAATTTATTGCCAAAGAAAAGTCATCATCTACTTCTGCGAATTTTATTAAATCCCCCATTGCCTCAGACCACTCAGAATCCTTATTTTTTCTCCTCCAAGCATTTAATGATTGAATTAATGGTAATAATGCCATCATTACTTTACCAAATCCAATCCATTCAGCCCTCAAACGAAAACTAGCACCATCATGAAAAGGGACATGTAGTTGTTGTCTATTCACCCATCTATTTTCTTCTAACCATTTCAGAATCCTTCGGGAATGTCTAGCCGTAACAAAACGCACAGGACCCATCCTCCTTCGCATCCTTGCTACATCTGTTGTTCCAATTAATGAAAGAGTACCAACAATTGATGCCACTGAGAAATTAACTGGAGTAGAAGCTACATTTTGAGATTTTGCCGTTGCAGGGTCCCAATTTCTCTCTGCCTTTGCAAACCACTCAGCGGGGCTTAACTTTTCTAAAAAACTCTCTGATGTAACATGATCTGGTTGTTCAAAGCCAGGTAATGTGCTTTGAGATTTTACAACTTCGATTAATCTCTTCAAGGACTTTAAATCAACTAAGCTAGGATCTGTATTCAATGGCTGTGGCCGTGATTGGACAAATGTCCTTAACACATTTTTCAATTCCTTTTCTAATTCATCAAGTGAATCTTCGTTTTTTATTGGGCCTACAATCAGACTTGAGTCAAAAGGAGGGGGTACTTTTATTTCTCCAGACAATAAATCACTAAACCCCTTTCTTATTTTTTTTTGGATTTCTGTAGTTTCAAAATACTCAGTCTTACTTAAGGAAATACTACGTAAAGTCCCTGAATTAATTCTACGCATTGCTCTCTCGGGATCACAATCTATCCAAATCACCAAATCCGGTATTAATGCTGCTGAATTCATTTGTGAAACGGTTTCTAGGCCCAATTCTCCAACGACTCCTTGATAAACCAAAGATGAATGAATATTCCTATCACTTATCACCAAACCCCCTTCCACCAATAAAGGCTCTATCCAACTTCGTGAATGATCAACACGATCTGCCGCAAAAAGTCCTGCCTCTTCCATAGGGGTATGATCACCGACTCTAACTGCATTAATTGCCAACATTCCCAATTTTGAATGCCTACGAGGTTCATGTGTTAAATGAACACCACTAAATGCAAATTCATCGGATGCAATTCTACGTAACATTCGAACTGCTTCACCCTTCCCTGAACCGTCACCACCTTCTACTGTAATCAAATACATAATACAACCAACTATGAATCTAAATTCTGATCTGCAAACTGATATTTAGCTAATGTTAGAAAACCCATTCCTATTAATGTCAGTGCGGGACCAACAATTATTAATCCTCTACTAAACATTGAAAGTCCTGCAAAATACAATGTTCTCCTATAATGAGTCGCTCTCTTAACTTCAAAATAAGCATGCACTCCCAGCAATGCAAATAAAATTGTAAAAACACCCACAATTGTGCCAACAAGTACAATTTTATTCAATTCACTTTCAGCTATATCACCAATTTCACTTATTTCATCATTATCACCTTCATGCATAGTAATATGATGGAGATATGCCTTATCTGGAATAAAGGTTTTATGAACCGAAATAAAACCATCTTCAGAAAATTCCATCCTCATAGGCCGTTGTGGTACATCTTTAAACACAAAATAACCATCATCACCAGTAACTTGAGTGCCATAATTTTTACCTGAATTAAGATCATAAATTTCAATTATCATTCCGTCAAACTCAGAACCATCCTCAAATAGAACTATTCCCGAAACATCAACTTCATCATCAATAGCAAAAAATTGCGAATTCTCTACTAATTCTGCGGGATTACCAGTCAACTGCATTAATCCACTCATCATTCCTAATATTGCACCTGCTAAAATACAAAATGCAGCTAGATTCCTAAATTTTTCATTTTCTCTATTGGATGATGCGAATCTTTGAAATTCATTCTCAATTCTACTCAAAGAAATCGTCATATGTTCTTCAGTAGGCATTTCATCATGTTTCTCTAAAATCTTGGTATTTGCCTTCTCAAGCAAGCCTGGCTTTTTAATTTCTTTATTTGTAGTATCGGACTTTAATTGAGAACGTACTCTATTACGTAATGACGCTAATTTACGTTCCCTTTCCTCATCCATGCTACTCCCCACTATGCTCTTGGACTTGAGTTTTTTCTGAGTTTCCCCTAAGTTTAAGGTCAAAAACCCAAATTATCAAACATACAATTAACAAAATAATTAATGAATTCACAAATGTATCCGATTCTACAATATTTTCATCAATTATTTCTTCGTTTTCAAAACTTGATACATTTTCACCATTATCTGTTTCATTAACCAAATCATGTTTTTCTTCGAATGTTACCTGAAAAATGTAGGGCCAATATTTCCCAGTAATCCAAAATTCAGAACTATTTCCATCGAAAGCAATTCCATTTAACACATCTGCGTTTTCCTCTTCTGAAAAAGTTAGCAACCCACTTGCGTTAATTGAACTTGTCACATTTCCTGAATCTAAATCAATTACCACTATTTCGTTAGTAAGCCACACATTAGAATAAATAAGATTTCCAACACATTCTAATTCATTCAAATATATTAAAGGAGCACCATTTTTAGTCACGTTAATTACATTAATTAATTCAAAGGTTTCTAGATCTCTTAAACTTAATTGACTACTTCCATTGCTCATAACAAAAAATTCAGACATTGCACATAAACCCCAACCTTCTCCTGAATAATTATAAGTTTCAACTAAATCAAATGAGTCTAAATCAAAAACAAAGGCAATATTAGAAACATAAGTTAATTGGATTAATTTACCATCATGTATAGTAAGTCCTTCTGCGAATATTGAATCATTATGATTATAAATTTCTTCAACAATCCCAGTACTCATATTAATTCTTTGTAATGTTGAAAATCCCTTTTTCCCTGTGCTTTCATAGATATAACCTTCATGTATTAACAATCCTTGAGTCCAAGAACTAATATTATGAGTTATATTATCCTCAATTACAACGTCTAAATACTGAATAGAATCGCTATTTTCTGATGATGCCATTATGGGATTAGCATTAAAAAATGGCAAAATTAGAAGCATGAAAACCACACTACATGGAACACGCCATCTTGGCATGTCTGATACATGTTCCAACGCGGCTTATATACGTCCTCGATAACAGAACGTCATCTCTAATCGAGATTATCAGGTGTCCTTGATGTCGAAGCGCGAAAATTATTACTCTGCTAAAATTATTTTAGCAATGCTATTCATGTTTTTAGGTGCTAGTTTCTCTCCATTAGTTTCTGCTAGTTCTAATGAAGCTAATGAGCAAAATGAAGAAGAAATAAATCCAACTATAGAACCATATGTCATTGGTGATTTGGATAATTTTATTCCAAATATTGATGGGAGACAATATTTATTTTCAGAAGAATTACCTGTATATTCTGCATCAAGATGGATGAAAGCAAAATACACAGAAGCTGGAAAGCCATTTGATTCACAAAACACGGTTTCTAATGCTGTTCAAACAAGTACTTCTGGAAGAGCACATCCTGGTTGTACTCCAGGCCCTGGGGACGATTGGACAGAGGGAGAATCAGGAAATGTTGCTATTTCTGGAGGTTCATTAGATGTTGTTGCAGAGAAAGTTACTGCAAATGCTGCATTCTTAGTTGGAACCAGCAGTAATGTAAATATTGCAACACTAAACAGTTTTGCTACTGATTGGGAAACTACAATATTCCCAACAGTAACAAATTTATTCCTTTCTGGTTCAATGCCAGATAGAGATGGAAATTGTCAAGTTCAAATCGTAATTTATGATATTGACGGAGGAGGGGGAACGGGTGGTTACTTTTCCCCAGGTATAGCAAATAGCCAAGAGTCTATTTTTGTAGATGCTGCAGATACAAGTGGATCGTTTGGGAAAGTAATTCTTGCCCACGAATTTCAACACTTGCTACATAATCACGCTGACCCGAGTGAATATCTTTGGGTTGATGAAGGAAATGCAGACATGGCTGCTTTCTTTTGCTTTGGAATGGATAGTTCACTAAGAGGACACATTAATGCTTGGACAAGTCGCCCTGATGTAAGTATCCGATGGTGGGATCAAAAAGAAGATACATCAGATTATGGAGCAGGGATGCTATTCATGCTCTATCTCCACGACATGTTAGGTGGCCCAAATGCTATGTCTCAACTAGTATCTGACCAAGCTAGTGGAGGATTTGGAATTTCAAATTTATTGGCTAACCCACCGGGAGGGATTTCTTCACCAATTGGAAATACATTTTCTGATGCCATGGCTAATTTTTCTGTCGCCGCAACATTAGATTCTGATCAAGCACCATACGGATTTGATAGCATAGATATGATGCCCACCTGTGGAGGTTCTAGTTCTGTTTGTAGAGTTCAACCATCCGAAACACATACTACTTGGTCACAACCTTGGACAAGTCCGAGTGTAGTTATAGAAGGATGGGGATTAGCCGTTTTCAAAATGGTTGCCGATGGAAATGCAGGTAAACTCAATCTTAGATTAACTTCAGAATTAACGTTGTTTGATGGAGTATTAGCCGCCGTAGATAGCAATGGAATTGTCACTACAACTCCACTGGACTTTTTGCCAGGACCTGATGGAAATGGTGATGGCAATCCGGACTATGGTCAAGCAACAGGATTAGTTCCTGGATTTGGAAATGGAACTGATGAAGTATACGCAATAACATGGTTTGAATCAATTCCAAGCGATTGTAACTATGAAGATTGTTATGGAACACTACCACCTGGTTTTACGTCTTACCCTACATCATCAGTAAGCATAGATGCAAATGTAATTACAGGACCTCCAACATTAAACCCATCCCCGATGTTAAACTATACCGATAGAGATGGAGATGGGGGATTTGATACAATCCAAGTAGACACCTATGTAACATCTCAAGCATATTCTGAAAAAGTTGACGTGTTACTAGAAGTTTATGATTCAGCCAACAATTTGGTTGATTCAACTACCTCTAGAGTTAATGCAGGAGGAGGGCAACCAGTTACCTTCAGTTCTTGGTTTACACCTCAATTAACTGACACTTATACCATAGTAACAAGATTAGTAGAATTAACTGGTTCAGTAATAGACACACAAGTTTTACCAAACATATTTTTAGAAAATTTGAAACCAGAAGCAATAGGTTCAATCAACACATTTGATGCAGAAACCTGGGATCAAATTCAATTTTCAGCATCAGGAGAAGACAAATGGGGATTATCAACTGACAATGAAAGTTTACCAAACAATGATGACCCTGTTGCATATGAATGGACTTTTGGAGATGGAAGTACATCTACACTCAAAAATCCTAGAAGAGCCTATACATCTGTTGGTATTTTCCCAGTTACATTAAAAGTTCAAGACGTAGGTGGTGGATGGAGTGATGAATTAAATTGGACAATGAATATCACTGATGAATCAACACCCATAATAGAAATTAGAATTAATGGACAATCATTAAGTCAAAAACCTGATTGGTGTCCTGCAGATTGGTGTTTAAATACAGACCAAGCTACTGAATTTAGTGCGTATAGAGCTAGCGACAACGTACCGATAAATTTACTAGATTTCACATGGTCATTTGGTGATGGAAATATTGAATCTGGCATTGGGATGTATGAAACGATTCATGCCTGGACTGAAGGAGAAGCGAATGGAAGATCCTCTATTTTGAACCTAAGTATCAGTGATGGAACAAATATTGCATACCTTGAACTAGAAATATTAGTAATGAATCGCGTCCCAAGGCAAATTTTCACAGGAAATTTTGTCACAGAAACACTTGTTCCAATTACTTTACCAGAAGTCTTTGTAGATGATGACGGAACAATTACGGACATCACTTGGGAATTTGAAGGTGAAGTAAATTTAGATGGAAGTGGAGTGACGTTCGATAGTTCATTCCTTGAACCTATTACTTCTAATGACCTTAATCCTACTCCCGCTTGGAAATTTCCAGGAAATTATAATGTAACGATTACGGCAACTGATGATGACGGAAACCAATCAAGTGCCACATTTATTGTAACTGTAAATAATCAAAGACCTGTTCCTTTACTAAGCGTGTATGACAATTTAGGAAACCCCCTAAATTTGGTTATCGATGATGCTGTTGCTGGAAGGAACTATACTTTTGATGCAGGATATAGTTATGACCCAGATAGTTCAGACACACTAATGGCTCAATGGATTTTTTCTAATGGATATTCAACAAATGTGTCTTCGAGTGAAACTATTGGATATCAATTTGATGAACCTGGTGATTATAGTGTAACTTTGATTATTACTGATTCTCTTGGATTAGAATCTTTAACACTAGAGAGAATAATTAGAGTGGCAAATCCTGCACCAATTATTAATGCCAAAATTTTAGATGCTTGGATAGATGGAGAACTTGTTACTGAAAATACACCAAGAGGAAATGATAGTGTTTACACATATACATCAACATTTACTAGTGATGGTGAGATTTTTGCGGCTCCTGGCACACTATTATTCTTTGATTCTAGCGGTACTAGAGACGGTGATTTTAAATTTACCGGGTTTGATAATCCTAATCAAAATGAAAATGATTGGAATGGAATTGTAGAATATTCGTGGGACTTTGGTGACGCTGGACCAATTAGTAACGAAGCAAGTCCTTGGCACTCATATGACAACCCAGGAGTATACACCGTAACTTTAACTGTAAGAGACGGTTATGGAACAGGAGATACAAGTCAAATACAATTCAAAGTTAGAATTAATGAAGCTCCTGTGTTCAATAGTGTAGCATTCTCCAGCGGAATTGAACAAATAGGAGAAGATACGAACATCAGAGTTACAGCATCTGCAGAAGATTTAGAATTAAAAAATGGAATTATTGCCTGTAGAGATCTTAACCCCAGTATCGATAATGACGATGACGGGATTTCAGAAAATGATTGTGAAGAAGATGTTAATTCAGGAATCACATATTATTGGGATTTAGATTCAAGGTATGAAGAAACAAGCATCTCCACCGCCCTTGATGGAGATAACTCAAATGATTTCATTATTGCTCAATCTTTAGAATATTCTTGGAACGATACAGGAAATACTGTAGTTACATTGAAAATTTGTGATGGAATTAATCATTGTTCAATTGAATACATCCCGATAAAAATTCTCCAAAAACAGACTGATGAAGATGAAGAAAAATTTGATTGGTCCGATCCAAATAGTTATTTTAGTTCTGAAATAGGAAGCAATAGTGCAATATTTATTGGAACTATTATTGCAGTATTACTCTTAGGGTATTTTGCAATGAGGCAACCAAATGAACTTGAAGAGGATGCTGAAGATGCAGCACAAACATATGAAGTAGAAACGGTTGAATCCAAAGGCGGAGTAATGGGTATGGATAATCATACACCACCTCCAAAACCAAATGTCTTGGACAAAGAAGAGAGAAGAAATTCAAGTTCTGGTTATATTCGTCCTGTAAGAGGGAAGTGAGGAAATGTCCTGGATTAGGAAAATAACAATCTTATTAATTTTAATTTTTTTATTACCTTCATTAATATCTCTTGTTACATTGCCTAACAGTATAATTCAACCTGTTACTGCATCATCCTGTAGTTCATCTAATAGAGAACCAATATGGGGGACAGAAGCAGCAAATATCTCTATTCAAGATTATTATTGGTGGGGAGGAGGAGATGAATTTAATGAGGATGAGGACCTAATGGTCAAAGAAGTTGAAACACGTCCAACATATACACCTCAATTACCCCTTGGTGCATTAACACAAGATGATGATTTCAGTACAAGTCAATTAATGGAAAATGATTCGATTAGTGGGCTCAGATTAAATCTAACTACCGGTCAAAAATATACATTTTGCATTACAGCACAACATTTGAACAACGGAACGATATTAGGAAGTTCAAATGTTGATGTTTATTTACTTACGGAATATGACTGGGAGACATATCAAAGAGATTACCAAGAAAGGCATTCAGAATGGAGACATTGGAAAAATGAGGTTCCTATCGAATGGCAATCTTACCTAGGAAGTCTTTATTGGAAACCTTTTAGAGATGTTCATGAATATCATGATAATTCACAATTTGAATTTTCTGTTGCATTAGACCAATCTCTAGTAACGAATACAATGTGGCAAGAAGGAGGGCCAGAATGGGAAGAATTTTACTTAATTGTTGATGGTTGGGATAATATCTATGATGATGCAAAAGCTCCGGGGCATGAAGTTCAAGTCGATATTCAAGTAATGATTGAAGAAAGATTTGCATTACCTAATTGGACTGTAAGTTTGACTTGTTGTGGATTAGTACTAATAGTTGCAGCAATCCCTGCTGTTTTACATGTTCGTTATCAAAAGGCTGGATTAATCTCTGAAACGTCTCAACTAATTCCTAAAGTATCTGGAACAGATTCTAAATCATTTGGAACAATGAAAGAAGAGAATTAATACTCTAACATGTCCCAAGCATCTGTAAGATCTCTAACATTAATTAGTCCCTTTTTACCCAAATGAAAGTCTGATTCAAGTGTGGCATAAACTAATGCTTGATTAAGTAAAGGTGCATGCAATCTTGTCCAATCACCACTTGGACCTAAACCCATTACACTTATTTGATGTGGGCTGTTTCTTAAATTCCAACACGCATTGACAATTTCAATACCATCATGATAATCATGGGTCTTAAAACATAATTTAACTAGGTCACCAGAATCATGATTCTCTTCGATTAAAGATACTATTTCATCGGCAAGGGGGGTCTTGTTGACATCATGGAAAGAAGAAATTATTTTTGTTTTTGATTTCTCTGCGGCTTCACACAATTTTTTACGTTTTTTAGTATCTAAATTAAGTTCTAAATCAATCCAACTAACTTTACTTTCAATCGCTTTAGATAATATTTCCACACGTTCTTCTTCGTTTCCAGGGAAAAAACCACCTTCTTCTTTATTCCTACAAGTAAAAATCACTGGTTTTTCTATCGCTTCTTTGAGTCTTTTTATTGTATCTTTTACATCTACTTCTGAAACTTCTTTTGATACCAATTCAAATTGATTTTTTTGCTCCGAATCTGATTCAGAGTTATTATTTTGATGGACTTTCATTAAATATAAACAATCGAACCTAATTTCCAAAATATCCGCGCCTGCCAATGCTGCTAATCCAGCAGCCTTGATACATTCCTTAACTGTGTGTCCCTCAATAGAAACACATACCTGTGGACGGTTCACGACAGTGCGAATCTGATGTTTATTTTAATGCTGTCGAATTTTTTGAACCTACACATATGCACCCATCTTGAACACAAAAGCGATTAGTTTACAAACCTCGCGTGTTACTCTACTAATGTTCGAAGAAGCCCGAAAGGTTCGAGTGATGGGGAGCGAAATTTTCTACAATAATTAAATTAAGAGGGGTGAAATTATGGTCGATGAATATGATGCAGAAAGTATACAAGTGTTAGAAGGTCTTGAAGCCGTAAGAAAACGCCCTGGAATGTACCTTGGGGACCCTCACGATGGAACTGCCTTACATCATTGTATTTGGGAAGTTGTAGATAATTCAGTTGATGAACACCTTGCAGGCCATACCAAAGAAATTATGGTTGAATTACACCCAGATGGCTCTCTTTTAGTCAGAGATTTTGGGAGAGGAATTCCCGTAGGGATCCACGAAGAATTTGGAATTTCGGCTGCAGAGGTAATCATGACCAAATTACATGCTGGTGGAAAATTTGATAATAGTTCATACAAAGTTTCCGGAGGATTGCACGGAGTGGGTGTTTCAGCAGTAAATGCGGTATCGGAATGGATGGAGATGACAATCCATAGAGATGGAGAAGTTCATTATCAAAAATACAAAGCTGGCATACCAGTTGAATCATTAAAAGTAATTGGAAAATGTGACGATACTGGAACAATAATTAGATTTAAACCAGATTTAGACATTTTTACTCACATCACAGAATTTGAATTTGAACAAATAGATACAAGATTGAAAGAAACATCATTTCTTAATGCAGGTTTAAAAATTACGATAACCGATAAACGTGAAGAGGAGCAAAATGTCAGCATACATCACTATGAAGGTGGTTTAAGTGAATTTGTAAGACAATTAAATTCTAATAGAGAAGTAATGCACCAAGATGTGATTCAAATAAGCGGAGAAAGAGAATCGGAAAAGGGACCCATATCCATCGATTTAGCATTACAATGGTCTGACGCCTTTAGTGAAAATATCCTTTGCTATACTAACATAATCCGAAACAGGGATGGAGGTACACACATGTCTGGATTAAGAGGAGCATTAACAAAATGTGTGAACAATTATGCTAAGAAAAGAAATTTGCTAAAAGGAACTTCTTTGACAGGAGATGATGTAAGAGAAGGGTTATCTGCGATTGTAAGTGTTAAACACCCAGATCCTTCGTTTTCATCTCAAACAAAAGACAAGTTAGTTAGCAGTGAAGTAACCAGCATCGTTGAAACTGTAGTATATGAAAAACTCGGTGAATTCTTTGAAGAAAACCCCTCTGTAGGTAAATTAATAGTAGATAAAGCACTTCTTGCATCTAAAGCTCGTGAGGCAGCAAGAAAAGCAAGGGATTTGACTAGAAGAAAAGGAGTACTCGAAGGAGGAGGACTTCCAGGAAAACTTGCTGATTGCCAATCTAGAGATCCTTCTGAATGTGAAATATACTTAGTAGAAGGAGATTCTGCAGGTGGTTCAGCAAAAACTGGAAGAGATAGAAGAATTCAAGCCATTCTACCATTGCGTGGTAAAATATTAAATGTAGAAAGACAAAGAAGAAATCTAGTAAAAGTATTCCAAAATAATGAAATTCAAACAATGATAAGAGCTCTTGGAGCAGGTGTTGGGAATCCTCCAGAAGAAGAAGAAGGTGAAACTAACGATGAAGGGTCCTTCAATACCAGTAAATTGAGATATTCCAAAATAATAATTATGACTGATGCAGATATAGATGGCGCACATATTCGTACATTGATGTTAACATTCCTTTGGAGATTTATGAAGCCTGCAATTACTGAAGGCCATGTATACATCGCGCAACCCCCACTATACCAACTTAGTAAAGGACGAGTAAGCAAATATGCATATTCAGATGAAGAAAGAGATGTAATAGTAGAACAACTAAAAGGAGATAACCCTAATACAAAAATTGGTGTTCAAAGATACAAAGGTCTTGGTGAAATGAATCCTGAACAACTTTGGAATACAACAATGAATCCAGAGACAAGAACTATGCTCAAAGTCACAGTTCAAGATGCTAAAGAATCAGATCGGATGTTTGAAATATTAATGGGAGAAGATGTACCAGATAGAAGAGAATTCATCGAAACACATGCAAAGGAGGTGACAAACCTTGACATCTGAAGATGAAAACCCTAGTTCTAATGAAAAAATTCTTAATCATCCCTTGAATAAGGAAATGAAAACATCATACATCAATTATGCAATGTCTGTAATAATTGGTAGAGCACTACCTGATGCTAGAGATGGGTTAAAGCCCGTACATAGAAGAGTACTATATGGCATGTACGAAGGAGGTCATACATCCGATAAAAAATTCAGTAAGTCCGCTAGGTCTGTTGGAGAAGTAATGGGTAAATACCACCCTCATGGAGATCAATCAATCTATGATACGATGGTAAGAATGGCTCAAGATTTCTCATTAAGATACCCACTAGTAGATGGTCAAGGAAACTTTGGTTCAATAGATGGCGACCCTCCAGCTGCAATGCGTTACACAGAAAGTAGACTTGACAGAATAGCAAAGCATATGCTTGGAGATATTGAAAAAAATACGGTGGATTTTGAACCAAATTTTGACGATTCGGAAAATGAGCCTACCGTATTACCTGCAAAACTACCTAATTTACTACTCAATGGAAGCGACGGAATCGCTGTTGGTATGGCTACAAAAATACCCCCACATAACTTGACTGAAGTTGCTGGTGCAGTGAGTCTTCATGTAAATGAGATTATAGAGCAAGGGGTAGAAAAATTACAAACTCCAGAGATTTCAATTGAGAAATACATGGAACATATTACAGGACCTGACTTCCCAACGGGTGCATCAATTCATGGCATAGATGGAATTTTTGACATGTATTCTACTGGAAAGGGTAGATTTCACATTAGATCAAAATGTGAGGTTCTAGACGACAACAAAGGAAAAAGAATCATCATTCATGAAATACCTTATCAAGTTAAAAAAGCCGATATGCTTGTATATATTGCAGATTTAGTTAGTAAAGGAACTGTAATTGGAATAAGAGATATTCGAGATGAATCTTCAAAAGAAGGCATTAGAGTCGTAATTGAGGTTAAAAATAATGCTGACCCTCATGCAGTACTAAATCAATTATACAAAAAGAGCCGTTTACAAGAATCTTATTCTGCTAACATGATGGGCATTTTAGACGGAAGACCAGTACTATTAACATTACCAAAAATGTTACACACATACGTAGAACACAGAGAATTAGTTATTGAAAGACGGGCACAATTCGAGTTAGATAAAGCTGAAGCTAGAGCACATATTCTAGAAGGTTTAGTTAAAGCACAAGATAGAATTGATGAAGTTATTAAAGTAGGAAGAGCAAGTGAAAGTAGGGAGCAATTTGAATCAGTTCTAAAAGGAAATGAAAGCATCATTAAAGGGATGGCTGCATTTGATTTTACTGAACCACAAGCAAAAGCTATTGCCGAAAGAAGATTATATCAATTAAGCAAATTAGATGTAAATAAAGTTCAAAATGAATTTGAAGAATTACAAGTGATAATTACAGACCTAAAAGACATTATTTCATCTAGACTTAGACGTTTGAATATACTATTAGAAGAACTTAATGAAATGGTCGAGAAACATGGAGATGAAAGACGTTCATTTATTGATCCAATGCCATTATCTATGAACAGAGAAGATCTTGTCGAAGAAAGAGCAATTGTAATTACTCTTTCAGAAAATAATTACATAAGACACCTTCCAACTGAAACATTTAGAACTCAAGGAACGGGAGGTAAAGGGCTGAAAGGAGTCACTACCAAAGATGAAGATAGACCTCAAGCAATCATTACCTGTTTTAGCAAAGATAGATTGTTGATTTTTACAGACAAAGGGCGTGTTTATGGACTCAAAGCATGGGAAACCCCTGCAGCTAGTAGACAAGCAAAAGGAAGTCACATTCGAAATTTATTAGAAGGTATAAGAGATGATGAAAATGTTGTTAGCATATTACCAATTTCAAAAGAATTAATTGAAGAAGTAACTGAAAAATCACTAAATGTTAAAGTTGAAGAGGGAGAAAAGAAACCAGCATCGGGATATTTCTTACTCTTTTCTACTAAATGCGGACTTATCAAGAAAACAGATCTTAGAGAATATGTCAAAATAAACAGAAATGGGAAATTCGCCATCAAATTTAAAATTGAAAATGATGAATTAGTCAGTGTACGCTCTGGAACCAATGAATCGGACATCGTATTAATTTCCAACAAAGGCTTCGCCTCTAGATTTTCATGTGAACAGATATCATCTACAAGTCGTAACACCTCAGGAGTTTGGGGGATTAGAACAGGAGATAGAGGGGATGGAGGACATGTAGTCGGAATGATTGTTACTTCAAATTATGAAACTCAAATCATTACAATTACTAAAAATGGTCAAGCAAAAAGAACTAGAGTTGGTACTGCAGAAAAAATCCCTGATTTAGATGCGAATGGCATTCAGAGGCTAAATGAAGATGGTTCTCTTAGATTTGTGAATGATGGATATAGAAGAACTAAAAATGGTGCTAAAGGAATTACTACAATGAAACTCGATGAAGAAAATGCTGATGAAATTGTTGCAGTAAGGCAAATACCTGATGTGCAAGATAATTTATTTTTATTAACCGCCAAAGGAATGATGATTAGAGTTAAAGCAGAAGATACCAAATTTACAAAAAATAGATCTACTAAAGGAAATAGATTAATGGAGTTAAGAAATAAAAGTAAAACTAAATTTGAAGATGAGATTATTTTTGCTGCAAGAATTCCTGCTGAATTAATTGATGAAGAATTAACAAGCAGTAAAAAGTCCTCCGAAGAAGAATAGTGAAGTTCAAACACTAGAACATTCTCTGAGTTAATGACCTGAGGAGTTTCCTATGAATGAACAAAATTTAATTTATGATTGGAATGTCATTAATTGGGAATTAAATCGCGATGAATCTAAACATCCACATGAAGTATGGTTTGATGATGAAACATTAAGAGATGGATTACAATCTCCTTCTGCAAGAAACCCAACAATTGAACAAAAAATTGAATTATTAACCTATATGGAAAAATTAGGGATTCAAAAGGTAGATCTTGGATTACCTGGTGCAGGACCATTTCATATTGAACATATTGATGCAATGCTTAAACACATTGTAGAAAATGATTACAAAATTAGACCAGGTGCAGCAGTAAGAACTGTTGTTTCAGACATAGAACCCTTGGTTGATTTACAGGCTAAATATGAAATTCAAATTCAAGCCAGTGCATTTCTGGGAACCAGTCCAATTCGTCAATATGCAGAAAATTGGACTATGGAAAAATTAATTTCAACAATGGATAAAGCAGTTGGTTTTGCCATAGATAATGATATTCCAGTAATGTTTGTTACCGAAGATACAACTAGAAGTAGACCTGAAGATGTAAAACAAATATACACTAGAGCCCTTGAATTAGGTGCAGACAGATTATGTGTTTGTGATACATGTGGGCACGTAACACCAAACGGAACCAAGCAATTATTGACCTTTATTCAAGAGGAAGTAATACCTGATGCTGGATTTAAAAGAAGAGAAATTGAAATTAATTGGCATGGTCATCAAGATAGAGGCCTTGGAGTAGCTAATAATTTAGCAGCAGTTGAAGCAGGTGCGGATGTTCTTCATGGTACAGCCTTAGGAGTTGGTGAAAGAGCAGGTAATGCACCACTTGATCAAACACTAGTAAACCTAAGTTTAATGGGAGTAATTGATAATGATTTAACCCTATTAAATGAATATATGAATAAAGCTCATGAATACGTAGAAGTTGCATTGCCTCGAAATTATCCCGTATTTGGCGAAGATGCTTTCGAAACAGGAACTGGAGTTCATGCTTCTGCAGTAATTAAAGCAATGAAAAAAGGTAATCATTGGTTAGCAGATAGAGTATATTCTGGAGTCCCTGCTCAGGATTTTGGTTTACAGCAAATAATTAGGATTGGTCATATGAGTGGTAGATCCAATATTATTTGGTGGCTTGAAAACAATGGTTTTGAAGCTAATGATGAATTAGTAGCACATTTATTTGAAGTTGCAAAATCAAAAAGAAAATTAATGTCTGACAAAGAGGTCACCAATGTAGTTGAAGAATTTTTATCAAATTGATGTTTAATCTTCCTCTTCTTCCGCAGCAATAATGTTATTTTCTGTTAAATTAGTATTTTCATTAGTCCAATTTCTTTGCCATTCAGAATCAACATTTCCACCAGACCATTCTCCTTCAATTGATATTTCATCAACATCTGATTCCTCTCTCCAAACAGGAGCACCCAATGAGCCATTCACAACTAACCTTGAATTTTCATCACATTGATTTAAAATCAACTCCTTCGATTTTGTAATTGGTAAAATATGACCTACAGGAGTTCCTGCAGTTACAAATGGATGAGTTGCTGCACAAATGAAAAGACCTGTAATTGGAGATTCCAATTCAATAGACTGCCCAGGGCTTTGAGGATCACTAATTGTGGCTACAACATCACCTTCTTCAACAAAAGAGCCCGGGCCTACAAGCATATCTAACAAACCACCGCCATGGGCTCTTAACCAAGTTGAACCAGACGCAAGTAATCTAAATCTTGGTCTATTTGGTGAACCAGGAATTACATGTAATGTCTTTAATGAATTCAAAACACCATTTACAGCAACTTGAACGGATTCATGATCTAATGAACTTGCTCCGCCACCTTCATAAGTAATTGCACCAATTTCAAGATTATTTATCACCCTACGAAGGGAGCCTTTTGGAGGTTTACTATCCAAAATTACTTCTAATCCAAATGATTTAGCAAGGCGTTGAGATGTTGGATGAGTTAAATCTGCCCTAACTTGAGGCATATTTGACCTCCCCTTAGCAGCAGAATGTAAATCTATTACATAATCCGAATCTTTAACTAATGAATTATAAATCCTGTATGCAACTCTTTGAGTGGTATTCCCAGTTCTACGGCCCGGGAACTCTCGATTTAAATCCCTACCATCTGGAAAATATCTAGAATTTGATTTAAATCCAGGAGTATTAATGACGGGTACAATTCTGATGGTGCCTGCTATTTTTTTGGGATCTAAAGGCCCTCCCTCACTAGTTAATGCCTCAGATAAAAGATGAGAACAAGCGCTGGGACCAGTTAATTCATCTCCATGAATTGCTCCAAGAATAGTTACTACAGGACCAGGGCGATTACCATGTAGAATACATACAGAAGTAGGCCAAGAATCACCTATAGTTACCTTCAGTAAATCTAGTTTAATAGTTCTTATTTCTCCTGGTTTTATTTTTTTCCTATTGAATTTATGAGGTAAAGGTTGATTAATACGATCCCATTCAGGTTTTGATATTTTTTTTGCTTTCATTGCATCTTTTACAGCCTTTTTCCTTTCTGGTGGCATTTCATGAGAAATTCGAATCTTTTTCTTTGAGGTGCCATGTTTCCTGGCTTCACCTTCTTTTTCAGTCATATTCCCACCAATTAGTGACAGTAGCAGGAGACTGATTAATCTATTTCTAATATTAAAGACAAATAAACCATACTATTGATTCATAAACCTCTCAAAACATCGTATGTACATGTCAGAATTTACTGGTGTTCAAAAAAAATATGCTCCAAATTCTATTTGTTTTGGATGTGGCCCCTCTAATGAAAAAGGTTTGAAAATTAATTCATTTAGAATCGAAGGTGGTTTAAGAACTGAATTTAAAACAAGTTTAGAGCATCAAGCATTTCCAGGAATTATAAATGGTGGAATAATTGGTACTTTACTTGATTGTCATGGAAATTGGACTGCTGCAATCGCAATTATGGATAAAAGAGAAGAAGAAAAACCATCATGTACAGTTACAGCTAATTATTCTGTAAAATTACTACGGCCAACTCCAATAAATGAATTATTGATTATTACTTCAAAAATAGAAGAAATTATGGAAGACAGAGCATCAATTTCAATGGAATTGTTCGCAGGTGGAAAATTATGTGCAAAAGGTAAAGGGTTATTTGTTTCCGTGAAAGAAGGCCACCCTGCATATCATAGATGGCATTAATCTCGTAGAGGGCTATAAGTGAATAACATAAATCAAATAATAAAAAACTCGAAACAATCTGTTTTAAGAACTATGTCACAAATGGATTTTTTCACAGATATAGATCTAAATGCATTAGAAATGATAAAATTTGGTCTTTTAAGGAAAAATTCTGTTTATAGACATGGAGTTACAAGATTCTTACCAAAAAACAAATGGAATTCAAAGATTCCAAATCCCTCTTGTGTAAAAGTTGTTGACATTCATCCATTATTGCTTAATTACGAATGGGAAATTTATAGAGAAATTATAATTTTTCACGAATTTATTCATTGTTTAGGTTACCTAGGGCATAATAAACAATTTTACAAATTGGAATCACTTTGGCCTACAATTAATCAAAAAGAGGCTCTAGGGAGGAAATTCATGGAAGTTTTAAAACTTAAAAATTCAACATGGAAGTGGATTTGTCCAAAATGTAATCTTAAGGTTTTAAGGCAAAGAAAATCATCAGGCAAATACATTTGTAAAAAATGCAACTGTAAATTAATTGATGAAGTAATTTAAGAGTTATTCTTCTTCAGAATTTCCATAAATTAATCCTTCAAGCATCTTTTTCTCATCATCATCTAAATGACCATCTTCAAGCGCATCATGTATTTTCTTTAATCCTGCAGCATCTATACCTGCATCTTTTGCAGCACCCTCAATTAACTCAATCTCTCTCTCTTCGACTTTACCATCTCTAAGCGCCACAGTAATTGCTGCTTTCAATGCAATTGATGCTGCTTGTTCATCTGTTAAATCTAATACTGATCTTATTGCTTCCAATTCATCAAGTTCTGATTTATCAAGAACTCCGTCCTCATAAGCTGATTCATAAATTTCCATTAAAAATCCAGTATACTGATTAGGATGTAATAAAACATCTCTAATTAATCCATAATCAACTCCTTTATCACGTTCTTTTGATAATTCAAGCATTACAATACTTCTTCTTACTTCCTTAACAGACATATCTTTTAATCCATGTCCTGCCCAAATTAAACCCACTGCAGTAATTGCTGCAGATAACCACAACATCACAGTTTGATCAATAAAATCACCAGGGTGTGTCATGTATACTATCCCAATACATGCCATTAATGCACCAGAAAATATCTCTGCCCAGTCGTTGATATCCGGTTCATCGTCGAATATCGCTAATCTCTCTAAAATCATGGCCTCAAAGTCTTCATCCATAGCCAGCCCTAACATAACCAAAATGTCCCCGCTCATTACCCTTGCCCTTGAAAATAATTTTCAATAAATCACTTTTTGATAGAAAAAAGGTTGCAAATAAACATACAAAGTGCTTTTGAGCCTTGGACTTTAGAGCATATCCATGGCGAACAGTTCAAACTCAATAGATAAATTGAAAATACCTGCTTTGGCCAAAAACTTCATTCAAAAAACGTGGGGTATTAATGAATTATACCCCCCCCAAAAAAAAGCAATTATTCCTGTTTTAAATGGTAAAAATACACTAATCTCAATCCCAACAGCAAGTGGAAAATCATTAATAGCATATATTGGTATAATTCAAAACCTACTTGTAAAAAATAAAGGTAGTAAGGCTGTTTACATTGTCCCTTTAAAGGCCCTTGCGGGTGAAAAGTTTAGTGAGTTGTCTGAAATTGGAAACGCACTTGGACTAAAAGTTGGTTTATCTTTAGGAGATAGAGATGGAGGAAATACAGACATCAATAATTCTGACATCATAGTTTGCACTAGTGAGAAATTTGATTCATTAATGAGAAATAGACCTGAAGTCATGGAAGGATTAAGTGTCATCATTGCTGATGAAGTTCATTTAATTCATGATTTTTCTAGAGGACCAACTATGGAAATAAATTTAACTAGATTTTTATATTCTAATTCAGATGTTCAAATCATTGCATTATCAGCGACAATTGGGAATTCGGAAAAATTAGCAGAATGGTTGCGTGCAGAATTAATTGTATCTTCTTGGAGGCCCGTTACATTAGAACAATCAACATTAGCTAACGTTGATCTTGAACCAAGAAAAAGAATTTCTTCTTCAAAAGAAAATTCTAAATTACCACCCCCTCGCACTCTTAAAGGGCCTGTCTCGCAACCAATGATTGCTGCATTAGAAGATTCTTTAGAACAGAACGTTCAATCACTAATATTTGTATCAACAAGAAGATCTGCACAAAGTTTGGCAAGAAAGCTTTCTGAAAGAATCGTTAAAAAATGGACACGCGAAAAAAATAAAAAAATAAATGATTTTGCTAATTTAAGAACCGAAGCAGCATTATTGGGTGATGATTCATCTATTTCTGATTCACTTGAATCATCTATTCTTGGTGGTGTTGTATTCCATCATGCAGGGTTAAATAGTAAACAAAGAAAATTTATTGAAGAGTCATTTAGAAAAAAGAAAATCTTGTGTATTGTAGCAACACCAACATTAGCATCAGGTATTAATCTACCAGCAAGAAGAGTAATTGTTAGAGATTTAAAACGATTCGAAAATGGAATGTCTCGCTGGCTTTCTGTAATGGAAGTTCAACAAATGCTTGGCAGAGCAGGAAGACCACGATTTGATACTATTGGAGAAGCATGGCTTCATTGTAAAGGAGAACGATCATTTGAAAAAGCAGATGAAATTTCTGAACGGTTTATTCACGGAAATCCTGAAGAAGTTATTTCAAAATTATCATCAGAAAACGCATTAAGAATCCATATCTTAGCAATGATTTCTACAGGAGGTGTAAACAACAGATATTCAATTAGTAAATTTTTCAAAAACACCTTTTTAGGACATTCACAGCCAATAAAAATGCTTGAGGAAAGAATTGAAAAATGGATTCAATGGCTTTCAGAAAATGAATTAATTACAAGACTTGGATGTAAGGAGGAACTTTATGATTCAATTCCACTTGATATTGCAATTGATGAAAATGAAAGTTGGAATGATGATGTGCCCACGTGGATAAATATTGCAAAAGATTCCGAAGGGATTAACTTAAATCAAAAATCTGAAATTACCTCAAATGCCCCAAAAAGCCTAGGATTCAACCTTGCAAGTAATTGGGAATATAATGAAAATAAACCAAAAACTGTTGAACCACTGATTATGACTTATTCCGCAAGTGAATTCGGAAAATTAGTAAACAAAATGTATCTTGATCCAACTAGCGGATTGTTACTAAGAGATGGTTTAAGGAGAGCTGTTCGTAGAGTTTTCAGAAACGATGGGAATTTACCACTTACTGATGAGGGTTTATTATATCTAATCTCATCAACCGATGATTTTATGAATTTTTGGTGGAAAGATTCTGAATATGATCTTCTCTTAGAAAAGTCTTCAATCATTGATAATGAGTTGCTTAATGAAAAAGAATTAGAAGACATACACCTAAGTAGAATTAAATCAACATGGGTTCTTAATGATTGGATTGAAGAATATGAACATAGAGATCTAGAAAAAAGGCATAATGTAATGCCTGGAGATTTAAGATCAAGAATTGAATTAGCAGAATGGTTACTTTTTTCGGCAAAACAAATACTATATCATGATAAAAAGTTCGACGGAGAATATTCAACTTCAAAATCAATTGTAATGGAAATGATAGAAAATTTAAGAAAAAGAATACGTTATGGTTGTAAAAAAGAATTATTACCTCTTGTTATTTTCCCAAACATTGGAAGAAAAAGAGCAAGAGACCTAGTCAATTTAGGATTACAAACACCAAAGGAAATTTTAAAATTAACAATGAATGATAAAAACAAACTGTTATCATTACCTGGTTGGGGGCCAAAATTATTAGAAAAATTAATTCAGAGAATAAAAAAGGAGGTTTTTCTTACAGATAATAATGAAAAGAAAATTCGTGCTGATGACGAACCATTGCCTGATGAAAAATAGAAAACCATCAAAATGGATGAATATTCCCGAGGTTCATGGAGACGGCCACTCCTTGGTTCCCATGTTGGGGTATTAAATTTGAAAAAAGTAATATTTCAATAATAGAACTAGTAAATAAATTTCTAAAAACTCGTCCAAATAACAGATGGTTATTAATTACAAAAGATGCTGCTGCTAGTGAAAGACATTTGTGGAGCACATGGTATAAAATGGAAAAAAACTTTTTAGAAAAAACAGCATTATCAAAAAATCCAGATGCTGAATTCATAAGAATTATTTCGGGTACACATCAATTGAAAACTGCCTTTTCTAGAGCCGGTTTAAATGAACACGATAAACGCGCATGGCTGATATATTTGCCTCAAGTTCAAGAAAATATTGATTCTTTACCAGAAACCTCCATAACATCATTTGCTGAATCAGCACAGAAAATCATCTACCTTATTGAAGCCACATTAATCTCCGAAAGACCAAAGCCGAGTAAAAAAGGACTAGACAGACTAGGTATCGATTTCAAAGGAAATGAAGACTCGATAAATGATAATCTATTCATCAGCCATATCGCCCGTTCGTCTCTAACTTCTTAATCAATTAATTCAAGAACCTCCGATTAGACGAAGGTATGGTGAGCAAGTGAAAATACTAACACAACCAGCACGTAATGCCAACGCCAAGATTTCGGGGCCAGGGAATAACGATGCAAATGGTACCGGAGGAATTAGCAATGAATGAAGAACTAGAGAATGCAATAAAAACAGTAGTAGAACAATGTCCTGATGCATCTGAAGAAGATATAAAAACTGAATTTGAAAGGTATGAAAGAGACTTCTTAATACCTCCAAAAGATGCTTTAAGATCGGTTTTGAGAAAATTTTCAGCAGGTGATGTAAAAATTTCAACAAGCAATACAACAAGAGAATCTAAAAAAGTTGAAAATTTTAATTCACTAAGTGGAGAAGATAAAAATATTGAAATTGAAGTGAAAGTAATTACATTTAATCCATGGAGTCGTGAAATCAGAGGCCAACAAAGACAAATGGGCTATGGTATGATTGAAGAAGATCCTTGGGGAAAATCAAATACACGTCAAAGATGGAAATATACTGATTGGGGAAATCATTCTGAAACAATGAAACCCGGCTCAATTATTAGAATTGAAGGGGCATCAGTCAATGAATATGAAGGAAAACTATCCCTAAATATCAATCAAAGTTCCAGAATTGTTGTTTTGCAAGAAGGTGATGAAAATATCCCAACATTAAATGAACCAATAAATATATCAGAAATTAACAACATTGATGGAGTTGTCACAGTAATTGGTAGAGTTGTTAGCAGAAATGAAAATACTATTGAAAGAAAAGATGGAAGTGGCACCTTAAATATGGTTAAAGGCCAAATCGCCGATTCTTCAGGAAAAATAGGATTCGTTAGTTGGGTAGATTTTGATTATCAAGTAGGAGATTTAATTAAAATTGAAAAATCCCAAATCAAAAGATTTAGAGAAACACCAGAACTAAATATTGGACAATATACAAAGGTAGAAAATTTTAGAGATTCAAAATTCCCCTCGCTAGAGGATTTGAACTCAACAACGAAACAAAACATTGCTAATTTAAGAGATGGGATGAGAGAAATAGACATTACAGTAGAGATTAAAAAATGGATTAAGAGGGAATTCACTAATGATGAAGGTGAGAAAAAAACAGTTTGGTCTGGTGAAATAATTGATTCAACTGGAAAATGCAGAATGACCAGTTGGCAAGATATAGGAATTAAGGAAAAAGATTTACCCGTTTGGTTAAGTTTAGAAGGAGTAAGAGTAAGGTCATGGCAAGGAATTCCAGACATCACAATAGATAATATTGAACAGGTTAAAAAACACGAGGAAGCTGTGTGGGAATCAATTGAAGATTCTAATGAATTTAATGTAGTCACACCTGAAGAGATTATTAATAGCGGTTCTAGAGCAAATATAGAAACTCAAGGAGTGATAGTTTCAATTAGGAATGATTCGGGAATAATTTGGAGAGATGAAAATAGAAGAGTCTTAAAAGAAGACGATGATAGAACTGACGCAGTTAAAGATTTAAGAATCAGGATGATAATGGATGATGGAGATAATTGTATTTCAGTAATAATGAATAGGCAATCTAGTGAAAAATTCATACAAAAATCAATGGAAGAATTAAGTGATACAAATAAAGAAACTTTCGTTAAAGAATTAAGAACTAAAATGCTAGGTTTTCCTGTAAATTTGAAGGGTAGAAGCATTGTAGATCAACAAGGAGCAATGTTTTTAGCAGAAGATTTAGAGATTATTGAAAGAGATCCAAAAGCATTTGCAATGGAAATAAAAACAAAATGGGGGATATAAATGCAATCAAATTTTAATAGAGCAAAAAGACAACCTGCAATAAGGATTTTAGCACAAGAATATTCTGAATCAACACTAAAACAACAAGGAAGTGGTGAATTTGATCCTGCATTTATAATTACTAAACTTGGAGCAAAAGTCAATCGTTTGGTAGCAATGGGGCTCTTAGAATTAATGGAGCGAAGAGAATCATCATCAGGACTTTTTTGGACTGGTAGAATTAGAGACCCTACGGGTTTACATTTCTTCAGCATTGGTACATTCCAACCTGAAGAATTACAAATTCAAGCTGATGAATTGCTAGCAAGATTTCAGCAAGAAGAACCTGTGTTAATCATGATGGTCGCAAAATCATCAATGAGACAGGGTGACGATGGTTCAATATTTACAGGGTTAAGGCCCGAAGAAATTGTAATTATTAATTCCCAACAATATGCAAACCTATTGGTTGAAGCTTCTGATGCAACATTAAAGAGAATTGAATCTTATAGAAATTCTAGTTCCCTAGAACATGATGTTTCTTCTTACAAAAAAGCAGGGATTCCACCTAATTTAATAGAAGGGATTTTACTTTCTAGAGAACATTATGGTGAAATAGATTCAGAATATCATAAATTGAATGTCCTAAGATCTTTAGCAATAGCAGAAGGAGATACAAATCAAACAGAGTTACAAGAAAGTAAAGAACCGATTGAGACACCCGCAACTACTGATGATTCTAATGAAATTAACTATAAATCCTTAATAATTGAATATATTCAACAAAATAGTTCATCAAATGGTACAGATTTTGAATCAATTGTTTCTCATTGTATCAACAACAAAGGTGAAAGGGAAACTTCAGAAATTACAATAGAAAATATGGTTGAGGATGGAGAATTATTTGAAGTAAAATTTGGATGGTATAAATTAGTCACATGATCATAATTATCCATTAAAATCCCCATTACATTCAAGTTCCAGTTCTTCTGTGGCATGTTGAGGATGACAATGGGCGATCAAGTTTTCTTCCTGCGGCCGGCAAACGGTGAATGGATACAATTTAGTAATTGCAGCGTAAAAGTAAGCATCTCAAGAAGACTCACAAGAACTATAATTCATGGGGGAGAAGGAGATGATTTAGTTGATGAGGGTTCTGAAAGTGCTGTATATACAGTTAATGGTTCTTTAGATTTAGATCAATATAAAGAAGTTTTATTAATTTTTAGAGGTGGACAACCATACATACATGAACCCTATGAAGAAAATGAAAAAAAGGTTGTATTCTCAAAATTTGAATTTGATGGAGAATCAAAAGAATTTACATTTGAATTTATTGAAGATATAGTTTAAGGTGAATAAACAATGAGAGAACAAGAAGAATCCAGAGATTTACTCTACGCAATTAGGGCTTTGGAAATAATGATGTCTTCTGGAGTTGGTTTAGAAGCCGCAATTCTATCAATTTCTGGTGGAGGGTATGGAATAATTAGTGAAGATTTCCAAAAAATGATTAAACAACAAAAAAAGGGGAAAAAGTTAGAAATTGCACTTAGAGACTTAATGAAAAAGGCTTCAAGTAAAGGGTATAAAAAATTATTAACGACTATGTATAATAATGTAAAATCAAATACAGATGTTCTAAAAACACTACAAATGCAGGCTGAAGCCGAAGAAGAAGAACGGAATGAGAAGATGCAAAAATATATTGAAGACTTAGGTGGGCTTCCTGAATCATTATTATCTATTGGAATGATTTCTCCAATTTTACTTGGATTGGTTGGATTAGCACCCCAATTAATGGGTGATGCAGGTGCAATCATGGGAACATTACCTTCAAATTCAACAATGATGAATATGGTTAGAATTGGATTAGGAATCACTCTTCTAGGAATGGCATTTATTGGAATGAAAGCACATACTAAAGATCCGGGGGTTTAAATTTGATTTTAGATTTCCTTGAAATTCTTAACGACTACCCCGCAGTACTTTTACTAATTATTATTGCAATCGCCACAATGGGTGGTGGAATTCCACCAATCCTAGAAAGAAGAAGAAGAAGAGGTCTTGAAAATGCAATTTCTGAGGTTTTAGAACTTTTATCTGACAACATTGGTGCTGGAGAAGGCATACAACAAGGACTTGCTAGAGTAGCGGAAGTTAGAAATGATTTATTTGGAAAATTAATAGGTGATGCAATGCAAGCTAGCAAAGCAACCTCATTTGATGCTGCAATGGCTGAAATGGCTGTAAAAAGCAGAAGTAAACAAGTTCAAAGAGTTGTAAACCTTATTTTAACATCTCTACAAGGTGATGCACCTATGCAAGATGTGTTGTTTAATATGAGTCAAGAATATTCAAGATTAAACAAATTAATGAATAAAAGAGATACTGAATTACAAAGCAGTGCGTTTTTAATTATTTTCTTCGTGGGTTTAATGCTCCCTGCAATCATTGCTTTTATGATTGGAATTTTTGCACCAAAATCATCTGGTATGGTAGTAGATGATTTGAATACAATCATGGCCTATTTTTTTGGTGCCGCAACAGGGATATCAGTTTTAATTAGCGGTAGAATGCTCGGTAGGATGATGAGTTGGTTTTGGTATGTTCCTAGTTTTGCACTTTTATCAATGTTAGTTTATATTCTCGGATTTAATTTAATTAGTTAAAAAAAAAGGTGAAAAAAATGGCAGAAAAAGTACTGGAACAATATGGCGTAGTAACAATTTACAGAGACGAAAAACATCCAGCCCCTACATATCATGTAGAAGGAAGGGTACAACCAAACCCCTATGGTAAATTAGCAGCATTATTTGAAGATGATAATTTAGAAGAAGTAATGTATAATGGAGGTGCTCAATGTGTTCAAGTTGCACATAGAGATCATGGCATGTGTCGTACAAACATATGGATTGATGATGAGGAAGGGCTAACAATTGCAAAAAATATCGCGGCCTTTACCAATGTACCATTGGGAAGTGGTCCAAACCAAGTGCCAATATTTGATGGTAGATTACCAGACGGAAGCCGTGTAAATGGAACTATACCTCCCGTTTCCCCCGATGGCCCCACTTTAACGGTAAGAAAATTTAGAGAAGACCCGTTTACGGTTGTAGATTTAATTAATTTCGGAACTATTAATTTGAGACTAGCAGCAATGATGTGGTTGTGGATAGAAGGTTTAGATTCAAGACCTGCAAATTTTGTTTTAGCGGGTGGAACTGGTTCTGGTAAAACAACTACAGTTAATTGTATGGGAATGTTTATTCCTTGGGACAAACGTATGCTTACAGTAGAAGATACTGCAGAATTGCAAGTATATCACGACCACTGGCTTCGTATGGAAACTAGATCTGAACGTCCAGATGGAACTACTGAAATTGATATGAATGCCTGTTTAAAATCAAGCCTACGTATGCGCCCTGATAGAATAATTGTGGGAGAAGTAAGATCTTCGGAAGCAGCTACATTACTTACTGCAATGAATACAGGTCACGATGGTTCATTTGGAACCCTTCACGCCAATACCGCTGCTGAAACGGTTACACGTCTAATTAATCCTCCAATGAATGTTCCAAGCATTATGCTTGGAGGTTTGGATTTAATAATTGTTCAAGCAAGACTTCATGAAAATGGAAGAACAGCTAGAAAAATAATTGAAGTTGCTGAAGTTGCTGGAATGGAAGGAAATAAACCAAGATTAAATGCAATTTGGAAATATGACCCGGTAAAATGCAAAATTGAAGAAACAGGAATTCCCAGTAAATTTAGAGAAACCATATGTACTGCTGCTGGAATAACCCCTGCTGATTTTGAAAATCATGTCAAACAAAGAATGCAAATTTTAGCAGATCTAGTTAAAAGAAACATAAGAGACATCAATACAGTAACTAGTGTAATTCAAGGGTTTTATGCTAAACAGAAAAAGTAATCACAATTTTTTCCAAGGCATCTTTGTATTTGATTTACCTAATGCATCACCCTTACTATTTATGATTAGTAAACCAACATCAATGCTTTTTTCAAATTGAGAAAGTCCCCAATCCAAAGCGTCTTCAAGATTCATGCCAGATTTCTTTACCTTTTGAGCAACCCTATAACAAATCATTTCTAATGTAATTTCTTCACCAATTCCAGTTGCAATTACTGCAATATCTTCCTCACACCAAATCCCAGGACCCCATAGAGGAGTGTCTCCTACCCTTCCTGCGGGTCTACCTGAACATCCACCCGTTGATGATGCAGCCGCAATTAAACCATTTTTATCAATAGCCAATGCACCAACTGTATCATTAGCATTTTTTCTAATTCTTCCGATTACTTGTTCAAGAAGAAAACCCTCTCTAACAGCAAATTCTGAGGCACCTCTACCAGCCAAGAGATTTATTGGTTCATTTAATAGTTTAGCAGCCACTTTAATTGGGTTTTTACAATCCTCAATGGCAATAACACCACCCATTTTTCTATCTCCTGTAGCAATAATTGCGTCAAGTTGAACAGAACCATCGGCACGAATACAGCCACCAGTTCCAGCATTTAAATTCGGATCATTTTCCATAATTTCGACTGCTTTCAAAACCGCATCAACAGATGTTCCTCCGCCCATTAAAATTTTTTTCCCTGCCTCGGTAGCAACATCAACTCCTGGTTGATCCTTAGCACCATGTCCTGCACCTCCATGACAAATTATCATGGCATTTTCGAAAAAACTCTCTTTATTCAAATTCCTCTTCCACCAATTCTATCTAAAATATCATTTGCTAATTTCATTTTATTTTTCATCGATTTAATCTTATCGACATGATGCTGTGGAACTACAGGATCTTGTTCCGCTTCCTCAAAAAAAGCACCTCTTTCCTCCTGAACATTTTTTACAATTCTATTAATTTCTGAAATTACTGAATCTACCTGTGCTTCTGCGACTAAATTTTCAGGACCAAGTGTTGGTATTTGATCAGCAGAAATATGACCCATGTCAACTGCCAACATTCCTGCAGCCCCTAAAATTCTAGGACGAATTTTTTCTTGATTTGCTTCATAACCTCTTTGTTCGAGAAATCTAATTAACAAAATTTGTTGATCTTCATCAAATTTCCCAGGATTCCTTCTTAAAATAACATCAATAACTTGTTCAAAGCCTTCAATGTTTTTTTCAATTCTTAATAATGTATTTCTTCCACTCTCAGGCAAATCTACAGAATTATGATTCAAAATTGCTAATGCCCTTTCTCTTCTCTTAGTTCTTGGATCTTCTCTAATAAGATGTGCATTTAATTCCACATGTAAATCAAACAAACCGTGTAAACGCCCACTAATTGAGCTAATACTCAAATCAAGACCTTCATTACTTGCTAATGATTCAAACTCAACACGAGCACGTACTAAATTCTCATCATTACTCCTCATTATCTCTTCTAATTTTTTCAAAAGATGAGGCCTCAAACGTTCTAATTTTCTTAACGCTTCCCTTTCACGCCAATTTTGTGGTGATGAAGACAACGATGCTTTTTCTACTGAAATTTTTTCTTGCATTTCTGAAATCCTATTAATTATTTGTTGGCGAACTATTGGCATATCTACACGCATATCTTGTAATTCTAGAGATTTGATAAATGCATTGACGTCCATTGAATCATTTGGATTGCCATCATCTAAAAAATCTCTAATTGCATTATCTAATTCAGCATTTCTAGATTCTAGGTTTGCAATTACTTGTGCTTCTTCAGCGGAGTTAATAGGAACATCAAATTCTATTGTTTCAACTGATTCACCCAAATGCATACCAAAATAGTCATCAATACAACCATAAATACCAGATGAAATTTCGGGTAAATGTACTGCAAATCCAAGATTTGAAAGATGGGAAAATAATTCTGACTCGTGTTTTGACTGCCACTCCTCTGAAATAGATTTGATAAAAGTTTCAACTTCTTCATTTAAATCTAATTCAAGATTTGTTTGAATCTGTTCTTCCGTACCTAAATCTTCTATTTCTGTGTTTAAAGAATCTTCAAGATTTTCCGGAGTATTATCAATTACATTTTCTACAGCTTCTACAACAGCATCTGTAGTTTCAACTTCTTCTACTTCCTTTGTTTCTATTTGAGGGATTTTTATGTTGGCTTTTCCACCTTTAGGCCTTCTTAAACTTCTTTTTACTTGACCCCAACCTCCACTTTGACTTGATAAAACTCCTGCAACTCTACCAAACAATTGAGATTTAGAACCTGAACGAGGTAATTCCAAATGAAGACAAAGATCATGTAATTCATCCCGAGATAAATTATCAAGATTATCCAATGAATGGTACTTAATATCACAATTTAAATGAAGCCATAAACGCTGTCTTTGACCCTTAATAGAGCCCGAACGTTTAATTCCAAATACACTTAGAAATTGTGTTAATTCTTGTTTAGAATAAGTTTGAATTGATGACCAATCAAATTTCCAATCTGAAAGTATTAAATTCTGAATTAATCGTGCTCTCAATTGTTCTACACTGCCTTTTTTTGATATTTCATTTTGAATGGCAATTGATTTTAATGATTCCAAGCGCGCCGAATATAATTTTATCAAAAACATTTGAGTTTCATCATCTGATACCATAATAACAACGGGTCATTTTTCGGCCCCTAAGTATCTTACTAATGTTTTCAAGTAAAATAGCGTGTTTTTTATAAAAATTTCATTTACGAGAGTAGGTATATTCAAGCAGTATAGACGCATGAGATAGATTGGTCGGCTCGTATGGGTGAGATAGATAGGGAATCAAAAGCAAAATTAAGATCTGCATCGGAAAACCTCGAAGAATTAATCAAATTATTTTCAGATGATTTAAAACAAAGTAAAGAGGTATTTAAATCTGAATTGTATGATTTAAAAAAGAATGCAGAAAATGCACTAAACAATTATTCCATGAATAGAGAACAAATAATGTTAGATATAAGTCAAATGGAAAAAAAATTAATAAAATTATCAAGACAAATTTCAAAAAAGAAATTTAATACAAATTCTGCATCTGAACTACTTATTGAAGTTGCTAAAAGACATGGAGAAATTAAAAATGAATTTGAGGAAAAGAGGGAGGAATTAGAAAAATCAATGAATGAGTGGTTAAAATTCACACAGTCTGTCAGTGAAATAGTAACATTTTTGCATGCAAAAAGTTCTGAGTGGGAACACAATGCTAGAGAATTAAGTATGTTTTACCAAGATATTGCAGATATATCCATTCCGTCTGAATTTCAAAAAACTAGGAATACAATCCTAGAATATTCAATTTCAATTTTATTAAGTGCTGGAAAAAGAGACCAAATTGATCTCAACTCTTTTGAGGGGCAATTGAAAGATTTAATGGATAAAAAATCAAAAAATGAAGATTTATGATTCTTCAGATGTTAAATTCATCATATTTTCCCATTCATCAACCATTATTTTTAAAATCCTAAATTCATCGTCATCAGGAAGATATTTTTTCTCAAGACTAAATGTTTTATTTCCATTTTTGTTTAACCTTTCCATGAGGACCTCTACCATTTTTATTGAATCTGTTAATTCCTCTGTTTTTTGAAGATTAATTAATTTTTCAAAGATTATATCTGAGATTAAGCCACCTTCTTCATTTAATGATCGAGCAATCGTCGATACTTTTCTGATTGATACATTGAGGCCTAGTAAAGGATCCTTATTCAACTCCAAAAATAATTTCGATTCTACATTAAATGAAAGCATTGATTGTTCATCATTTAATTCTTCAAATATAGTTTGGGGGAATCCAATCCTGGAAATCAGCAAACTAAAACCGCGTAAAGGTGGTGGAACAAACCTATGCTTTGATTCGTCATTCTCAATTTGCATACCTAAAGTATGCCTTCTTCCCTTTTTTACATAAGTATTCCACTCTGATCTTTCAAGGACATAGCCGTCAAGAGCTTGTTCTTCAAATAATTCAGCTAATTTTTCTAAACAAGGAGCTAGTTCTAATTCACCTAATTCAAAATCATTTTTTCCAAAAACATTCAAATCGGGCCTGAATCTCTTTAATTGTCTACGAACTAATTCACAATCAACAAAGATGTTTCCATTCCGTGGTAAATGAGTGATTTTATCCTTACAAACCATTATCAATGTTGGTTCTCTTCTAGGTAAAAAAGTAGAAATTTCTAATCCTGAAACACTAGAGTTACCTGAAAACCCTAAATCAAAAGCAGATAAGCCAGACAATCCTGCTAAATCCAGATCTCCATTTATTAATGATTTTATAATTTCTAATGAGGTTTTAAATTCCTTAAATTCAACATTATAACCTTCCAATAAACGACTTAAATGTGGTTGCGAACCATCATCAAATTGCTTGCTAATACCAATAACTAATTTTTCATCATTCATAGAAATTCACTCGCAAGCAGATATGGGTTAAGACACTCGTTCATATATACGCCTCTTTTCCGAAGAACAATGGGGCCAATCTCAAAGAATATTCGGAATCTCCGCCATTTAAGGGAATACAAAAACAAAATTGATAATTACCTTAAGGAATTAATGCAAAATTCCAGAGATAAGGGACATGATGAAGTTGTCAATTTATCAGAACATATCCTAATGGCTGGAGGGAAAAGAATTCGACCAATGTTACTTTTACTTTGTTACGAAATGTTAGGTGGGAAAGACATTGAAAAAGTACTACCTTTGGCTACTGCGTACGAAATCATTCACACTGCAACATTAATTCATGACGACATTAACGACAATGCAAAAATTAGGAGAGGGGTAAAAACAATTCATGAAATTGAAAATACTGCAAAAGCTCAAATCACTGGCGATTGGTTGTTTGTTTTAGGTTTTGGATTGGGTGGACAATATGAAAAAGAAATTGTTGATTTAATGGCTGAAACATGTTCAAAGATGGCATCCGCGGAATTAAAACAAATTGAGCACATCCACAATATTTCAACAACAAGTGATGACTATTACAACATAATCGAAGGTAAAACTGCAGGCCCATTTGCATCTGGATGTAAAGCTGTGGCAATATTAACAAATCAATCAAAAGAAATTCAAGATTCATTATATAACTTCGGAATGCAACTAGGTTTAGCATTCCAATTGGTTGATGATTTATTGGATTTAATTGGAGACGATAGATTAGGAAAACCAAGAGGATTGGACATCCTTGAAGGTAAAATGACACTACCATTACTTCTAGGAATTAATAATTTAGATGGTAAAGAAAAAGAAAATCTTTTGAATCTTGTTTCAAAATTTCATTTACATGATTTAAATGAAGTTTTACATTTACTAAAAATTTCAGGAAGTATTGATTATTGTAGAACTTTAGTAAATGAACATCTTAATTCGGCTATTAGGGAAATTGATTTTATTGGTGATAATCCTGCAAAAAAATTAGTACTAGAATTAGCTCATTATGTTCGTTCTCGATATGATTGAGGGGTTTTATGAAAAAAGAGTGGGATGTTATCATTATTGGTGGAGGTCCTGCAGGAAGTACTGCTGCTCGGTACTCTGCAAAGGAAGGCGTTTCCGTATTGGTAATTGATGGTAAAAAAGAAATTGGAGAACCATTACAATGTGGGGAATTAATTCCCTCAGTAGATGAGTTACGAAGATTATGTCCTGATGTACCAGAGATGGATGATTTATTTCAAACTCCAGAATCTGCAATTTCACTTAGAACTGAAAAATTGAAATTAGTACCACCTTCAGGAAAAGGACTAGAATTCCCATTTGAGGGTATTATGCTTGATAGGCCAGAACATGATAAAGCATTAGTAAGATTAGCAAAATCAAAGGGAGTGGAATTCCTAACTGAAACATATATTTCAACTGTTGATGGAAATAATGTCCATACGAGGAATGGTGAAGTTTTTTCAGCAAAAGTCATTTTAGGTTGTGGAGGTGTTAATGATCCCGTAAGAAAAAATCATTGGGGTGAAAAATCATTAAACATTCCTGTAAAATTTATGTTAATTAATGGTGATTATGATGAGTCAACTGTTGAATTGCATTTTGGTTCCTGTGCTCCTGGTGGATATGCTTGGGTATTTCCCAAAAAAAATGGCGCAAATATAGGATTAGGGATCCAAAAGAAATACAGTAAAGGGAAAAATTTGAAGTTTTTTGCTGAAAGGTTTTATTCCAAATATGACGGCGAAATAATTTATCAAGGTTCTGGAGCATTACCAATGTCCGGTTCATTAAAAACTATGGTAAAAAATAACAAACTAATCGTTGGAGATGCGGCAGGTATGGTTTTACCCTCCAATGGAGCAGGAATTTCAACTTCGATGATTGGGGCTAGAATCGCAGGACAAGTAGTTGCTGAACACATACTAAATGATTTGCCATTAACTGAATATGAAAGAATTTGGAACATTCAAATGGGAAAGATTATGAGAAATTCTAAACGTTCATTAGCAATTGGTAGTTTGCTTTTTCGTTCTCCAGATTTCTTAGTAAATTTAGCATTTAATAAGTTAACAAAAAAATTGCTTTGGCGTGCTGTAACGTGCAGGGCAAAGTTTGGAATTATGTGATTTTTTAAAAATATAAAAAAACGTATAAAATGTTAAACTCATAAACCTAATTCTTTTGGGGAATAACATCGGGGATTATAATGGGTAAAGCAGATGTTCTAAAAGCCATCAAAAATGCAGAAAAAGAGGCTGAAAAAACCATAGAAAATGCAGAGTCAAAAGCATCATCAATTTTATCAGATGCAAGATTAAAAGCAACAGAGATTATTCAAAAATCCCAAGAAGATATTAATTCTAAATCACGATCAATGATTGAAGAAGCAAGATCTAATGCACAATCAGAAGCAGATGTAGTTACAAAAGACGGCGATAAAAACATTCAAGGTATTGTTGAAAAGGGTACTAAGCAAAGGAAAAAGGCAATAGATTCCGTTATTGAATCATTTATGAAATAGTTAAGGAAGTGTTAAAATTAGTGGATTTACTACTGCTGAGATGTCCAGAATTGTAGTAGCTGGAACTCTGGATGAGTTATCAGAAACACTTGATGTTGCTTCAAAATTGGGATCAATCCACATGCTAGATTATGATGGGGAAATAGAAGATATCAGTTTAGGAAGTCCCAACAAAATTGCCGATGAAGTTAGTTCATTACTAGTAAAAATGAGAGGTTGTGCTGCTGAGATTAAACCAACCAAAGGTCCTAGAAAATCATTGGCAGGCGTTAGATCTCTTTTAGATGGCGAGTTTCCTAAACACTTAGACAAAGTCCTTTCAAAGATTAATGCATTAGAAGATACAAAAAATAATTTGGATAAAACCTCTCAAAATTTAACTACAATTATTAGAATTGCAACATTAAATTTAGATCTAGAACTATTGAGTGACTATAATTCATTATCTTGCTGGATAGGTGAATTTGGCAATCTTCAAAAATTAAAGGCGGATTTAGAGAAAAATGCAAATGTAATGTGCTTTAGTGGCAGTAATGGAAAAAGAGGAGTTGCCGCGGTTTTTTGTGATAAAGAAATCTCTGAAGAAATACAATCAACAATATCAGAATGCGATTTTGATGCCATTACAACCCCTAATTCTTCGGGCTCGGCGAAAGATTTAGTTGATAACCTTGAAAAAGAAAAGGAAAAATTAATTACAACTCAAGAAAGTTTTGAAAATGAAATTGATTCATGGAATTCGGAGCATGGTGCTGATTTATTAGCCTGTATAGAATTATTAGAAAGAGATTTAGAAATTCTTAATGCACCTGTTCGTGTTGCTGTAAGTGAGCACGCATTTGTGATGGACGGATGGATCCCCACATCATCAGTAAAAGAATCAAGTGTGGCACTGAAAATGGTTTCAACAGTAGTAGAAACTGAAAAATTCGAATCTGCGCCCCACCATGGACACCATGATGAACATCATGAAGAGCATGATGAAGAACTACCCCCAATTGCTTACACAGATAGAAATATCTCTAAACCATTTGAATTACTTACTGATTTAGTTGGAAGACCAAGATATGGAAGAATTGACCCCACTATGTTCATGTTGTTCACATATCCAATATTTTTTGGAATGATGTTAGGGGACATGATTTATGGAATTTTTACAATAATGCTTGGCCTTTGGATAAAAAATAAATTCAGCGATAATGAAGCAGCAATACTAGCATCTAGATTAGTAGTATACATTGGTATTTCATGCGTTATATTCGGTTACCTATATGCGGAATTTGCTGGTTGGGAGATTTTCATTTATGAAAAAGTCAAAGTCAATGGAGTTTACGTTTACGCAGATAAAAATTCATCTCCTGTTGCCTTCCTTAGTGCACTCTATCCCTTCGATCTACACCACGGATATGGGCCAAGTGCAGAATTACCATTCGGTATAAACCTAGCCTTCCCATTCCACAGAGTTGGATCTAATATGAGCGATTTGATTGTAATCGCATTATATCTTGGTATTCTTCATCTCGCCTTAGGATTCATTATTGGAATTATAGATGTTGCTAAAGGACATGGTCTTGTGGCGGCCTTCTTTGAAAAGGGTTCATGGTTAATAGTACTAGTGGGTGGATTTTTAGCTTGCTATGGATTTTTAGTAGGGAATGGAGAAGGTTTGACAGAACATTATGCTTCCGCCATGAGTGATTTAGTATTTTATGGTGGAATTACATTAGTAATAGGAATTATATGTTTATGTTATGGATTAGCCAAATACGAAGGTTTTGGACCAATTGGTATTTTTGTTGGGCCGCTAGAAACCATCTCTTTGCTTTCAAATGTGTTATCATACATTCGGCTAATGGCAATTGGAGTCGTAGGCGTAAAAATTGCCGAAGCAGGAAATATGTTGGGTTATGATAACATGATTAAATCCTTTGAATTAGTTGCTAATGGAGATTTCTTAGCAATAATTTCAGGGATAGTAGCGATGTTATTATGGATCGGCATTCAACTTTTTGCTTGGGTACTTGGAGTATTTAGTCCAAATATACATGCTGCACGTTTACACTTCGTCGAGTGGATGAAACAATTTTATGATGGTAGCGGCGAACCATTCAAACCATTTGGTTCAAAACCAAAATTGGTGGAGGTAGAATAAATTATCACAGTCCAGAAATATATCTGAACAAAAAAAGGAGGAATAAACATGAAAATGAAAATAATAAAGAACGGATTAAGAATAATGGCGGTATTAATGATTGCAACATCAATTGTAGGGATTGCTACTGCTGAAGGTGACGATAATGCAAGTACAGAAGCAGCTTGGAAGAATCTAGGAGCAGGTATTGCTGTAGGATTAGCTGCAATTGGTGCAGGTATCTCGCAAGCAAACATAGGTGCTGCTGCTGTAGGAATGTTAGCTGAAGATGATAGTAAGTTTGGTACTGCAATCATATTTACTGCATTACCAGAATCTATTGTTATTCTTGGTCTTTTACCACTATTTATGTGAGAAAAGGATATTAAGATACCGGAGGAAATTAAATGTCGTTAGAAAAACTAGCTGAAAAAATCAATTCTGCTGCAAAAGCTGAAGCGGATGAAATAATCAATTCGGCTAATGGGCAAGCATCTGAAATAATCAATTCAGCAAAAAATGAAGCAAAAGAAATGGAAGATAATGCTACTGAGAAAGTTAAGAAAGAAATATCTCAACTAGCCGTTGAAGTTGTTGCTTCAGCAAAACAAACAAATCAAAAAAGATTGTTGATTGCAAAAAGAGAAGAGTTAGATTCTACTTGGAAATCTGTTAAGGAATTAGTTGGATCTGGTAAACTATCTGGCCGTAAAGCATTACTTGAATCCATTGTAAAGGAAGCGGACAATTCAACAAATAAAGGCATGATTTTGAAACCAGTAGTTATTGATAGAGGTGTTTTATCTAAAGCAGGATCGAGTTTCAAGCTTGGTGATGATGTAGAAGGGCTAGGCGGATTTATTCTAGAAAGTGCAGATGGATCAATTAGTTTAGATTACAGGTTTGATTCTAGATTAGAGGCTTGTTGGAATGAAAATATACAAAATGTAAGTAATATACTGTTTGAATAAGGTGAAAAAGATGTCTATGTCAATTCCAGGTCTAAGTGGAGGAGGTTCTAATGCCCCTAACGCAGCTGCTCGATGTAAAGCAAGACGTGGGAAATTATTAGATAGAACGCAGTTGAGACAAATGATTCAACAATCACCTGAACAATTAGCATCTACTGTTGCAGATAAAGGATATAGGAATGAAATTGANATGTATTCAACAAGNTTTNCTGGTAGTGATTTACTAGAAATGGCNTTNACCCATAGACTTTCTAAGGAATTNAATGAAGTGCTTGGNTTTTGTAAAGGAGATTTACTAAAACAAGTNGGNGTTTATGCAAATAGNTTTTCTTACTTNAATACNAAAGTNGTATTAAGAGCNGTAGAAAATAATGTTTCTGCAGANGAATTNTCTCANGATATTCTACCAGAAGAAAANGAATGGAATACNAACTGGTTAGATATTGTNAAAAATTCNTCTTCATTNAATGANGTTGCTATCGCATTAGGNAATAAACCATGGGGTAGNGCGATATCATCNTTAGATNCTAATGCAACTTTNGCAAATTATGAAGATGCATTGGATAAACANTACTACAAAGAATCNATTNCTGCNCTTAAGGGCCANNATGCTGCAAATTCNCTATTNAGAAGATATTTACATATGGAAATTGATCANAACAACATTATGAANTTTTTTGAAGGAAAAAGACAAGGATTATCNCCNGAATTAATNGANTCACTATTNTTNCCCGANGGTAAATTAATAACNACAGGAATNCTCAAAAATCTATCCTCAATGGATGAAAATGGNATTATNGAAGTGCTTAGAAAAAATAGTNGGTTNGACNTTTCAGAATTTGAAAAAGCNGTAGATGAATCAAATAAAATTGAATCTCTNGACCCCATAATGATGTTTCTAAATAAAAGAACNTTTCATGTGCTTGAAAAAATGAGTTATTTATCTCCNATTTCAGCTCTTCCTNTTGTTCATTATTTAGCACTNATGAGGCAAGAAGTNAGAGATATTAGAATGATAGTTAGAGGGCTTTCAGTTGGATTAGATAAAANTTTAATTGATGCNCACATAGGTGCNTGAGGTGAAAAAATGGAAATTGCTGTTGTAGGAAGTTCTGACTTTACACTAGGNTTNCAGCTNGCTGGAATTAATCGCCTATANAATTCAGAATCTGTAGANGAAAGTGCAGAACATTTGAAAGAATTACTAAATGATAAAAGTGTTGGTATTGTTGTAGTAAATTCTGAATTATTAACCCTATTACCAGAGCGTCTTCGTGTACGCCTGAGTAATAGTATTACTCCCACCGTATTAGGTATTGGTACGGAGGAAGACAACACATTAAGAGAATCAATACGAAAAGCAATCGGAGTCGATTTGTGGAAATAATAAAAAAAAAGGAAGTGGAAAAAATGAGTAAGAAAGGACAAATTTACCGTATATCGGGACCTGTAGTNACTGCAATAGGAATAAAAGCAGCAATGTTTGATGTTGTTAGAGTAGGTGATGANGGNTTAATGGGAGAAGTAATNGAATTACATGGTGACAAATGTGTTATCCAAGTATATGAAGAAACNAGTGGAATAAGGCCNGGTGAGCCTGTAATTAANACAGGTGAAACATTATCTGTTGCACTTGGNCCAGGTTTNCTTACCCAAATTTATGATGGAATNCANAGNCCNCTAGAAGACCTAGAAGAAAAAATGGGTGTTTTCATTACAAGAGGTGTNGATGCTGATGGAATNGTAATGGATAAAAAATGGACATTNAACCCAACTGTAAAAGTTGGCGATGTAGTNAAACCNGGATCTGTCATTGGAACAGTTCAAGAAACTGANACAATAGAACACAGAATTATGGTTCCACCNAATAAAGAAGGAACTGTTAAAGACATNAAACAAGGAGATTTTAATGTTACAGAAACAGTTTGTACATTAGACGATGGTACAGAACTNCAAATGATGCAAAAATGGCCTGTAAGNACTCCAAGACCATTTTTACAAAAATATGCACCNGANACTCCNTTAGTTACNGGTCAAAGAATCCTTGATTTCTTATTCCCTCTTGCTAAAGGTGGAACTTCTGGAATTCCTGGNCCATTTGGTTCTGGAAAAACAGTTACACANCAACAATTNGCAAAATGGTCNGATGCACAAATCGTAGTATANATTGGATGTGGTGAAAGAGGAAATGAAATGACTGAAGTTCTTTCAGAATTCCCTCATTTGATTGATCCAAATACTGAAAAGCCATTGATGAATCGTACAGTTATGATTGCAAATACATCAAACATGCCAGTAGCTGCACGNGAAGCNTCNGTATATACTGGAATTACNATTGCTGAATATTTCAGAGANATGGGTTATGATGTTGCTTTAATGGCTGANTCTACAAGTAGATGGGCAGAAGCAATGCGTGAAATTTCATCAAGNCTAGAAGAAATGCCTGGAGAAGAAGGTTATCCTGCNTANCTATCTAGCAGNCTTGCNGAATTCTANGAANGAGCNGGNCGTGTTGAAACAATGTCTGGTGATGATGGTTCAGTTACTGTNATTGGNGCTGTNTCCCCTCCTGGNGGNGACATTTCTGAACCTGTNTCTCAAGGTACTTTAAGAATNGTAAAAGTGTTTTGGGGNTTAGATGCTGGTCTAGCNAGNCAAAGGCATTTCCCATCAATTAATTGGTTAAATTCATACAGTTTATACCCNGCATCATTAGATCAATGGTATAGAGATAACATTGCACCAGANTTCCCTGAAAAGAGAACTGAGATTTCAAGNCTGCTACAAGTNGAATCAGAATTACAAGAAATCGTTCAACTTGTNGGTTCTGATGCTCTTCCAGTNGATCAACAATTAACNCTTGAAGTGGCTAGAATGATNAGGGAATATTTCTTNCAACAAAANGCATTCCACGATGTAGATACATTCTCATCTCTAGAACAACAATATAAAATGACTTTAGCNATTTTAAGTTTCCAAGATGAAGCAAAGAANGCTATTGCAGCAGGTGCAGCACTTGAAGANGTAGTTAATGTTGAAAGTCGAACAAATTTAATGCGTGCTAGATTTGAANCNGGTTACTTAGAAAAAATAGATAAATTAGTAGACGAAATGAAAAAAGAAATAAATTCTGCTGTGGAGGCTGAAAACTAAAGAGGTGTTTAAAATGACAGAAAAAGAATATCGTACAATTACAGACGTTAAAGGACCACTTGTGTTCTTAAATAAGACTGAACCAGTATCATTTGGTGAAATTGTTTCACTAAGGCTATCAGATGGAAGTACAAAGAATGGACAAGTTCTAGATACTAGTGANGAAATGGTGGTNGTTCAGGTTTTCGAAGGNACTGCTGGAGTAGACNTAGATACNGGAATTAGATTTATGGGNGATGTTTTCAAATTACCNGTAAGTAAAGACTTAGTTGGAAGAATTNTAACNGGTGCTGGAAAACCAAGAGANGGNGGTCCAGATATTGTTGCTGAACATAATGCTGATATTATTGGTGCTGCAATTAACCCATACAGTAGAAGAAGNCCTGAAGAATTNATTCAAACNGGAGTTAGTGCAATTGATTCTTGTACATCATTAGTNAGNGGNCAAAAATTACCAATTTTTAGTGCATCNGGTTTACCACANAATGACATTGCTNTACAAATTGCTAGACAAGCAAAATTAAANGATAGTGATGAAGATTTCGTTGTNGTNTTCTGTGCAATGGGAATTACTGCNGAAGAATATAATTTCTTTAGATATGATTTAGAAAGAACNGGAGCATTAGAAAATGCNGTATTATTTGTNAANCTTGCTGANGATCCNGCTGTTGAAAGATTAATTACTCCAAGATTAGCACTTACTGCAGCNGAATATCTTGCATTTGAGCACGATTACCANGTACTGGTAATTTATACAGATATGACAAATTATTGTGAATCTCTNAGACAAATTGGTGCAGCTAGAGAAGAAGTNCCNGGTAGACGNGGATATCCAGGATATATGTATACAGATTTAGCAATGCTTTACGANCGTGCTGGNATTGTTAAAGGNAAAGAAGGTAGTATTACTCAATTCCCAATCTTNACNATGCCAGGTGATGATATTACACANCCAATTCCTGACCTTTCNGGATATATTACNGAAGGTCAAATTGTTATNTCNAGAGAATTACANCAAAAGGGNATTTATCCACCAATTAATGTACTTCCNTCNTTATCAAGATTNATGAATGCNGGTATTGGNCCAAATAAAACTAGAGAAGATCATAAATCTGTTTCTGATCAACTTTATGCTGCTTATGCNCAAGGAAGAGAATTAAGAGGNTTAGTAGCAATTGTNGGAGAAGATGCACTAAATGAACGTGATTTACAAATGCTAAAATTTGCAGATTTATTTGAAAATAAGTTCCTAAGNCAAAGTAGNGATGAAGACCGTTCAATTGAAGNNACATTNGATTTAGCTTGGGAATTATTNTCTTCNATNAANACAAAATATTTGGTNAGATTAGATCAAAAATGGATTGATAAATATCATCCTACAGAAAAAAAATAATCAANAAAAGGTGATTTTGTGGCTTTAGATATTAAACCAACTCGTTCAGAACTAATAAATCTGAAAAGAAGAATTAANCAGACACAAAATGGATATAAATTACTNAAAATGAAAAGAGATGGNCTTTTCCANGAATTTAGAACTCTNCTTTCNGAAATGATTGAAGCAAANCAAGANCTTTCNGGAACTTATCAACTTGCTCTACAAAGAATAAATCTTGCTAGTGCTGTNGANGGTGGTTTNGCNGTAAAAAGTGCNGCNTTAGCNAGTTCNACTCATCCAGAAGTTACTGTTCAAAGNCGTAANATNATGGGAGTTGTNGTTCCCTCTGTAGAAGGNATNAATCTTAGAGTTGATATGGAAAAAAGAGGNATAGGACTCATAGGATCAAGCCCCTATATNGATGAAGCNGCNGATTCATATGGAAAATTAATTGAAAAAATTGTTAAAGCAGCAGAGATGGAAGCNACATTGAAAAGNTTACTGGCTGAAATNGAATCTACNAAACGTAGAGTTAANGCTTTAGAATTCAAAGTAATTCCTGAAATGGAAGAAGCNAGAGATTTTATTCAATTACGTCTTGAAGAAATGGAACGTGAAGAAACTTTTAGATTNAAGCGTTTCAAAAATAAATAATNCGNATAAATGAACCTTATACCNTCCAAACATTTCGGNTGATTGGGTGAGACNATGGACAACGAAGAAAATAGTGATGTTTTGCCCTTAAAAGCACATAAAGTTAGATGGAATCAAAAAGANTTACTTGGNAGAATAGTTTCNAGANATTTNAATTTGTANGAATCTTTAGGNGGTATTTGGCCATCNTGGGTAGTNGANCCTATTGANGANAAAGATGTTTCAAANACTTTAGAAGANCTGAATTTACATCTTAAAAAATTAGATTGGATGGCAAAGTTATACCCNGAAAAACCGTATGTAATTAAAATTTTACCAATACCAAGAGGTATGTTCATTCTNGGTAAAAAACAATTATTTATTTTTTGGGCACTAGGGTTTTTATCAGTTTTAGGAATGGGAGTNCAATGGATTGCTGGANATCAAAAAGANTCTTCTATTTTTGATTTAAACATCATTTTAGATNCNCTATTATTTTATGCAATTCCACTAATNGGNATCTTATTTNTTGCAAANNTAGTTCAGATATACCTAGCNAAACGTAATAATATAAGAATTGGAAATATGATTCCAATATTATTTCCAATACCCTTACCAATATGGCCATTTGGTTTGATTGCAATNCCTANNCANCCTAGAATGGATTCTATTTGTTGGCCAAANACAAAGAAAATGATTGCNGTTTGTATTAGCGGNCCNGCNATAATGATTATTTCTGGAGCTTTATTACTANCANTGGGTATTATTTTATCACCAGATTCAATTACNGGGCTGAATTCATTACCNCTTAAAGCAAACCCACCNCTACTAATTGAACTTATATTTTCATTAACNTCTAGTCANTTTTCAGANANTTTAGGNTTGTATTGGCTTCACCCNATAGGNCTTGCNGGAATGGCATTAACATTAATTGGNTGGATTAATTTATTACCATTNCCAACACTNGCNGGAGGANGNATNCTTGCNGGTTTAATCGGTTTAGAAGAAATGGCTAAAGCAAGTACACAAATTGCATTAATGGCATTAATTGTTGTNTTTGGTGTATCATATGGGTTCCTTGANGGAAATTCNCTTTGGACATTCATAGTAATTGGTGGTTTTATGACNTTATTTTTACATGGTACNGATCAAAGACTNCCAATAATTCTTGATGAANCTAAAAAANTAGATGATGGAGCAATGAAAAATTTTGCATCATTTTTTGTNATTCTACTTTTANTATTATTGCCNGCGAAAATGCCATTAGAACCAATAGANGATTGGGATTCAGANATTGAAATNCAATTAAACTCACAATATTNTTTTGATGAAAATAATGAAATCATATTNACGATTACNAANCCTTCTTTAATNAANAAAGAANTNATGCTAAATTTTTGGTTAGAAACNACACAANACATTACATTTGANATTTCATGNNTNCANAANNANATTATTGAGGNNTGCGNNNAAATTACAATTAACCCNCTTANCNCTATAGAAATAAANATTNCTTCAAACNANGNNNTTAANCCAAATCAAAGTATNGATGCAATATTNTTAATTGAGAATCTNGGTTTAAANGAATATCACCACATGACATTNATNCCTAANNANCAAATNTTNGCGACATCNGCAAGATGGGAATCNAANAATAANATTATTTCTCCAGAACTTTGCACTACANTAAATAATACANTTGATNAANTNGAAATNCACTNATCTCCTTTTTGGGAANTCANTNTAATNGANGAAANTTTAAATNATGGAGACANNAGAGTTTGTGTTTTAGGAAANGCAGGTTTTCTTTTATCAAATANTGANAANATAAANACNCCNTCNATATATTANAATATTAACAATACTACNNACTCAATTAACTTACTTCCNCCAATAAATTCNAAATTANTACTNTCNCCNTCTAATGGTATAAATTTTACAAANAATTTTNCAAATNTTAGTCCCTTTGANCCNGGTAAAGAATTAGANATNTCAAATNAAAANGAATTACTNTGTTCAAANAACACTGCTCATCCACTAATGAGCAGTTCTGAACAAATTTTTTGGAATGCAACTTCTTCAACTTCAAGAAAAATNTTNCCANCNGAAATNAACAAAACNTTATTNATTGAACTCCCAAAAAAGGGNTATTTAATNGAATGNAATCGAAATAATCCNTTTGAATCNGGATTTTATTCCATTAAAGANGGNNCCCTAATTTTAGTTAATGGNACTGACTCAAAAATTGCATGGGGNAATANNCCNTTATGGGAATTAAGTGANTGTAATAATTGCTCATNTNANGANTTAAATGGATTTATNAATNTTTCAATGTTTNGNCCAAATGATNATTTTTCAGTNTCTACTAGATTTCATGGNGATGTNGTTCCATGGAAAATAACNCTTGATGANGAAAATTTNACATCAACTNCTTNAATCACTTCAAATAATGAAATTNNTGTTTCAATCTCNTGGGAAATGGTNGGTNNAGATGTNTTNCTAATGGCTTGGTTAGATTATANTTCAGATNCTCTTGAAATTCATTTAGCTGCTTGGTCTGGTGTAATANAATGAAAATNGGNNTTATTGGAATTGGATCNATNGGNGGNTTAATTGCNGGTTCAATAGCAAATAATGAAGANCACCAACTAATTCTATTTACTAATTCTGAGATTCAAAAATTTGAGTTAGTCACAAATGGTTTGACTTTAAATATTTTAGAAAAGAATCAAAAAATAAATATTGATCCCGAACAATTTAGAATTTANTCAAAAAATGAAAAAATAGATTCNGAATGGGAAAACTCATGTGATTTNATCTTAATTTGTACAAAGTCGTTTTCTACATTAGAAGCAGCANATATTTCAAAAAANTTAATTTCGAATAACGGNTTTTGTATTAGTATTCAAAATGGNATTGGAAATGAAAANATCATTTCATCAGTTTTGGGTTTTGAATCNGTATTAGGAGGAATCATCACACATGGTGCAAATAAAGAAAATTCTACTACAATTAATTGGGCAGGACAGGGCGAAATNATNATTGGAAAAATGCCATTAACAAAAATAAACAATAAGACATTAGATGAATTTACAAAATTATTAGACGATGCTGGATTAAATGCTTCTAATGTTCAAGACATTCGATCAAAGCTTTGGACTAAATTATCTATAAATGCTGCAGTAAATCCACTAGCGGCAATTTGTGGAGTGAAAAATGGAGAATTACTTACTCCCCAATTATTCAATTGTGCATCTTCAGTAATGTTTGAAGTATTAAANGTTGCAAGAGAGAGTGNGATTGATGTTCCNGATAATTTTGAAATGGTAGATTTATTAACACAGATNTTAACATCAACTAAAGAAAATAAATGTAGCATGTTACAAGATGTAATGAAAGGTAAAAGAACNGAAATAAATTCNATTTGTGGTNAAGTNATTAAAAAAGCAGAACAANTAGGAATNCCNACACCAATNAATTCTACATTAATGGCAATTATTTCAGAAATTTCAATTTCACATATTAATGATTNAAATTATCTTCATTATAGTGTAAACCAATATTCTTGNTTCTATTTAATGCNGAATTAATAATNATNANAGAAATTTGAACCATNTTTCTTAACTCTATTAAAGANCTTGTNGGAACACTAGATNNCCAAANCATNTTTACTTCTTTTTCAANTAAATTNANTCTTCTTAAAGCNCGATTTAAACGTTTATTTGAACGGACAACNCCTACATCTCTTGNCATTGTCATTTTCAGNGTTTTNAAATCATCAATTAATGAATANTGCTCTACCAAATTTTCTAAACCNTCTGCCCNCCAATCTGGNAGTTCATTNNTANNTTCAACATTANATTTTGAAANNTTTTCATTTAAACTCAANGATGCTCTAGANGAATAAACTACTGCTTCTAGAAGNCTATTCGATGCTAAACGGTTTGCACCATGCATTCCAGTNCAAGCTACTTCACCAATTGCATACAAATTNTNAATCACNNTTCCATTTNANTTNTTAATTACCTGGCCTAATCNATTAACNGAAATNCCTCCCACAAANTAATGNGCTGCAGGAACAACNGGAATNGGGTCTACCCCNAAAGTAATNCCANACTTTAACAAAAAATCATTAATTGTAGGAAATCTTTTTTGTAATTCTATTTTATCTAGATGTTCAGTAATTAACAAAACATAATCTTCACCTGAAAGATTTAATTCCTGATCAATTGCCCTTGCCAAAATATCCCGAGTGGCTAATGAACCTAAATCAGAATATTTTTTTGTGAATGAAAGCTCTTCAGGGTTCTTAATTCTATCTTGACTTTTCCAAGTATTAAACTCCATAGAAGTCATTAAAACGCCCCCATAACCTCTTACTGCTTCACTAATTAAAAACGGCCTACTACTATTTACAGCCGCAGATGTAGGATGAAATTGTACAAATTCCATATCTCTCAATTTGGCACCAGCTCTATTTGCCATTGCCATTCCGTCGGCAGTAGAAACACTAGGATTTGTTGTTCTAGAAAATAATTGACCCCCTCCACCTGTTGCTAAAATAATTGCATCGGCAGAAAATGTTTCTACTATCTCTTTTTCTATGTCATAAACCCATAATCCAATAATTTTTTTATCTACTGAATTTCTATCTTCAAGAATTAAATCTAAAGCCAAATGATTTGATAGAAGTTCGACTCTTGGATGATTAATAGCCTTAGATAATAATGCTGTTTCAATTTCTTTACCTGTTGAATCTTTAGAATGCAGTATAATCTTTTGAGAATGGCCTCCTTCCTTTATTAAATCATAATTTCCTTCCTTATCTGTTTGAAAATTTACACCCATATTAATTAAATCTCTAATTCTATCTCCTGCTTCATCAACAACCTCTCGAACTACTTTTTCATCACAATAACCATCACCTGCATCAAGTGTATCTTTGATATGTATCTCTTTACCTTCGGAATTAGTTTTATCCAAAATTCCAGCAATACCGCCTTGAGCATAATTAGTACTAGATTCCTCTAGGCTTTGTTTGGTAATTACACATACATCCCAACCTGCATCAGCACAATTTAAAGCGGCAAATAATCCTGCAATTCCGCTACCAGCCAGTACAACTTTGGGCATGTTTTCGGTTAGGGGACTGAGTTCTATAATTGAACGTTTTCTTAATATCAAAATTAAAAATCTTCCGATATTGCTATTTGGGTACAGTCATCTCTCGGTACATGCGCAGGGGTCTTTCACTGCTACTTGCCTTGCTTGGGGCGAGTATACTTGTAATTACTATTTATAATGTAGAAGTTGGAATAGTGAAAGATATTCACACTGAAAATACTCCAAGATATAAATTAGATATTCCTGCTTTTATTACTTCAGATGAATGTTCAGATAGCACTGTTTCCGCTGGATTTGCCAAAGGAAACCCTGCTGATTGTGCCAGATCTGTTAGCGTTTGGGAAACTCCTGACTTCTTAGGAATTGGAGTGGGCATTGGATTAATTTTACTTTCTCGCAAATTCAAAAGCAATGTTAGAAGTAGGGCCTCAAGAGGTTCAACAGAAAGAAAATTAAAAAGAAAAAGAAGAAATGCAAAAATAAGGTTTGGATTTGGTTTAGGTCTACTTTCTTTTGGTTTCGCTGATTTGAATGGATTAACAGGCCCAAATGGATCATTAGATTGGTCAGCCATAATCGGTTTCCCAGTTCCAGCAATTTCGATTGATTTAAGCCTCATTATGTATGGTTCATTTTTTATGTATAGATCGATGAGATTCTTATCTAGAACAAGTGGTGCTGCTCAGATGTTTTCTGAAGCAAGAAGAAAAAATATTGGTCAAGATGATTCATTTTTCGAAGGTGGCAAAAGGAGTAGAAGGAAATTCAAGGGTGGATTAGAATCTCTTGGAAAGGCAAACGCTACCGTTTCAGATTTATACAGCCAATTAGGATTAAGTGATTATGAAGATGACTTTGAAAGAAATTTGTATGATGACTACAGTTCTGGAGATATGAAAGTAGGTAGAACTTGTCATCTATGTAATGGTCAAGGATGTGCAAGATGTAATCAAACAGGAATGTTGGATTAGTTGGCAACTGAAATATACCCTAAAATAAGCAACATAGAAGCCTAAATAAGGGCATTGTTTATAGTCAGCAAATTACCCTCAACGGCTTAATGTGTTTGTTCGTATAATACTTTCAACACATTAGGATGGGAAAAGATGTATCTAAAACGCCTCGAAATGGAAAACTTCAAATCATTCAAAGGCGAAGTTGTAGTACCTTATGAAAGAGGATTTACTGCAATTACAGGACCTAATGGTTCTGGAAAAAGTAATTGTGGTGATGCTATACAATTCGTCCTTGGATATAAATCAGCAAAAGATGTTCGTGCAAGTAATGTACTAGACCTTTTATTTAATGGTGGGAAAAATAACAAACCTGCAAAATTTTGCAAGGTTTCACTAATTTTCGACAATCCTGAAGATTCAGACGGTAGCAGAAGATTAAAAATTGATGCTGATGAAGTTCATTTTACTAGAACTGTAAAGAAAACTCGATCTGGTGCAGCTTCATCAAATTATTACTTAAATGGAGAACCAAGCAGTCAAAGACAATTTAAATTATTACTCTCAAGCGCTAATGCAAGAGCCGATGGTTACAATATTGTGCTTCAGGGAATGGTTACTGAATTAGCAACAATGACTGCAATAAATCGTAGAAAAGTGCTTGAAGAAGTGGCGGGAGTGACTTCTTATGATGATGAAATTCGTAAGGCTGACCGACAAAGAAAGAGAGTTGAAGAATACTTAGAGAGAATTGAACTCCTAGAAGAAGAATTAAAAATAAGACTTAAAGATTTGAAAGCGGAAAGAACTCAGGCCCTAAAATACAAAGAGTTAAAAAATGAATTAGATAATGCTAGAGTTTTATTACACCAATCTAAGTATTGCAGTGCTCAAGCAGAAATCAAATATGTTGCTCAGGAGCAAAGCAATTGTGTTAAAGAATCAAAAGATGCCGCACAAAAAGCACAAGATGGTGAAAAACAATTAATGAACATTGAAGAAAAGGTAATCGCAATCGAAAAACAAATGAGAGAATTATTAGGCGATGAAAGTAGTTCACTAATGGATAAATTAAACCAATTAAGATTGGAAATTGATAGAAGATCTGATAAAATTTTAGAAGCTGAACAAGCAATAGAAGAGAATTTAGACAATATTGGATACTATGGCGAAGATGCCGAAGAAGCAGCAAAAAACCTTAATGAACATATATCTAAACAAGAAAATGCAAAGAAATCACTTCAAGAAGCAAAAGATGCATTCAAAAAAGCAGAAAAAGATGAAAATGATGCTAAAAAAGCACTCATGGCTGGAGACAAAGAAACAAACTCACTTACAAGAGAATTGAGTAAGGCAAATCAAAAAGTAAGCGACTCCGCTGCAGAATTAACAAAAATCCAACTAGAATTTGATAGAACCGAACAAGCATATGATTTGTCATTAAAACACTTGGCAGCCCTACAAGAAGGTGAAGAAGAGGCCAGGTTATCAAGAGACGATTTATTGATGCAGGGTGAAGAACTGAAAACAGAAGATTCGGGCGAAGACAGAGAAAGTTTAGCAAATCAATTAACCCAAAGACAAAGAGAAGAGCAAAAACTCAAAGAAGAACACGACACAATAAATAACAAATTAATTTCTTCTGAAAGGGATTTGGTAAAAGCAAGGGCTGAAATGGAACATAAAAGTGGAATCAGAGGAGGAATGGCAATGGCTGTTTCATCCCTCCTAACTCAAAGAGATGAAGGAAAAATCAAAGGAATATTGGGTACTTTAAGTCAATTAGCAAAACCAAAAGATCAAACTCATGAAAATGCTTTGGCGACTGCAATAGGAGCAGGGATGCAAAGCATTATTGTCGAAACCGATGAAGTAGCTGCAAGATGCATTGGTTGGCTTAGAGAAAATAAAGCAGGTAGAGCAACATTTTTGCCACTAAACAAATTACAAGTCAGAAGACCAAGTGGAAAGGCATTAATGCTAACTAAAGAAGAAAATGTAGAAGGTTTTGCTTGGGAATTATTAGATTATGACCCAAGAATTGAATTGGCAATCAAATATGCTCTAAAAGATACATTACTAGTTGCAAACCTTTCAACCGCTAGAAAACATATGGGCGGAGTTAGAATGGTTACGTTAAAAGGTGACTTGACTGAAGCCGGTGGTGCAATGGTTGGAGGAAATCAAAGCAGAAATCGTGTGCTTTTTGGAGGACAAATCGCAGGAAGTGGAGAAGTAGACAGACTAGAAGCAGAAATAAAAAGATTACAATTACTCAGTGATACTGTTCAATCTGCATTAATTGAATCAAGAAAACAACAACAATCAGTGCATCAAAAAATTAACAATCTAACTACAAATGATAGTATTGCTAAAGTTAAACAATGGAAAATAGAGATTAACGCTGCTGAAGAAAAATTACAAAAAATTACAAAAGAAATATCAAACGCTCAAAAATCGGTAGATGAATCTAAGAGAGCAACAGATAATAGCGAGCAGAAATTAATTTCAGCAAATAAAGCATGCCAAGATGCTGAACAAGAGAGACAAAACGCAAATTTAGAATTACAAAAAGCAAGCCCAGAACACCTACAAAAAACTTTGAGAGATGTACAAGAACTTAGAGTAAATGCACAAGGGATTCAAGCTAAAGCAGAAGCACAATTAGCTGGTGGGGAAGAACATACAAAGATTCTAAATGATAGGTTAAATGAATTAAATTCGAAAATTAAATCATTTAAACAAGATTCGGAAACTAAGAAAATATCGATTGGTGAATGGAATGATCAACAAAAATCACTAAAAAGAGAACTGAAGGAACTTGAAGACAAATATTCTACTATTTCAGAAGAAAATAAAGAACTTGAAAATTCAAGAGTTAAATTAGTAGAAGAAAGAGGAAGTTTGAGAACTACAGTAAATCAACTAATTCAACAATCAGAATCCGCTAGAAGAAGGGCTTCCGAACATACAATTACACTAGAAAGTAAAAGAGAATTATTAAGTTCGTTAATTGAAGAAATGGAAATAGCTGGAGTTAATCCACCAGAAGCAGGTGCATCAATACCCACAGTCGCACAAGCAGAAAATAAAATCAGAGGAATTGAAAAGAGATTAGAGTTCATTGGAAATGTAAACATGCTTTCTATAGAACAATACGATAAAACAGAAAATAGGTTAGATGAATTGAAAACAGATAATAAATTATGCCAAGCAAGAAGGAAATCACTAATCGATATTTCTGAAAAGCTCGAAAAGCAACGTAAAAAACGTTTAATTACAATATTTAAAGAAGTCAATAAGAATTTCAAAGAAGTATATAGATTACTTTCAGATGGAGGAAGGGGTGAGTTGAAACTAGAAAACCCAGAAAATCCATTCAAAGGTGGTTTAGAAATGTGGTGTCAACCAAAAGGTAAAAGTTCCAGAGCAAAATTAAATGGTCTTTCTGGTGGAGAAAAATCAATGGCTGCATTATCACTTATTTTTGCCATTCAAGATCATGACCCATCCCCATTCTACTATTTTGATGAAGTTGATCAAAACCTGGATGCATTCAATGCAGAGAGAATCGCAAGACTATGTAGAGCAAGAGCAAAGAGTGCTCAATTCCTAATGGTTACCTTAAGAAAAGTAAGTCTACAGTTGGCTGACCACCACATAGGAATTACACACGCAGGAGATGGTTGTAGTAGAAGAATTGCTGATTTCAATAGAGAAAGAGCAATTGAGCTAGGTGAAAAGGCAGAAAAGATTAGAGAAAAAGCAGATAAAGAGATGAATGAAAAGAGAGAAAAATTATCCCACCTTCCAACTGAAAAAGACATGCCAGAAGTTCCTGAACCTCTATCAGCACCATCAAGTCTAGGGGGCCTAGATATTGAAATTAAAGGTGAAGTGCCATTAAAGAAAGACTCTTCAATTGCAGCACTTTCTGAAAGAGCTGAAGAATTAAAAGAAGATATTGAAGAATTACAAGAATTAAAAGAAGCAATAAGAGAAGTTGAATCAATAGAAAATGAAGAAATTCAAATTGATCAGTTAGAGCAAACTGAGGAGCCCTGAGAGGTGGTTGATAAATGCAATCAAAACTTGATTCATACTTCATTAGAGAAGATATAATTAACAACTTATTGGAAAATAGAGAAGAGACTAGAGAAGAAGCAATAGATTATGCTGATAGATTATTAACTATTGCAGAAATGGAAAATGCCGAATACTCTTCATTAGTTGATCCTTTTGACCGTTCTGTAGCTTTAGTTTTTGAATTAGTTAAAGATGCTGATTTAGACCCTTGGAATATAGACTTAACATCTTTTGTTAATTTATTCAGTGAAAGAATAAAAAAGAATTCAGACAACATTGATTTACCTTCATGTGGAAGATTATTACGGCTAGCATGGGCTGTCTTAAGAGGGCAAGTTGAAGATTTATTAGATCGTCAAAATAAAGCAGACATGGAAGATGAAATTGACGATTACTTTGTTGACGAAGGTTGGATGACTGATTTTGACGACAATGAATTTAATTTCACAAATAATGTTATTTCTGGAGAATTAGAAGCAGATCTTAATGGTTTATTTGAGGAAAGAGTTCGTAGAGAAGAAGGTCGCCCTGTAACATTAGGTGATTTATTAGGTGCTTTAAGAGGTGCTTGTGACGATGCCGAAATAAATAAAATAAGAGAAGAGAACAGAATCAAATATAAATTAGAAGTTGAAGAAGCGCTAGGAAATGTAGGAGCAAGAATGCATGATGAAAATTTAGAAGGCGACATAGAATTATGTTGGAATTTAATGAGAGAGATGAACAAAGATGGAGAAATTGATTTACAAACATTATCTGATGGAGTCGCAAAAGAAATTAAAAAAGAAAGCGGTGAAGAAATAGACGTTTCTTCTGAAGCTAAAGTAACTGGACTCGTTTCTATGTTATTTTTAACTCATAGGGGTTTTACAGATATTGAACAAAAAGACGTGCCTAATGGAAAAATAAAAATTAAAGACCTATGGCCAAAAATAAAAAGTTGGGACTCAATTAATGAAAAATTCAAAGAAGAAAATAATTCTTTTAACGAGGTGGTTGAAGTTGACAGCTGAACTGCAAACATTAATTGAAGCAACTCTTTTTGGTGTTGGAAAATCTATGAGTGTAGAACAACTTTCACATGGATTAAAGGCTGAAGTCTCCTTAGTAAGTGAAGCATTACTTGGCCTACAATCCTCATTGAAAAGAAGAAGAGGTGGTGCTTTACAATTAGTAGAAATCTCTGGAAAATGGGCTTTGGAAGTAAAACCTGCAATTGCCGACAAATTGCCTAAAGATGCAAAAACTGAAATCCCTGCAAGATTGCTTAAGGCTGCTGCTCTAATTGCATACCACCAACCTATGGAACAATCTAGTTTAGTAAAACTTCTTGGAGAAAAGGCATATGGTTACGTAAAAGATTTATCTGATGCAGGTTTAATTGACAGAAGACGTTCTGGAAATACTAGAAGATTAACTACAACAAGACGATTTTCTGAAGTTTTTGGATGCCCGCATACAAATCATAAAAAGGTCAGAGAATGGTTTAGAGAAAGATCTGAAGAATTAGGTATGAATGATGGAAATTCAACACCTATTGCTCTAGAAGAAGAAATAAACTTAGAAGAAAATATTGACATAATGGTTGAAGAATAACTCACTAAAGATGTTATATTATAAGTTCTACAAGCCTATCTGAAACAGATGAGTTTTTTCAAGTCAATTTTTTATGGTGTAAAATTATATTTTTTCATCTCATTAGCCATTGGTTTGAGTTTTTTCATTGACATTCAACGTAATGACCTTGAAGGTAATCTTGAAGCTAGTTTAAATTATATACAAGATTCTATAGATATTTTAACTCTTGTTTTCCCATTATTTTGTTTCTATATTGGTTCAAAACAATCAAATTTGATTAAAAGAAAAACAGACTCTGGATTTGCTGCTGCAATTAGTGCTGGAATTGGATTTTTAATGATTACATACATGAATTGGGGCATTACATACGGTAGTTTATTAATTGCAGATGCTATTGAAATAATTGAAAATAACGAGAACCTCTTAAATTTTAAATCCATTAATGATCTTATTTGGAGGATAATACCTGCAATTTTAGCAGGTTTATTCGCCGCTATAATTAACAATAATAATGAAAAAATGAGTCAACTAGAATCAAAAAAATCAGTTAAAAATGAAATTGATGATTCATCACCTACACCCTGGGTTTATTCGGTAGGAGTTGTTGATGAACATGGATTTGAATGGATTAAACACAACAATAAACAATGGTATAGAGCTGCAAATAGTGGAAATGAGTGGAAAGAATATTCTTAAAATTAATTTGATGAACGATATTTAGCTAAACAATCTTCAATTAATTTTGCTGTGATTCTTTCGCCACTTGAATGTGCTAAACTAACTACAGCATCTACTTCATCATCATTTGCGCCTGCGGTTACAGCCATATTTCTTGCATGCAATTTCATATGCCCTGCCTGAATGCCTACTGTAGCTAAGGCTCTCAAAGCACCTAAATTTTGGGCTAACCCTGCTGCGGCCATTACCTTAGCAAGATCATTTGCTGAATTAATGCCCAATAAAGCAACATTTGTTTGTGCTGCAGGATGAACCCTTACTGCACCTCCAACTAAACCAACGGCCATTGGTATCTCTATAGACCCAAATAGATCTCCATCATCATTCTTTTCCCAATGAGTCATTGAACCATATTCTCTATTATATGAAGCATAACTATGTGCTCCTGATTCAATAGCTCTCCAATCTTGTCCACAGGCTATAGCAATTGGGGATATCGCATTCATAATTCCCTTATTATGAGTTGTAGCTCTAAATGGATCTGCAGCTGCAAAATGGTAAGCCTGAATAACACCATCAATAATCTCTTCACCCCTTTTTACGTCCTTACCATCATCTGACATTTCCTCACGTGTAAATATTGCACTTACCCTAGCTAATCTGTGTACTGCTAAATTAGAAATTATCCTTAAAATCACAGTTCCTCCAGTTATTGATTCAACCTTTGGTGCTATTGTTTCTGCCATTGTATTTACTGCATTTGCCCCCATTGCATCTCTACAATCAACTAATAAATGCAAAATCAACATATTGCCTGAATTTGTTTCAATTATTCTAGCCTCGATATCTTTACAACCTCCACCAAATTTTACTAAAATAGGGTCAACTTCATTACATAATTCAATTAAATGCTCTTTTTGGGATAATATTGCTTCTTTAGAAGCATTAACATCCGTGCAATTAACTACCTGTATCTGCCCAATCATTACAGGATCATCATTATTTGAAGTGAATCCTCCTCTGATTTGGCATCTTTTCGCCATATTACTTGCTGCTGCAACTACAGAAGGCTCTTCTAATACGAAAGGAATTAGATAATGTTCATCATCAATAACAAAATTTGTAGCAACTCCAATTGGTAAAGAATACGTTCCAATTACGTTTTCAATCATTTTATCTGCTGCTGATTCCGATAATTCACCTGTACTTGCCCATGCTAAAACTTGTTCATCATTCAAACCAGCAATTTTTGCTAATAAATCTCTTCTTTCAGAGACACTCAATTTGTAAAACCCTTGAAGTCTACTATTGTTAACTGCCATGTTCCTCATCACGTGCTATTGACTATATCCCTAAATCATTCCGCTTCTTTTTTGATTGGTTAACGCATATTAACGCGTTAATTAAGCGTTAATTAAGCGTTAATTAAGCGTTAATTACCATATTTTTAAATTAATTAAATTAGTTAAAAATACGTCGAGTAATGCGTTTTTATGTGTTAATCATACGTTAACAATGCGTTATTAACGCAACCTTGTTAAACCTATTAGAATTCTGATGTTGTTATGGTAGATACAAAACAAGTTCCATTTGATTTACCTAATATGAGAATCAACCCCTTTAACATTAAACCACTAAATCCTAAAGATAAACAACTACTTGTTGGGAGAAATGAGATAATTTCAAAAATTATTGGGTGGTGTAAGCATAGATCCTCTAGGATGATACTATTAATCGGAAATAGAGGTACAGGAAGGACTTCTTTGCTTAATTTAGTCGGAAATGAGGCATTTAAGCATTTTCAATTCAATATATTCCCTACAAAAGACCCTATGAAGAACCTTTTAGAAGAACTATATATCACAGTAGTATCTGATTTTGAAGTCCCAAGAATGCATCAACAACTACAAGAAAATTTAATTAATTCGATTCCTGAAACAGGTAGATTACCGATATTGAGTTTTGATTACCCCAACATGGCTGGAAGTGAAATTGCAGATGTTTTTAAACAATTATCTCAAATTTTAAGATCCTTAGATGCTGTTTCAATCATAGCTTTAACTCCTGCACAATTAGCAACTTGGCCACAAGAACTAATTGATGAATTTGATGAAGAAATAAAAATAAATTCATTTAATAATTCTGAAATTCATGGAATGATTGCTAAAAGAGTTAGTTCTACATGTAGGGAAAAATGGAAGCCAACCAAAGGTTTAGTTGATGAAATCCAAGAACGAACCTCGGGGCATCCCTCTGAATCAATTAAACTAATGAGAAAAATAGTACACAACATAAAAAATAAAGAAGATTATGATTCTGAATTAAATCAATTATTTTCAAATATCAAATCAAAAACAAATGATGATGACTCTGCTGAAACTCAAGAAGAAACCATAGAAGATCAAATTGAAGAAGATATCACAGAAGATTATGAAGAAACAGAAGGTGTTTTTGAAGAACCGCAAGAAGGGGAACTACAAGAAGAGGAATTACAAGATGATCAAATAGAATATGATTATGAAGAATTAGAAGCATCTCAAATAAATGATGAAGAAAGCTATTTTGTAGAAAATAATGAAGAATATAACAAAATTATCCCTGGAGAAATTGAAGAACCCCCATTACCAACAGGAGTATTTGGTAAATTAGGTGGAAGAACAAGAAATAGAAACAAATCAATGAGAAAAGATGGTTTTGCAGTGTTCCGTTCTGATTTAGAAACTATGAAAAAACTACAAGATAATTCTCCAACAGATGCACCAATATTAGAAACTGAAGATGTTGCATTATGGATTGATGAACAAATTATTTCAAACACAACTTTTGGCAACGAATTTGCAAATGAAAAAGTGCAGAATAAAATTAAAATTCAAGAAGAAAATGCATTTGAAAATACATTAAAGGGAATTCAAGAAAACAAGATATTTTATCCACCAGAACAATCATTCAACCTAGATATTGAAAGATTGAGATCACTAGATAATAACGAAATAAAAGTGATTCAATTATGTTCTAAACGTGAAATTTCGCCCTCAGATGAAGAAATGAGGAACATATTGGGAGGAATAGGAAGAACTAGAGTGTCTCAGATATTTAATGGACTACATAAACATGGTATTTTAAGTGTTAAAAAAATGGGACGGTCAAGAATGTTCTATTTATCAAACAGTGCAAAATCACAACTTATGGCGTGGGGTAAATTGTGAGGGACATTTTATGCTAAAATGGGAAGTCTTTTCAAGCCATAAATTTGAAGGTGTAATAACTTCTATAGAATTTAATAAAATAGGTATTGCGATTTCAAATGAAAAGTATATTTGTTTTTTAGATTTTGATGGAAATCAAAAATGGAAAACAAAAATGCCATTCAAACCATATAAAATTAGAACCAATGAACATATGCTTGGAGTCTTAATGGGTAATGGATTTGTGGTAATTGATTCTAATAACGGAGAACAATTGCACGAAGGAAGATCAACTCAAGGAGGTTTTTCAGACATTATCAATAGACCCGGGGGGGGATGGATATTATCTGATCGTCATGAACAATTACATATCTTCAACAATCATGGTTTTGGAATTAAAAGATTGTTCTCAGGAAAAATTAGAAAATTATTAGGATGGATTGATCGAGATCACCTAATAATACATGATGGAGATGGTTGCTTACGATGTATTAGGTTGAAAATGAATTCAACACAAAGACATATTGAAGACAGGGTTTGGTCCTGGTCATCAGAATTAAAAAACGGAGAAGTCCTAGTTCAATCATTAGATGGGAATATTTGGAAAGGTAAACCAAATATTTCTGGTTGGGATAGTCTTGAACTTTTTGATGAGAATTGTTTAGAGCCATTCAAATCAATATGGACTATAGAGGGATGGTGGATTTTGGATATGGAAAACAAAATATTCAATAATCAAACTACACAAAATTTCGAAAATTTTGGAGACATTATTGCAAGTAACTCAAATGATTTATTTTCAATTGCGAATAGGGAAGGTCTAATTAGAATTATAGGTTCAGGAAATTTAATCAAAAAGAAAAAGGAAAAAATAAGTTTTGAATATGAAAAGATGAAATTGTCATTAAATTCTGAAAAAAGAGATAAGATTTTCAAAATGGCTAAAAATGCTGAATTAATGAATGATTTTGAAAAGGCAAATGAATTATTTAAATCAATAGGAATAGAATACGAGGAAGGTGCTTAAATTGAATAAATTGGAATTAAATGAGGATTTAGTCAAACATTACATTGAACTAACAACAAAGGCTTTTGAAAAAGCCACACCATTAGTTGAAAAAGGAAGTGAAGACGAAAAAAGACTTAGTTCAATGTTAAAAATGGCTTTAGATTATCTTAATGATGCAAAATATTTCTTAGAAAAAGGGGATCTTCTAAGAGCTTATGGAGCAATAAACTATTCTCATGCTTGGATTGATGCAGGAGTAAGGATTAAGTTACTTGATGGACATGGCGATGATGAATTGTTTACACTTCCATAATTCAAGAAACTAATTCTATTTTTTTCCCACCAACAACTTGAATGACTTTACAATTAGAATCAAATAATCTTTTTTTTAATTTTTTATCAACTGTAAGAACAGGCCATCCGAATTCTTTTGAAAGATAAAACAGATTATCATCTGTATGGATTTTTTTAACAAAGTCAGATTCTAGAGGTTTAGATTTATTCCTCAAAAGTTCTAAAAGAATAGACTTACTGCTAGTTTCCTGAAACCTTTCTAATTCACCCCATACAGAATCGATTACTATAAATTCATATTTGCCAATAATTTCCAATAATGATAAATCAATATTTATCTCTGCATCAACTACAGCAATCCATCCACAAGAATCAACCAATATCTTTGGCAGATTAACACCTCAATCAACAATACTAGCATGGCCAATTAATCTCCACCTTGTGCCCACTCTTCTTGAAAGACTTAAACGACTTCCAACATTTGCACAAATTGGTAATTTTAAATTTAAAAAAACTTTATTTTTTTGATTATTTGAAACAGTTCCAACTGATTTTGCAGTTGCAACTGTAACCATAAGAGTTTCACCGTGCCTTAAAGGGTAAACATCTGTAGAATCTCCTCCAGCACCAACCATTTCTTTTAATAAAGATACATCTAACTCAACCTTTGACCTAATTGGTGGCAAGTTTCCTTTAATTGCCACAACTTGACCTGATAAATTGTCACTTTTTGAAAAATTAGGATCTAATTTAGTAGCCATACCACAAAGGCCACCTGCATTCATTGAATCTAAATTTAAACCTCCTCCCTTAATACTTGAGATAGTAGATTCTATAGGTATCCAATTATCTTTTCCTGAAACTCTTCTACCAGGGCCTATTTCTATTTCATCTCCAACTTTAAATTGCCCCGATACAATACTTCCTCCAATTATCCCACCTTGTAAATCATTGGGCCTTGTACCTGGCCTATTTACATCGAATGACCTAGCTACATACAATAATGCATCTTCTTTATCATTCCTTTCTGGTGTGGGTATTACCTTTTCAATTGTACTAATCAAAACATCCAAATTGACATCATGGTGAGCAGAAATAGGAATAATAGGTGCATTTTCAGCAATAGTTCCTTTCAAAAAATCTTTTATTTCCTTATGATTTTCAATTGATTTCTCCTTACTTATCAGATCTATTTTATTTTGAACTACTATGATATTATTAATACCCGCTATTTCTAGAGCCATCAAATGTTCTCTTGTTTGTGGTTGGGGACAAGTTTCGTTTGCTGCAACCATCAATAAGGCTCCATCCATAATACTAGCCCCACCAATCATTATTGCCATCAAAGTTTCATGCCCTGGAGCATCTACAAACGAAACTACTCTTTCTAATTCAACAGGGTCATCTTTTTCTCCAGCAGGATGTTTTCCTGATGCATAATATTCACCTTTTTTTGTCTTATAGAACGCTGTATCTGCATATCCTAATTTTATACTAATTCCTCTCTTTAATTCTTCTGAATGCGTATCTGTCCAAACACCAGACAGCGCTTTTGTAAGTGTTGTTTTTCCATGATCTACATGACCAACTAATCCAATATTTACTTCGGGTTGCTTTGGTAACTTTTTCGCCAGTTTTAATCCCCCGTTGTATTTAAGATAATTTTTAGTTTTCTTCGGAACTTTCAGTTCCTGAAATTTCAGCTAAAGATTTCTTACCTTTTCCAACAACTTTTAGATTTATTTGCCTAGTATCATTTGTAATAGTAGAACCACGGAATTTTTTACGCATTCTTAATCCTTCATGCTTAGTTCTGTATCTTTGGCCTTTTTTCATAAATATTTTATGTCCTTTAAACCCTGTTCCAGATGTAACCAAAATAGGTTTTTTAGATCCACCATCTAAGTCTCTACGCATTGGGGTTCCAACTTTATCACAACCACCAGTAATTTCCAACTTGTATCCATCTAAAGGTTCTTCTGAATCTTTGCTCTTTACAAACTGGCCTTCTACAACATCTCCAATTTTTTTCCCAATGAATTGATTATAATCACTACCGGAGATACTGAAAGGGTAACTTTTACCTCCATTTTTTGGATCTGTGTCGTTTATTACAGCAACAAACGTATTATCATCACCTTTAGCCATATCATATCTCCTTGCGACTCGCCCACTCTAGGTCTATTTATTACCTCATCGGGTCCAACATCAAATATTAAATTGCCGATTAAGGTTTAATTCAAGCCTATTTATCAAATCAGAAGGCAAGATATTAGGCATCGATAAAAGTTGAGTTCTACCCCTTCCTTGAGGCATTGAACCGTATTTACTGGATATAAAGTCATTATTTTCTAAATCTTTAATATATTTCCATAATGTTGTATGTCCCTTTGGTGTTTGATTATATTCCTCGCATACAACCTTATACAATTGTTCTGCATCTCCGCTTGTAATTTCTGATTCTTTTTTCAAACGCCTACAAATAGCCAATAATAATAATTGCAAATGAGGTCTTAAATTATCAACAACATGCGGTTCTACTGCTACTACTTCCTTACTAGATATTGTCTGTATATCTTCTGGAATTATATTCTTCCTCCCATCTTTTTCCGCGTTTTTTGCAGCCCCTTCGATTAAATGTAAGACATTTCTTGCATCACCTTTTGAAGATGCAGAGGTTGCTATTAAATCTAATACTTCATCATCATAAGATTCGTTAAACAATGATAGTTCAGCTCTTTGCTTAGCAATTTCAAACAAACCATTTTTATTATAACCACTAAGCCTAATATGATTACCTATACCTAACCTTGAAATTACAGCACCCTCTAATAAATTCAATACAATCTCTTCTTGACTAATTAAAATTAATGATAAAGTCCCCTTGCCTTGTTTATCCTCATCAATCCTTAACAATTTGTAGAGGATATCATTGCCTTCTTTCATCAAAATATGATTAACTTCATCCAAGATTATCAAAAAATGTTGGTTTAAATTCCTCAGAATTTTTCTAATACTTGAAAGTACTTCACTTGAGGATAAACCCCTCACGGGGTAACCTGGGTCTAATTTTGTTATCACCTTGTGAAGAACTTGAGGAGTGGTATTGAAATTTCTACAATTTATATGAACATGAGATATCTTCCTTTTATTTGAAAAATTAAGTTCGATATCTTTAGCAAATACCTTTGCCAATGCAGTTTTACCAGAACCAACAGGGCCTGTAATTAATACATTACAACTAGTTTCAGGTAAAATAATCGTACTAAATATTGTAGCAAGATCAACTAATTTATCATCTCTCCCAACTAAAGACTTTGGAATATAATCAAAACTTAATGGTTCTACATCTTTCAGTACCAAACCAGCACCTATTCGGTCAAGATATCCAGCCATTCAATTGATGTTAATACCGATTGTTATTAGAGATTCTGAACAATAACAATTAAATTAATCGATAAAAATTAAAATCAATGAATTTCATCAAACTTATAGCCATCTTCCCATTTTTTCTCACCCAATACAACTTCAAGTTCATAGGGGGTAATCATAGGTTTAGCATACTTTACAGCATCATCAATTGCAATTCTTGGACAAGCAGTATTTACAAAAACGTCTACGGGATAGAAATCAATTAATTCAGGGCCTACATGCTCCATAGCTAACAAATATCCTTTCTTACCATGTTTCTCTAGTTTATTTTTCATCCTTATTGCTAAATTTCTTCGCATTTGACCTGGTTTAGCTCCTATAAGAATTCCAAATCTTTCTTTATCCATTGAAGACATTATTAATCCTGATCTTTGCCTAAGAATTCGTTCTATACGTTCTCGACCCATTTCTTTTGCTTCTCCAGTATAAGGATCTAACATAGCCAATGGTTTCCCCGTGTGTAATACTAATCCAATTGGATGGAAATCGCCACTACCAAGGAAGATATAATGTCCTATTGAAGGATCATCCCCTGAATAATTACAGCCAAGTACTTGCCCTGGGAACGTTAAACGAGCACCCCCAATAGGTACAACAACCTCAAATCCAGCCTCTTCAAAGTATTTTTTATACGTTGGAAGTAAATGTAAGTGCTGAATACTTCCAACTAATCCTAATTTAACGTCTTTCAGTGGTGAAACCCTACCAACCATATCCTCAAACTTGTCAAGTGCCTCTAATTCAGATAAAACTGGCCCTGAGGGATTGTTAAGCCTCTCAATTGCAATATCCCTATGAGCATGAAGAAATGGCATAACTGGTGCAATCTCTGGCACGCCATCATAAGTTACAGGTATGAATTGAGTAGGCATTCCAGAATCTATATTCATCTGTGAATGCCCCATATGAGCAACTAATTCAACTCCAATATTTTGCATCTTATCGTGAACTAAATCACAAGCACCATAACAAGGGTCCGCAGAAAGAACTACTCTAGCGGAAGTTTCCGATTCAATTTGATCCATCATCTCTAATGCCTGCATTTTAAGTCCTTCTGGAACCTGTAATGCAACTAATCGAGTGTCATTCTTCTTAATTCTCTTGACTAAATCATCAAGTTCAAATTCATGTCTACTCAAGTCCAAAATATCACCTATAAGAAAACGACGTTTTCACCATCCATATCAACCCTTATCAAAGATTGGATGTTTTCGTTTGTTTTTTCTTTCAATTCATTTAATCCATTACCTTTTTCAAAAATAATTATTATTTCAGAAATAATTGCCTTAGATGCTTTCACGCCCTTGATAATTGAATACATAGTCCCACCAGTGGACAAGACATCATCGATAATTAAAATTCTCTCTTCAGGATTAATATCATTAATATATAATTCTCCTTTTGAATATCCTGTACTCTGATCTACGCAAATCTCTCCCTCAAGTCCATAACTTCTTTTCCTAGCAATAACCATTGGTTTCTTCATTTTATAGGCTAACAAGGTACTAATCGGAAGACCCATGGCCTCAATTCCTAAAATCACATCAACTTCATCCCAATTAACCATTTTAATAATTGATTCTAAAACTAAATCCATCAATTCATAATTTAATCTAGGAACGCCATCTGATAAAGGGTTCACAAAATAAGCATACTCACCCTTCCATACTATTGGAGAATTTTTAAGACTCTTTCTAAGAGCCTCTTTCAAATCCATTTTTGCACGACCTTTGAAAAATTAAGCCAATCCTTTTACATGTTCGTGACCACTTACAAGAGAGATCTTACAAGGAGTTGGAAATTTCATACTTGCTTTCCTTAATGCTGATTTTGCTTCTAGAAAGTCTTTAGGAGTGCATTTCAATGAAATTATCACTTGTCCTCTCTTCACCCTAGCTGCAGTTCCTACATTCTTTCCAAATGATTGCCTCATACCCATTGAAACACGATCGGCTCCTGCACCTGTTGCTTGTTTGTTTTCTCTCAAAACATGATGTGGATATGTGTGTATTTTCAACGAATAACCATCAACTCCAGCAGCATTTCTAATCGTTGCATTAGAAATAACTCTAGCTGCCTCCAAAGCAGTATGTCTAATTTGACAAGATTCTTTGGCAATGAGATTTAATTCCAATTCAAATCCACCTAATTCTGCAAGTCTCCGATTACCTGTATGGAATTGTAAAATACGATTATTTGGAACACCACCCATATACTTTCTTCTAGTATATGCAGGACCTGAAATTCTGCGATACATCTTTGCGGGTTTACGTGCCATTTCTAACCAACTCAGAACAAGCCGACTAGCGAGGCGTATATAACGCTAATTGGGTTAAGAAAACTGGTTAAGTTTCGGCAAGATACTTCAAGTACACCCATACTCGGGGAATGAGAGCGATGCACGATAAACCGGGTGAAGAAAAGTCATTTTTAGAAAAAATGCAATATTGGCTTAGAGAAGAAAGTGACATGCAATGGTTGTCAATAGGTGTTTTCTTCATGATTGTAATCGCTGGAGCATTCTTTTTTGATCATTCAAATGTGATTCCAGGTTGGGTACAATCAGATGTTACAGAACAAGGCACACTAATGGACATAGATTGGAATGATGAAGGGGATAAAGCATTAGCAATTTTTTTAGATAATGGGAATAAAAATTTAATGAGTTGGGATGGTGAAAATGGCTGGAAATCAATTGAATATGATTCAGAACCAAATGCTGTTGATTTCTCAGGATTAGATCAGTGGTTTATTGGAACAAATGATGGAATAGAATTATGGACGGGAGTTGGAGACTCTTCAACATCTTGGGTGATGAATTGGGCAGATAATTCCTCAAGTAAAAGAATTGTAGACATAAGTAGTTTAGGTGGCGTTTCAGGTTTCATAATTACACAATCTATGGATGGTTCTGAAGTGCATTACTTTAGCGGTACTGAAGTTTCTAGTGGAACAACTCCTCCATCTACTGGAAGTGAGGGGAACAGTGAAGGACACGTTCAATTAACTCATGTCGAAATGATTGGAACTCAAAGAGCACTAGTTATTGGTTCATCTTCAGTATATGGAATTAATCCAACTAATGCACTTACAATCGGATCACTATACGATGTTTCGGCAACAGAAACTGGAAGCCCAAATGTACAATTAATCCATTCTAAGGCAGGAGTTGAATTGTCGCAAATTATATCATTAAATGATGATTTCTGGGGTGACGAATATATCGCAGCCGTAATTGGACCAACAGATTGTTTAATAATTAGTTTAGATGGTATTGTTTCAAAACTTTGTGATGAAGGTGGATCTTCTGCAGCAATAGATTCATATGGAGCATTATGGATTTCCTCTGCTACAAATTCATTAGAAGTAAATAAAATCACACCAAATGAAGATAGGGATGGAGAAATTTCCTATGTAACTAGAAACTTACAATTACCTGAAAATTATGAAATTAATTCAAGATTAGCAAAAAGTAGTGGAGAAAAAGTTCATTTTTATGGCACAAACGACAATGGTATTGAAGTAAAAGGAATATTGGATTCAGAAGCAAGTCAATCTGTTTTAAGAAGTTTGGATATGCTTGGACAATTAGTTGTATTTATTATTGCAATTTCTGTATTTGGTGCAACAGCATGGCAATTTTATGAAAATAGAGGCAGAGGCTCTTGGTAAATTTTCACCATCGGCAATGTCATGAACCTCCTGTAGTCTGTTGTGCTTCCAAGAGAGGAGTTGTGCACGTTGAGTCGTAATATGATGGACCAATATTTTGAGATAAAGGAAGCACATCCTGACACAGTTTTATTTTTTAGAATGGGTGATTTTTACGAAATGTTTTATGGAGATGCTGAAATAGTATCAAAAGAATTAGGACTTACTCTTACTAGTAGAGATAAAAAAGCTGACAACCCAATACCGATGGCGGGATTCCCTTGGCATGCTTTAGAAGATAATCTAAAAAAAATGGTTACAAGAGGGTATAAGATCACCTTATGTGAGCAAGAACAAGAATTAAGACCTGGAGCAAAATTGTTAGAAAGAATAGTAACCAGAGTCTATACTCCAGGAAGTTTATATGAAGAAGATTTACTTGAACAAGATAAAGCTTCCAGGCTTGCTTCTATTATAATTAAAAAGGGAATAATAGGTATTGCAATCATTGATGTTTCTACAAGTGAAGTTTGGTCCATGGAATTTAGAGGCACAGATTATTTGAATCAATGCTCAAATGAATTAATGAGATGGGAATTAACTGAGTTGGTAATGAGGAAAAATACTGCGAATAACAACAATATAAACTCAATAATTTCATCCATTGAAGTGTTAAGCACGTCACAACATGAAATTTCTACTAAGAAATCAATAGAATTTGTTAAAGAAAATTTCAGATTAAAGGATTTAGGTTCTCTAGGCCTTGATGATTCAGAAATTTGTTTAGATGCACTAGGATTAGCGGCATCATATTTAGATAATTTATACAAAAATGAAAAATTACAATTAAGAGATCCTCAATTACAACAAGAAGAAGATCTTGTTACATTAGACAACACAACATTAAGAAATCTAGAGTTGATAAAAACATTAAATAATGAAAGTGAGGGTTCTTTATTACATTCTATAGATAATACAAGAACCTGGATGGGAAGAAGAAGAATGAGGAATTGGATCATGAGGCCATTGAAAGATATTTCAAAAATAGAAAAAAGACAGGCCGCAATTGCTGATTTAATTAGATCAAATAGAAGATTACACGAAATAAGGGATATTTTGAAAGGCATGAGAGATTTAGAACGGTTAGCTACAAAATTGTCTTATGGAAACATATCCAGTAGAGATTTAGTTGCAATATCCATTGCATTAGAAAAAATGCCAAAAATAAAGAATATACTTTTACAATCAAAAAACTTGTTTCTTCTTGAAATTGCGGCTGATTTAGACTTATTAGAAAATATGAAATTAAAAATTAAAGATGCATTATTAGAAGAACAACCGGTTGGGATTAGGGATGGAAATATGTTCAAAGATAGCTATTCAAGTGAATTAGATGCATTTAGAAAAAATGTTTCAAATGGCATTGAATGGTTACAAAATCTAGAAACTAATGAACGAGAAAGATTAGAAATACCCTCACTAAAAGTGAGGCATAATCGTCAATTTGGTTGGTTTATAGAGGTTACAAAGACACATCTAAATAAAGTCCCAGAGAACTATAGAAGAAAACAAACCATGACAAATGCAGAGAGATTCATTACTGAAGAACTTAAAGAAAAAGAAGATATTTTATTCAATGCGGACGAAAAAGGTAAAAAATTAGAATATGAATTATTTTGTAAATTAAGAGACGAATGTAGGACAGAAGCTCCGTACCTAATCCAAATTGCTGATTCTATTTCTTCATTAGATGTAATTTCAAGCTTGGCTGAAACAGCAAGAAAAAGAAATTGGTGCAAACCAGAATTAAAAGAAGGAAATAAAATTGAAATTATTAAGGGAAGACACCCCGTTTTAGAAAAAATGGCTGAATTTGTCAGTAATGACTTGAAAATGAATGATAAAAGAAGATTGTTATTAATAACGGGTCCAAATATGGGAGGGAAATCAACATACTTAAGACAAAATGCATTGATTGTAATACTTGCTCAAATGGGTTCTTTTGTGCCTGCACACAAAGCAACAATAGGCGTTGTAGATAGAATTTTTACTAGAGTTGGTGCAAGTGATGATTTGAAAAGAGGGAGGTCCACATTCATGCTAGAAATGATTGAAGTTGCACACATATTAAGAAGAGCTACTTCAAAAAGTTTAATTTTACTTGATGAAGTTGGAAGAGGAACTTCAACTTTTGATGGTTTATCTATTGCATGGGCAGTATGTGAAGACATTGAATCTAGATTGAAATCGAGAACATTGTTTGCTACCCATTACCATCAATTAGTTGGTTTAGAGGACAAACTTGAAGGATTTACTAATGTCCATGTCAGAATTGCAGAATTAGAGAGTGGTTTGAAATTTTTGTATAATGTAAGTGATGGCTCATGCGATGAATCTTACGGAATTCAAGTAGGAGCATTAGCGGGTCTACCATCTCATATTGTAGAAAGGGCTGCTGAATTACTCTCATTTTTAGAATCACAAGCATCTGGTGCAAAGGCAGGTACTGGCCAGCCTGAAAAGAGAGATATAGGTCAAACTAGCCTTTTGAGATATGTCATTTCAAATGATATGAAAGAAATTTCTCTAGAATCAATGCAAGAGTCTAATGAGTTAAAATTAAATCCTTGTGAAATTGCAACTATAAAATATTTAGAAGAAATTGATCCGGATTTATTATCTCCAAGAGATGCATTAGAAAAAATGTATAAATTAAAAAGAGTATTAGAAGGTAAACATGATTTAATGGAGGAGTAAATTTGCCTAAAATTCAAAAATTGGATGATAATACAATTTCAAAAATTGCTGCTGGAGAAGTTGTAGAAAGACCAGCGCAAGTTGTTAAAGAATTAATTGAAAATAGTATTGATGCAGGATCTACAGAAATAATTATTGAAATAGAAAATGGTGGGTTTGATTCAATAAAAATAACAGATGATGGATTTGGAATAAACAAAGATGAATTGGAATTATCTATAGAAAGGCATGCAACAAGTAAATTAGTAAATATTGAAGACCTTCACGAAATATACAGCCTAGGGTTTAGAGGTGAAGCTCTTTCATCGATTGCTTCAATTTCTAAACTAAAAATATCAAGTAGACAAGAAGGAAAAGATGGCTATCAATTAAATGTATCTGGGGGTCAAATTGGAAATATAGAACCTTGTGGAATGAATCAAGGCACTATTGTAAAAATTGAGGACATATTTTTTAATGTCCCAGCAAGACTTGCATTCCAAAGAAGGCCAGCAACGGAATCGGCAAAAATTGTTGAAATTACAGTAGAACACGCAATGGCACACCCAAGTATTTCATTTAATTTAAAAAATGAAGGCAGATTAATGTTAAATGTCCCTTCAACTGACAATTTACAAGATAGATTATTTGATTTACTAGGATTATCAGCAAATAATCTAATTGAATTGAAATCGCCTCCTGAAGACATAAATGCACCAGGTGATGAATTATGGTCTGGTTGGATTTCTCCTCCGGAATTATCAAGAGGAAGGAATGATGAGGTTCATGTATTAGTCAATAATAGAGTAGTAACAAGCCAACCATTTACAGAAGCAATTAGAAGAGGTTATCACACTAGATTAATGGTAGGAAGACATCCAGTGGCAATCTTAAATTTAAAAATACCAGCAAATGAACTAGACGTCAATGTACATCCAACAAAAAGAGAAATAAGATTAAAACATTCTTGGAGAGTCCTTCAAAGACTAGAGAGATCAATTCAATATACTCTTTCTAAAGTACCTACTCAACCAGAAGAAAAAAGTAAATTAACTGGAATCACAAAAGTCAATGGTAATGAATTAAGTAATAATTTTATGGAGTCGAAAAAACCGAAATGGGTAGAATCTGCAGGAAAGCAATTGTCTTTAGATAATGAAATCATTAATGAAGAAAAGGAGATTAAAAAGACCAATATACAAATAAGCACATCTCCATCGAATCAAAAAACATTACCTCAAATGAATGATTCTCCCGTCTCAGCGCCACTTTCTATAGAAGAAAGGGTACTGCACAGACATTCAGGAAAAATAGCCAGTGTTAGCCCAATAAATGAGCCGAAGCTTTCTAATTCAAATAATACACAATTACCTGAAATGGTCCCATTATGTCAATTTGCAAATTCATACATAGTTGTACAAACAGGTAATGAATTACTTCTAGTTGATCAACATGCATTACATGAAAGGATTCGATTTGAAAGATTGCGTTATTCTAAACAATCTTGGGTTCCACAAACTAGACTAGAGCCTTTAAAATTAGAATTAAATGCCATTCAATCCGAAAGATTGAGATCTCAAAAAGAAAAAGTAAGTGAAGTTGGTTTCTTAATTGATGAAATTAATGGTGAATGGTTCTTAAACGGGCAACCTGCAATATTATCTCCTGAAAAAATCTTGAGTTTTATTAATGATTTAATCCAAGACCTGGGAGATGAAGATAGAATTCTAAACTCTGTTCAAAACTTGAAAGATCATGTTGCATTTATGCAATCTTGTCGAGGTGCAGTAAAGGCTAATCAAATTCTTAGCCTGCCTGAGATGAGGCGTTTGCTTTCTGATATGCGTGATATTGAAAATCCATGGGCATGTGTTCATGGGCGTCCTACGGCATTAAAAATATCCATAGATGAGTTAGATAGGCATTTTGGAAGGCATGGTTAGGATATACTTACTCCATATGATTGTAATCTCTCAATAAATTCTGGATCACTATTTTCATACCATGGATTTGATTCTGAAGCACCTCCAGTAAAACTAAGCAGAATAAATGCTGACATTTGTAAACGATGATCTCCATAGGCATTAATTGTTTTTTCAGGCACAGACAATTGTGATTTTGATATTAATAATTCCTCTGATAAATTTAATTTTAATCCGAATTTTTCGAACAATTTAATAGTTGTTTCAATGCGATTTGATTCTTTATTTTTTGCATGTGAAATACCTTTTAATGATCCACCACCAGATAAAGACATCAAGATAGACAATGGAGTAATTAGATCTATGTTATTATTTATATCAATAGATACAAATGAATCATTGCCAAAATTATTTATCATAATTTTATTTTCACCAATATTCCAATTTAATCCGAAATTTGGAAGATAATTGCCTAATAGTTCAAAACCCAGATTTTCATCTATTTGTGACCAGTTCTCAACTAAAACATCAATATTATGTAATTTACAAAATAATATTGGAAAAATAACTAAAGATGCTTCTCCAAAAATAATAACATCATTATTTATTTTAGGAACCCAGGAATTCAATTCGATAATCTCTTCATTATAATCAATTATAGCTCCCGTTTCCTTACAAATCTGTAATGTTAATTCAAAATATGGTTTTGAAACCATTTTACCCTTAATTAATAGTTTATTTTCACCATTAATACTTGGCATGGTAATTATAAGTCCTGAAAGCAATTGTGAGGTTTTTTTTACAGAAACATCAATCAAATTTAAATTAAATTTTCCATTAACGCTAAATGGTAAAAATCCTCTCATATATTCATGCTTTACAGCAACACCACCTTCTTCTAAAATTTTAATTAACTGTGAAAAATTCCTTTTACTTAATGATTTGTCACCAACAACCTTAGCATTAATACCATTTCTAACTAATAAGAATGTCAAAAAGCGCAATGTAGTGGCACTATTACCGCAATCCAACACACCAGGGTTCATATTGAAATTACCTTTTTCACAACCAACTATTTTCCAATAATTTTTCTTTTTTTTAATTTCAACACCTAATTTTTCTAAAACATTGGCGCAAGATAAGATGTCTTTACCAATTTTACTTGTAAATATGATCTTGGTTTCTTCACTTGTTTGAGCAGAAATAAACAACCATCGAATAAAATGGCTTTTTGAACAAGGTAATCTCCAAATTATATTTTTATTAATAATTTTTTTAATTCTTTTGAAATGAAATACCTCATCGAAATTTGTATCATCAAATCCAGATAAATCGGACTTTGAACGTGCATTAAGGCCCATGAATAGTTGACCCACAACAAAACTTGGATATAGTAATTTAAGCGTAATTACAATCTATATCCTAGTGTCTGCAATTAAACTGAGTTGATACCATCACCATAGACAAATTAGGTAGAAACCTACAAGATTTGCGGATTTCAATTACAGATAAATGTAATTTTAGATGTAAATACTGTATGCCTAGAGAGGTTTTTGATGAGAATTGGGAGTTTTTACCGAGAGAAGAAATGTTAACTTATGAAGAGATTATTACGTTGTTAGACTCTTTTGTAAAATTAGGTCTTAAAAAAGTAAGAATTACTGGTGGAGAGCCATTAATTAGAAGAGATCTTCATAAATTAATTAATTTAATTAGTTCTTCTTATCCCAATATAGAAATCGCTCTTACAACTAATGGATCACTATTGAATCGCCATAGTAAAATTCTAAAGGATTCGGGTTTAGATCGGATAACAATTTCGCTTGATGCTCTTGAAAACAAATTATTCCAAGAAATGAATGATACAAAAATACATATTTCTAAGGTTTTAAACGGCATTGATTCAGCAATAGAGGCAGGATTCAAAAATATTAAAATTAATTGTGTGATTAAGAAAGGAACGAATGAAAATCAAATTTTACCATTAATTGAATATTTCAAAAATAAAAATGTAATTCTAAGATTTATTGAATTCATGGATGTTGGAAATACAAACAATTGGAACCTTAACCATGTAATGACTAAGAAAGAAATTCTCTCACTAATTAACTCAAAATATGAATTTTCGCATCTTGGCAGACATAAAAAATCTGATGTTGCAGAACAGTGGATAGAAACACATAGTTCTCAAAAAATAGAGGTTATTTCATCTATTTCAGAACCATTTTGTTCAAATTGTACAAGGGCTAGGATTTCTTCAGATGGTAAATTATACACATGCCTATTTGGATTCATAGGTTACGATTTAAAGAAAATTTTAAGGGAAAATGAGGATGTTCTGTCTGAAATAAAACGAATTTGGGAAGGAAGAGACGATAGGTTTTCAGAAATGAGAACTGAATTTATTACAAAACCTAAAAAAATCGAGATGTCTTATATCGGGGGATAATTACAAGGCAGGCAATCTTATCTCTGATAATTCAGAATTTGACCTTAAATAATAAAGCCTCATAATCCACATACCATCATCTGTTCCTGCCGCTGTAGAATTAATTATGAAATAATCTCCCTCGTTGACAGTATACATCGCATCCTTATCATGAAAAGCAATTACAGATCCAATCCTGCCATAAACATCTGAATCACCTGCAAATCCTTTAAGTCCGGACATATTGGAATCTTCGGAATGATAGATATTAAATTCTACCATATCGGGATCCAAATGTTTGTTTAAACCTGTAAATTTGACAATTTGAAAACCATTATCTAAACCAGTAACACTAATTTCAGCTATTGGTGGTGCTTTTTCTGCCGTATTTATACTACCAGAAATTAAAATAACTACTATAGTGGTTAACAATACAGTAATTGCAAGCAAAAGTACTGTAGCAATTACGGGGCTTACTGCTGATTCATCTGCTTCAAGATTTCTTCGCATGCTAACCACTTTACGCCCTCTGAGCGTTCCAGTGCTACAAACCATACTAAAACCTCCGCTCATGCAATTCTTTGCACTGTTTCTGGAGTAATTCCCTCTTCTGGGGTTACTCTATAAGTCATTACAGACAAATTTTCTGGGGCATTTCTAAATTTCCTAACAATCATTCTAGTTTCAAATTCACTTCCAATCATATGAACTCCAAAAGTTAAAACCATATCTGCTATAGAAGACATTTCCCTTTCTATAGATGTATCTAATGAATCTGTACTAACACAAAGTAACAAAATCCCTCTAGCCATTTGAGTATGTGCTTGCATCATCCTTAGCATTGAAATAACTCTGCTTTTATCATAACGTTGGAAGAAGAAATCTAAATTTTCAACAGCACAACGGAAAAAGGGGCCTCTTTCCATTACACTATTGGCCATTTCTGTAAGAAAATCTTCCGTTTCATCATCCACAAATCTAGTTTGAGATAATCTTTGAATATCATTCATATTAAATCCTTCTAATCGATATTTACTGGCTTGTAATTCCTTACCCAATACTCGATTATTATATTCTGAACCGATGCTAATTACTTGTAATTCATTCAACCAATTATATTTATCATAAACCTGCATAATTTCATCATATGTTTCATTTGTTGAAATATACATAGTATTCTCTGGCTCCTCACAGGGTGAAAGGAATTGTTTGGCAAATAATTCTGCACCTGCTCCAGGATCCGTTAAAGCAAGTATCGTGAAACCCCTTGGTACGCCACCATTCATAATTTTATCAAATTTAGGTATTCCAAAGCTCCCCATTTTCCCGAAAAATTGTTCATCCTCTCGGGAAATATCAAATTTATTATTTATTGTCAAATTTTAACCTCCTTAATTTATTACTATTTGACCTCTGTCAATTAAATCTGTACAATATAAATCTAAATTTGCTAAAACACCGGGAGGTGTTTGATCTGGAACATTAATTATAACTGATAATACTTCTCTTTGTCTGAAAGTGTTTACAAATGTGTGTAAATATTCTGCTAGCATTCTTTCTTCGTTATAAATTGCTAATGCATTCACACTATCTAAAATTACAAAATTTCTTTCTGTTAATTTTTTTCTAAAATGGTACATTGTTCTTAGTAAAGCACTTTCTAGCATAATTGGTGAATCAATATATGAAATATTGGCATGTTCAGTATTCGTACCACCTAAAATCCCTGATGAAACCATATCTAAAAACTGGATATTGCCCGTGGGAATCCCTAATGATTCTAAACCTTCAATTATTTCATTTGCACCTCTAGAAGCTGAAATATAAACTCCTCCCATCTCAAAAACGTTAATCAGGGGATTAAGTACACTTGCTGTTACTGTAAATGAATTCGAAGTACCACATCTAACTTGCATTGAACTATTTAATCCAACATCACTCAATTGTTCAGCTATTTTTTGATCTAATTCTATCATTTAATTCACCTCTAACCAGAAGAACCCCATTTTAACATCGGAGTAAGCATCACCCCAATTGAGGTCAATTCAACTGCATACTTTGCTCTACTATGAGAAGTTCCTCTCATTTTAACAACTTGTAAGAATCTTAGTAAATGCCCCATCCTTTCAACATCACCTAATACAATGATTCCATCACTAATTGCTTCTTCAACACCGAAAGAAGACCACATATTAACTCCTGATTTTTCTGATGTAATCTCAGAAATCAGTAATGTCGTGCAACCTAAAGTAGATAATTTCTTACCTAAAGTAAAAAGAAAATCTCTAATCAATTGTTCACTTTGAATTTTATAACATAATGTTGTCACTGAATCAATTACTAATCTAGTAACTCCAATTGTATTTACTATATCTGTAATAGCTTTAATTAAAGCATGAATGTCTCCCAAATCAAATGTCGCTTTGGTCAATCCTAGCCAAGAATATAGCACGTCCATATCAAAAACATTAATCAAACCTTTATCGACCATCTTCATATCAAAAAAGTCATACTGGCGTACATTATCAAGTAGTTTTACAGATGGTTCCGTAGCTGTAAAATGTGCACAAGCCTCTCCATTTTCTGCGCCCCTAACTAAAAATTCCAAACCCAATGTTGTCTTTCCGCAACCACAGGACCCAGCTGCTAAAACTGTAGAGCCATATGGTATACCTCCACGTAATATTTCATCAAGACCGTGTATTCCTGTTACACATCGGTCTCGGACATAACCGGTAGCAGATTCCATGTGATTCGTTACCTCGTGTAATGAATAGGTTCATGAAATCATGGGTTATATTGAACCCGGAGTGCCGTCTTCTAAAGGAATCCAATTAGAGGAGTTTGAAAATTCACCATAATTCCAGACTAAAGAGTATCCTGCATTAATATTCCAAGTATTATCCCAATGGAAATTAATTAAATCATATGTTAATGCCGAATTAAATTCTGCATACTGGAATGAAATATGGCCTTCATTTGATTGTATTGAATCAATCAGTCCACTACCCAATACCCCAGAAGTCCCTAAATCAACAACTAATGCATCTCCTAAATTTTGTTGGATTGAGGGATTACCTGAAAACAAAAGGAAACTTTCCCCTGGAACCACTCCATAAGTAATTAATTCGTGCGCTGAAACAACACCATTTGTAATTTTAGAAACACTCCAACCAGACAAATTCACCGCAAACTGATCTGGATTATACAATTCAATCCATTCTGGCCCCCCTGAAGCCGGGTCAATCATGATTTCTGTCATTAATAACTTATCAGTAAATCCAGCGCCTAAGTGTACTTCTAAACTAACTAAAACAACTTCATCTGCCATATGTAAGGTCCTACTTATTGAAACACTTGAAAATGAGCTGTTTCTGTGAGTTCCATCATCAAATAACAATTCCCCGATTCTTGACGAATCAGGAGAGGATTCCACACGAACCAATAACCGAACATCATAATCCTCATTCAATCCTAACCCCTTACTAAAAGTATCTTCTGTTAAAGATTTCAAAGAATCTACTTTCATTATGGATAATCTTCCTCTTTCGCTTAAAAGACCAGGTATTAGTGCACCAGAATTTAATTCTTCGGGAGACAATAAATGCCAATCAATAGTTGCATTTCCAGCATCTTTTATTCCATTTTCAAAGGGAATATGATATCCCTCACTTCCTGTAAGCTTATCCATTGCCTCTACAGCAGATCTCTCCAATCTATCAATATCGGGTGTATTTGGCCCTAATTGTAACTGTGCAAGTGATAAAAATGCAGTTACTAACATGAGGAATAAAATGAATGCTGATAAAAATTCAATTACAGCAGTCATTGCATTTTCATCTCGGGAAAACTCGTCTTGGCCTCTCTTCACGAAACTAAGAGGTTCGGCAAAGGACATAAGACTGATGTTGATAAATTAAAAAATAAACTAAAAATTTTGAAAATAAAATGTTTTCAAAAAAAATATAAATGTTCGAAATCGGTCTCTTTTCCCATCATGTAACCGTTTGATATTTACGATATTAATGAGTCCTATTAATTCGTGGGTTATACAAGCGTGGGTGTTGCTGATTTTTCGGCCAACAAAAAAATGGTAAGAATTAGCCTATTTTTAGTTGTAATGTTTTCATTATCAATAATTCCAATTAGTACTGTTTCTGCAAATGCAAATATTGATTTAGGGTTTGAAGAAACCGAAAATTTTCAAAATGGAGTTAGTTACCCTATTGAAGATTTAGTCACAATAGAAATATATGTTAAAAACCTAGATAATAATGACGCATTTAATGCAATTAAGTGGATTGAATGGGATTTTTGCTCAGGAGATATGTCTGCAACAGGGTGCGATGAAAATAATGTCATTGAAAATGGAACGAAATTTACTGCGAACATAGCGCCTAACTCAAGAAAATTAATCTCATTTAGTACATTTCAACCAGTGAATAGCGGAGATTATACTTTAGAAGTTAGATTTCAAGATAATGACGTAAACCCTGCAAATGATGAAATTTATGTCGTAATTACAATAGTTGATGCATTTACAGATTTTGTTGTAGATACAAATTATGACATTCTGCCCGAAATTGCTAATTTAAACATATACAATGGAGATACTATTTACAATTCAAATAAAGATTATCCTCTTTTCCTAAATGGTTCGGTCGAGAATTGGCAACAAAATAGTCCTGCTCAAATCGGATGGCAGTTATTAGATGGAGATGTTGTTTTTGCCGAATCAATGACAAATACAGTAAATTTCCCAACTGAAACTGAAGATTTAACCTCCTTTAGTGTAGAATTGCCATTTCTAAATTCTCCAAGAGAAGGTTTCTTTTGGCTAAAATATGGATTATTTACGGTAGGAGAAGACATGAATCATCTAAATAATCAACATTCAAGACAAATAATTTTTGATGATACATTAGACATTACGATTAATACTCCTGAATCAGTAATCAATCCTGAAGATGGAGTATGGTATGCAGGTTTAAATTCAATGAAAGTTGTTGTAAAAAATAATGGGAACGTGTCTTCATACAATTATGATCTTGAGCTTGAGCAAATATATGATGGGAGTTATACAGACATAATACAAATATGTGGAGATATAGATTTACACCCTGGAGAATCAGAAATTTGTTATTTTGATCTTTTAAATCCAGGGCTAACAAACCTAACACTAACTATTGATGAAGCATATCAATCATATTATGATGAAAATACAGAAGATAACATGATTATCATCCCTACTGACATAATTGCAGGCGAATTAAATGCATCAGTAATTCTAGAAAGAGAAGATGGTATTTTTACATTTGATGATACAATCCATTTAGTTGCTTCAGTAAGTTCTAACGCGCCAACACCCCTATCATTTGATTGGGCACGTAATGGATGGTCAATGGCAACGGGGGAAGATGTAAATTTAACAGCGCGACATATGGGGACTGGGACTCATCAAATGACGCTAACTGTAACCGATTCATTAGATCGTGTGATTTTTGTAGATTTTGAATTAGTTATTGTTAACACAACTTTCTTCTCATATGGAGGAGATATGATTTATGGTGTTGCACCTACAAGATCCACGGCATATGTTGACGTTAATTTCGAACTAGTCCCTGAGTTTTTCAAATATTCAATTGATGAAAGCCTTACTCCATTATATACTTTAGATATAAATACAATTAACAGTTTAAATCCAGGTCAAGATCCTGGTTTAGAAAGGCTAGAAATGACACTAGATTTAGATAAATTATTACCTAATGAAGTGACTGACAATAGTTCAATAAAGATTTTTTGGATTGATAATACCACAGATGACACTCCTATAGAATTAGACTCTGATTACACGACCTTAGTTCAAAATGACGGTTTGTACCATATCAGAACACCAACAGATGGGATGTTCTTAATCACTGCAAATTTTGCATCAATCAACCTCTCAATAGAAAATTTAGAGGCAATACCATACAAAGCAGGTGGAATGACATTACAATGGAATATAATTGGAGACACAAATAACCCATTTGTTTTAGAATGGCAAATATATAGAAATATCGGAACTGAAGGTCTTTTAATTCCATTTAATTCATTAAATGGCACATCACCTGAAGATTGGGAACAACTTACAAATGGTAAATTATCAGATTCATTTGAAATTAATACACCCCTCTCACTAACATCTAGTGAAACAGAAATTGCAGTCCAATGTGTAGATCAATTAGATTCTAATGACCAAAACTATAGTTTAGAAGTTGAAAATTGTTACAAGCAGGACTTTGATCAAAGATGGTATGATCCAAGCCCATTAGCTGCAGACATTTGTGCATCTTATGTTATAGTGGCTACAAATAGACAAGGTGAAACATTGTGGGAAAATGGTGGCGTTTCAGGAATTAAAGAAAATGGACTAGGAGAAGGTGTTTGTGGAGATAATAAGGCACCATTAATAATTTTAAGTAATCTAAATCAAGAAGTTATTTATGATAATTCTTCTAGTTGCTTGAAAGAAAATTTGGATTATTCACGCTGTTATTCTGTTAAATTAAAATGGAATTGGCCAATGACTATTTCAGAGTCAGTTGATTTTAAACTCTATAGGACTGAACAATATGTAACGGATCTACAATTTGCAATACCTCTGGAAACATATGAAAGCATCAATCCTGGAGCCTCTATTGAATACATTGACACTGGTACAAATGTTTTAACAACTTATTCTGATGGAGAATTTGAAAATATCGAAATAGACATTGGAATAAGGCCTGATAGGGTTTATTATTACTATTTAGCCCCAACAGACTCCCTTGGAAATGAAAGAACGTCTCCAATTCAAGGGAATTGGATTGAAGTTCAAGTGGACGAAGTCGATGTTTCAGAATACCACCCTGAATGGATACCACCACCACCACCACCACCAGAAACAATTACTGGAACTGATTTTGAAGTAGAGTTGCTAGATTACTTAGAAAAATCAACCTTCCAAGTTGCTGGATTAATTACAATCATAATCATTTGTTTGAATTGTGTATTAATACCATATTCAATACAACAAAGGAAGAAAGCTAGTCGTAGAATTGACCACTTGATTAAATCAGGCGCATGGGATATGTATGACGAAGATGAGGATGATTATTAATAATCAAAAAATATTAAATTTTTAACTGTCTGATTCATCTTCAGCACTTTCTAATTGGCATTCTCTTCTATCTTCTATCCAAGTTCCGCCACTTTCTTCACAATCTTCCTGTGGAGTATTTTCAGATGTTTCTTCCTCTTCTCGGTCTTCTTCATCATCAAAATCACAGTAAAATTCTCCTTCACGGTCTGGAGCTTCGGTCCAAGTTCCACCACGTTCTTCACAATCTTCTTGAGTCATGTTTCTTTCTGATTCTTCACGTTCTTCCTCTTCGAATTCACAATATGATTGGCCTTCACGATCTGGTGCTTCAGTCCAAGTCCCGCCACGCCTTTCACAATCTTCTTGAGTCATGTTTCTTTCTGATTCTTCACGTTCTTCCTCTTCGAATTCACAATATGATTGGTCTTCACGGTCTGGTGCTTCAGTCCAAGTCCCGCCTCGTTCTTCACACAGTTCCTGCGTAACTTCAACGATGATATCTCTAAAACTACACCAAGAAGGTCTAGTATTCATTGTAATTTCATCTTGAGCCCTAAGTAATTCAGTTATGCTAAGTTCACCGTCTGAATCAAAATCAACATCATAAAACGAGGAAAATAAATCTCTGTAAATTTGTGAGTCATTAGTTAAATTGTCACCTTCTACAAAATTCCAAATTTCGACAAATTCATCCCAATTAAGGCCGCTAGAATTATCATTATCGTAATCATCTATTGAATTATTATCTATAATGCCCCCTATTTTTCTAATAGTGCTCATAGCATAACTTGTATTTCCACTGCGATCCTCAAGGACTTCAACCCAAACTCCACCCTCTCTTTCACATTCTTCTTGAGTCATATTTGATGTGTCAATTTCTCGGACTGGTATCGAATTATTAGGTATGATAATGTCGCCGTTGTTTTCAAGACCAGCAATTGTTGTAGTGTCATTATTTGTAGTAATGATTGTATCGTCTAATTTCCTTAAATCCTCATTTTTTTCCACTTTCTGTTCTTCACGAACATCTTCAACACATCCTGCTAAAGATGAAAAAATTAAAATTGAAAAAATTAAAATTGTTCTAAGTTGCATGGATTAACCAAAAAGGTTTATGATATAACTGAATCGGTATTATCAGTTCTAAAGTAATACAAACTCTTTGAAAACAAAAAAGTTACAATTCCAATTGAAAACAAGATTAGATAATTGAAATTATTACTTATTTCATTGTTTTTTACGCTTTGTGAGCTTTGTGAATTGTAACTATATCCTTGAGTCGATTGAGGCCCTCCACCACAGCCTTCGGGAGGTGGGCCTATTCCAGGGCCCCATGTTTCTCCATGCCCTGAGCAATCGGGATCATCGCCACCACCGCCTTGACCTCCTCCTGAGGTTTGTTCATTTACATTAGCGATTCCATGATAACAAAGTAAAAAGTAAGGGAAACCAATCATTGCAACCTGGTTTCCATCAGTATCAGTTACTAAAGTAGGGTCTCCTGAAAGTGGTGTACTTACGTAATGATAAATTCCTTCAGGATATTCTGGTGTAGGCCCAAAACGGCCATTACATTCATCTAAATCACCAAGGCCATCATTATAATTCCAATCATCAATTCCATTATATCCTTGATCCCCTCCTTCTTGAGTTCTTTCAACTGCATAAGAGGATGTTATTGCCTTAACTGTTTGACCGTCTTCTCCATACCCATACATTCCATAAATTGGATAACCATCAAATGCCCATCCAATAATTGGGCTATGCTGTGTGTCATCAAGTTCTGAAATTCCATAATTACTCATATCATCTCCTGCTGGAGGCTCCCAAAATTGACATTGAGCATCATAGTGATAATGGAAATTACTTCCAGCAGAATGACTTGTACAATAGCCTAAGAAAATGGGTTGCCGATCTTCATCAAAATAATCAAAATGTAAAGCTACAGCATCTCCGCCAGGTCCTTCTTCGGGCCCATAAATAGGAACGCCATTTACCGCAACAGCTACCGCACCTCTATCTGGTGCACATTCCCATCTTCCTTCAGAAGCAGGGCAATTAGTTGAAGTATGCCCTCCTGTTGTATCATTCATTGGATTTAATGTAATGTGCCACTCAAGGTTAACTTCATCAGCACAACAACCCATTGTAGAGATAAAGTCATGATTAGGAATTCCATTAGAAATTATAACCATTTCACCATCTGTCAAGGTTACTTGATTTTTACACTGGAACCATGGCCCTGCATTATCATCACTACCTCCAGCATTACTTGCACCGTTATTATTAGCACTATATCCTTCTTCTGAATTATAATCTTTGACCCAGGGCCCTGTTCCATTTTGACATAACCAAGAGTCTTGAGGCGTCCATGTTATTGGTGCTTCGTCAGGACAACCGTCATCATCCTGATATCCATTCTGTGTCTCTTGATCATATTTACATTGGTCAATTTCATCATTTATGCCATCTCCATCAGAATCTATAATATCATCACAACCATCAACAATATTGTCATTATCAAGATCAATATTATCATCATAACCCTCACATTGATCTTCAGAGTCATTTACTCCATCTCCATCTGAATCTATCTGATCTTCGCTACACCCATCTGGATTAACAAAACCATTTGAATTAGGACACTTGTCTTCTGAATCTATAATTCCGTCTAAATCTGAATCCTCACCAGAGGTGTTTTCCTCACTTAATGGGATTTGATAGGGGATACTTACTGTTGTTAATGTCCAAATTCCACAAATTGCAATAATAGTTCCTGTTTTATTAATTTGAGAAGAAACATGTATATTGAATGTATAATTATCTGAATCTAGAACTCCATTAATTACTCCTCCAATTGATGGAAAATATGAAATGGAACAAGACTCTACAGAAACATGGTTAATACTTCCATAAATTATCCCTCCTAAAATAGTATTTTCATCTTTTTCTTCTTGATAAGCAACTAATAACCTTGCTTCTTCCTCTAAAGGATATTCTATAGTGTAGATTATCTCTTTCTCATCTCCGATTTTCCCTTCAGAATCTGTAATTTTAGCAGTAACAAGATATTGTCCTGGATCTGACAGATTTAAATCTATATTCCACACATCACTACTGGGTTTAATTGTAAATGTAAATACATTAGTCTCATTATAAATTTCATAAACTGTAATCTCTATCGTAGTTTGATCTATAAATTCATCCCATAATGTGCCTGTAAGTAATGATTGCGAACCATATGATATCTCTTGGTCCCACATCATCAAAACTGGAGCAAGGTTAGTAGGTTCTAGCTTATTATCAATGGATTCTTCTGAAGGTTCCTCAATATCGTCTCCAAAACATCCTGAAAAATAAGGAGTGAAAATCAACAAAGTGATTAAAATTACAAATCGTTTCATAAAATTAAGACGAACTCAATTAGCATTTGTATTTAACGTATTATCGTACGATAATTCAATGGCGCGACAGGAGGGATTTGAACCCTCGAGGTGAAACACCACAGGATTAGCAATCCTGCGCAATACCAGGCTATGCGACTGTCGCAGCAAACTTGCGACCAACATATCTATCATGAATATGACGGTTCAATTCAACCTCTCTAAAGATCTAATGGACCAAAGAATCCCAACATATCTGGAGGAATAATTACTACAATTACAAAAGAGAAAAACATCCAACCCAAATAATATAAGGATCTATAAAATGATTTAGCGGCTTTTGGCATTCTCCCATTTTCATCCATAGGTTCTTTTGGATCAATTTCCCAAACTGATTTTGAATACCAAAAAGTAAGTCCACCAGATACAAATGCCCATAATAAAGGAAGGCCTGATTCAGGCCAAAAGCATGGTACTGAGCCTAAGAAAAATAATGAAAAACAATAAATCTTAGATTGGAAAAGAGTATGCTCAGCTCCTTTAACTTCATTCATCATCGGAACTTTTGCATCTGCATATTCACCAGATCTATAAAGGGCAAGTGCCCAAAAGTGAGGTGGTGTCCACAAAAAAATCAAAGCGAATAACATCCAAGGAATTGGTGAACCTAAATCAAATGGGTTCAATGATTCAATTGTTCCGCTTGCTGCAGAAGCCCAACCAATCAATGGTGGTGTGGCTCCAGCTATTCCTCCAATCACTATATTTTGTGGTGATGTTCTTTTGAGCCAAATTGTATATACAAATACATAAAAAAATACAGAGAAAAATGACCAAAATGCTGCCTTCCAATTTAAAATTAAAAATATAGAAGACCCAAGTATTGATATGAAAATACCAAAAAATAGAGCAAGATTAGGAGAAATATGTCCTTGAGGTATTGGTCTTTTTTTTGTCCGATTCATCAAAACATCAATATCTGAATCATACCACATATTAATTGCATTAGATCCTCCTGCTGAAAGAGTGCCTCCAATAATTGTAATAAACATTGTAAAAAATGTATCTGACCAAGTTCTTTCTACATCAATTAAACCGTGACGTGAAATTAAGTCATGTACTAAAATTGCACAAATAGCTGTAATTTGAAGCAAAACAATAACTCTTAATTTCATTAATTTAATCAAAATAGAAAATAAATTTGGCTTTATCACATTATTTTCCATATTACCACCGATTTTTATTCATCTTCCATAGGATAATCTTCTGAGACTTTAACAATTAACACCGCAATAATGAAACATAATAAAGATAATGAGCCACACATCAAATGTAATAACGAAAGATATTCTGGAAAACCTTGCGAATCAGCAAAAATTACATAACTCCCACCAATAATTCCATTTAAAATTACTAAACACAAACCAATCAACAATAACTTTGAAATTAAAGGTGTTTTTTCCTTACATATATTATTTATTTTGTAAACTCCATAGAATAAAAATATACCAACAAACATAGCAACAATTCTATGCATCATTTGAATTTTTGTCCCATCAATTTGAAAATCAGGTATTAATTTACCTTGACATAAAGGCCAACCTTCCATCCAACCAATAGAACATGCTGCTGCAAAATGACCACCCTCAGATGTTGCTAACCAAGCACCAATAAACAATAATAAAAACAAAAATGAGGTCATTAAATTTAATAAAAATTTGATTTTAGAAATTATTTCTTTTGTCACAAATATTGAATTTGGTAATTTACCTAAATCCTTAGCCCATAACAAATATTGATAAAGTGATGCAGAAATAAATAATAATGCCAAAGTCAAATGTACTGAAACTGACCAATCTGCATTGTCAAACATTACAGTAATCGCTCCTGCAATTGCTTGAGTAATTAATAATAAAAATACAACAACGCTCATTAAATGGACTTTTGGATTTAATTCTATTTTTGAATTCTTAACTTTAATTAGATTATAAACACAAATTGGTAATAATACCACTGCAACTAGTAAACGATGGAACCATTCAGTAAATATTTCAAAAGTTGTGTATCTATGATTAATCCCCCTTGAATCAATTTCTTCAGGGTTTTCTTCCCAATATGCTTCTTGTTCACTTTCTGAAATATCAAAAGACCAACTACCAAAACATTTTGGCCAATCTGGACAACTTTCTCCAGCATCATTAATTCGAATAAAACCCCCCGTAGCAACCACTAAAATTGAAAGGAATACAATAACAAGGGGGATGAAATAATGATAATTTGTATTATCTTCATCACCCATGTTTGGGCCAAGAAAAAGACATGCATAACCTCTTGCATTCACTCGTCAGTGTTAATAATGGCTTGTAAGTGGCGCTTAATGTCCGAAGGGCAGGTGACTAATTTGGTAAAACCAATAAGAACACATACACGTTTTGAAAGAGCAAGAATTATCGGAGCCAGAGCTTTACAAATTGGAATGGGTGCTCCAATATTTGTAGATGAAACAACATTAAGAGAAGAATTCAAAGAAGAATTAGTATCAATTTATGGAATTGATGAAGCAAATATTAGATTTGTATTAGATCCTCTTAAAATTGCAATGTATGAGTATGACAATCATTTAATTCCAATTGATATAGATCCTCATGAAGACTAAGATAGAATTCTATTAAGATTCCCTGTCTCTATTGCCTTTTTAATACAACGAGATATTCTTCTACCTGTAGACATTCCTTTTTCATTAATATCTGAATATGATGAACCAGATACAAAAGGATTGGATCCCGCTACAATCCTTGCTGATATTTCAAAAACCCTAAATTCTAATTGATCTGTGACAATTGTTTCTAAACAAAAAGCGCCAATCATACCACGTGAATTTTCCTCTAATTCAAATGATGTTGCTACAACTCCCTCCGCCATTCTAAATGCTTCTGGAAGTAAACTTTCACGTAAAACTACGGGCATATTTCCAGTAACTACGAATGAAGGTTCCAAAGACATTTCACGTAAATCTCTAAGTGAACCTAACTTGTAAAACTCATCCACATTAGACTCATCCCTTCTATCCATGGACATTAATTCAAGTCTTCCCAATGTATTGCCTGCATTTGATTTGACACCATGCACTTGATATCCATCATCAGCCAAAGGATCAAAGAAAAAGTGAAGATAATACCTACAACCTAGTACATACTCTTGTATTGTAAATTCTTCATCCAAATTTACATTTCTTCTAAAGTCCCTGTAATCTCTGGCGATAAAATATCCTCTTCCGCCCTTTGCACCTGCATATTTCACGATTACAGGACTATCAATATCCCTTGGATCCTTAATTACTTTGGGAGTTTTACAACCTGAATTCTTTAACCATAATCTTTGCTTTTCCCTACTAGACTCCCATCTTAATATCTCACGATTGCCAAATGTTGGCAATTCTAACTTACTATAATTATCTGCACCAAGATATTCTACTAGAGAACCATGAGGGATAATAATTACCTGTTTCTTTCTAAGCCACTCAACTTGGTTCATTAGATCTTTATAATCATCAAGCATTAACCATTCATCAGGTTCAGCACCAGGAAATGCAGAATAAAGCCTTCTCTTATCTGCACCAACTGCAATTGCTAATGTCCTAAAACCCTCTGATTTTGCACCATGCAATATTTGTAAGGCTGAATGAGACGCTACTGCACCAATCATAACTTCATTTACATCATAACCGGAAAGCCACCATCGCAAATCAGCCTCAGTGATTCCCATATAGAGTCTCGGCAAAAGGCACTCTATGACAGTTACGCATCAACACCATTAAAATTACCTTTTTAAAATTATTAATTATTATTAAATTTCCAAAAAAATAAAAATCAAATATATTTTCGGAGAATTTGTCCTGGAATCATTATGCTATTTGAAGAAGCAAAATTTATTGGTGAAATGATGTATAAATTACATCACAATGATGTTTTTCCTTTATGCAATCTTGGAAGTTCTGATGATGAACTCGCTAAAAAAAGACAACCTTGGATTGATGAATTTATTTTCAAGCCCGCTAGAGAAAAAGGATACAAAGTAGTAAATATAGACATTAAAGAACACAAAGGCGTAGACTTAGTAGGTGATGTCACCGACCCAAAATTTATGAAAAAATTAAAAGATATCGGTTTTAAATCTGTAATATGTTCTAATCTATTAGAACATGTACCTAATGAAAGCAGAAAGGAAATTTGTGATTCATTAGTTGAATTAATTCCAAAAAACGGTTACTTCTTTATTTCTGGACCATATAAATTCCCATATCACCCCGATCCAATCGATACTATGTTTCGTCCTAATATTGAAGAAATGGCCCAACTCTTTCCAAATACAACAATTATTGAAAGCTCAATCATCACAAGTAATGATCACAGAAAGCCTACAGAATTAGTAAAAAATATTGCTAGAATTTTTATGCCCTTTTACAAACCAAAAGAATGGTTATTTTTCCCTAGACAATTCCCTTGGCTATTTAGGAATTATAAAGCAACATGTGTTATTTTACAAAATTAATTCAATCTTCTGAAGTTAGTTCTTCTTCTAAAGATGTTTCTTCTTCATCTGAAGGTGTTTCTTCTTCATCAGATTCTTCTTTGTTTTCACTACCATGAATTAACTTATATGCTTCAAATTCTTTATCTGAAATTTCTCCATCACCATCATAATCTAAACTTAACCATCTTTCACTAATTTCTTTTGATTCTTTCAATTGTTGATTTAATGATCTGACTTTAGTTTGCATAAATATTAATGAAATTATTACTAAAGTCATCAAAATACCGGTAATAAATGCCAACATTTCTGGCTTTAATCCATAAATTGTTACTTCTTCTGAATTAGATTCTCCAACATCACCATTATTTTCATCTATATCTTCCTGTTCAGTATTTGAATCAGCATCAACATTATCTTCTTGATTAGAGATTGTTTCATTTACTGTGTCGTTTGCTGTGTCATTTGCCGTGTCATTTGCCGTGTCATTTGCCGTGTCATTTGTTGTTGAATCGTCTTCTTCAATTACAGATTTATCAGGATCATTAGGGAATGCATCTGAATTATCTCCAACTCCATCACCATCACTGTCATCAGTTTCATTAGCATCATTAGGGAATGCA